>JAIXUV010000384.1 GCA_027483345.1 Verrucomicrobiales bacterium | reverse complement strand
CGTGTGGCGCAGTTGCCGCCGCCTCCCGAGGGCGTCACCGACGTCTTCTTCGACGAGTTCTTCCGCATGCCGGTGGGGCCGAAGGGCCTCGAAACGACCGAGAAGCTGGCGGCCCTCGATGGCAAGCGGGTCCGGATCCTCGGCCACATGGTGAAACAGGTCCAGGCCACGCCGTGGACGCTCCTGCTTTCCCCGGTTCCGGCGATTGCCCATGAGCGGGACTATGGACTGGCCGAAGACCTCCCGCCCAACGTGGTGCGGGTGCTGTTGCCCCGGAACCATCAGCCCAAGACCCCGTTCACCCCGGGGCTGCTTCTCTTGACCGGCCGACTGGAAGTGGGCGACCGCGAGGAGCCCGACGGACGGCATTCCATCGTCCGACTCCACCTGGATCCGAAGCAGGAGGCCCCTGCCGCCCCCGCCCAAGAGGCCCCGGCCCCATCCCTTTCCGCGTCGGAGAACCTCCGGCGTTGAACCTCCGCGGACCCCGCTCCGCGGTCTCCCCAACCCACAAGCACGGTACCATGAACAAGTCCAGCAACCTCATCGCCCGCACAGCGGGTGCCGTGGCCGCGGTCGCGTCGTTGATGACGGCGTCCGCCGCCCCCACGGTCTCCCGCCTGACCCCTCCGAGCGCTCTCTTCAGCTTCTCGGACCCGAATCCCCCGATCATCGCGCGCTTCCTCCGCGGACAGCGCTTCGACTTCGCCGCCACGATCCGCCCGGATGCCGGCCAGACCATCACCAACGCCGAGTTCCGCGTCGACGGCAACCCCGTCGCCGTCCCGGTCACCCTGACCCCGACCACGGTCTCCGGTCTTCCCGCCAACAGCGTCCAGGCCACGCTCCGCGCCTACTCGAACAACACCGGCGGCGTGCACACCTTCAGCGTCGTCGGCTACCAGTCCGACGGCCAGGTGGCGGTCGCGAGCGGCAACTTCGAGGTCGTGCTGACCGAGCAGCTCGGCCGCCGCGCCAAGAACGTGATCATCATGTTCGGCGACGGCTTCGGCATCGCGCACCGCACCGCCGCGCGCATCATGGCGCAGGGCGTCCAGCAGGGTAAGGCCAACGGCAAGCTCGCCGTCGACATGATGCCCAACATCGCGATCGCCCAGACCCACTCGCTGAACTCGATCGTCACCGACTCCGCCCCCGGCGCCGCCTGCTACTCGACCGGCAACAAGGCCAACAACAACCAGGAAGGCGTCTTCCCCGACGACACGACCGACCGGTTCGACAACCCGCGCGTCGAGTACATGAGCTCGTACCTGCTCCGCACGCAGGGCAAGACCCTCGGCATCGTCACCACCGCCGACGTGTTCGACGCCACCCCGGCCGCCTTCGCGATCCACACGCAGGACCGCGGCGCCGGCACCGGCATCGCCGACCAGTACCTCGACGAGGGCGTCACCAACCGCGGTCTGCGCGTCCTCATGGGCGGTGGCCGCAAGTGGTTCCTCGGTTCCGGCACCAACGGCTCCGTCCGCGCTTCCGCCAGCGACTACGTCCTGCCCGCGGACCTCGCCTCCCGCTGGGGCGTCCCCGCCGGTGCGGTGGATCCCTCCCGCGACCTGATCGGCGGCTTCGTCGGCGCCGGCTTCGACTACGTCGGCAACAAGACCCAGATGGACGCCGTCCCGTCCACCGCCACCCGCCTGCTGGGCCTGTTCAGCTTCTCCAACATGAACGTCGCCAAGGACAAGATCGACAAGCGCCGCGGCGCCTCGACGGTCGTCGACGACTACGGGTTCCCCGACCAGCCGATGCTGGACGAGATGACCACGAAGGCGCTGCAGGTCCTCCGCAGGAACAACAACGGCTTCGTGCTGATGGTCGAGGCCGCCTCGATCGACAAGCAGGCCCACAACATGGACACCGAGCGCTGGATCCTCGACACCCTGGAGTTCGACCGCGCCGTGGCCGTGGCCCGCAACTTCGCCTCCACCAACCCCGACACGCTGGTCGTCGTCCTCGCCGACCATGAGTGCGGCGGCGTGAACATCATCGGCGGTTCCACCGTGGCCAACACCAACCTGGTCTCCCGCTCGCTCGCCGGCCAGGGCACTGCCGCGACCAACGGCCTCCGTGCCGGCGTCGTCGGGACCTACGAGGGCGCCGGCTTCCCGATCTACACGATCGAGTCCGACGGCTACCCGACCACCACCGATCCCGACAACAAGATGCTGATCGGCTACGCCGCCAACGGCGACCGCTACGAGAACTGGCTGACCAACCCCCTGCCGCTCCGCGACTCCCAGCAGCCGTTCAACTCCTCCGCCCCGCTGAACACCTACCCGAGCGGCCCGACCGCCCGTGACACCAACGGACTCTACCTCGTCACCGGCCAGATCGCCGACCCCGTCGCGGCCCACACCGCCTCGGACATCCCGGTCTACGCCGAGGGCCGCGGTGGCATCCTGTTCCGTGGCACGATCGACAACACCGACGTGTTCTTCAACATCATGCAGGCGGTCATCGGCGGCGTCCCCACGCCGGCCAAGTAAACGGCGAAGGACGTCTCCTCCTGCGCCTCCGGATACGGGGCGGACCTCCGGGTCCGCCCCCTCCGGGGACCGGGTGGGGCCCCGATTCCAACCCAACTTCCATACCCGATCCCGTCCATGAGACTCCAACACCTCGTCCTCGCCGCCGCGTTGGCCGCGACCTCCGTGTCCGCCCTCCGCGCCCAGTCCTTCGTCATCGGATTCGATTCCCTCGCCGACGGCTCCGCCGCCAACCTCGCGGCTCCGGCCGGCGTTTCCTTCGCAGTGGGATCCTTCTCCCCGGACCTCGACTCCGAGGGCGACTTGATTGACGGCACCACCCGTTGGCGCGTCGACACCTCCGCCGAGTCCGTCCTGGTCCGGAACCCTTCGTTCTATGACCGCGGCGCGGCCCCCTCCTCGCCCAACGCCCTCGACGCCGTGTTCGACACCGTCCTGGTCAGCTTCTCCTCGACCCAGGTCGTCTCCGGATTCTCCGTCCGGCTGGACAACGACTCCTTCGGCTTCGACGGGCTGGCGATCGAGTTCTACTCGGTTGGCGCCTCCACCAACACCCTCCTCGGCTCGATTCCCATCGACCAGGCGGTTCCCGGATTCCTCGCGACCCTTTCCGGCCCTTTGGCCGGGGTCGACTTCGTGGTGCTCCCCGCCGGCGCCCTGTATGACGACCTGAGCTTCACCGCCGTGCCGGAACCCTCCCAATGGGGAGTCCTGGCCGCCGGGCTCATGGGCGCCGTCGCCTGGGTCCGTTCCCGCCGTCGCTGATCCCGTCCGCTTTCCGCAACCCGGGGCGGGTCCCGTTCTCCAACGGGACCCGCCCCGGATCTTTGTCGGGTCAAGCCGACTTCCCTTCGTCCGTCCGCCGCGCCACGCTGTGGCCATGATCCCCCTGCGCCTGCGGACCTTCCTCAACGGACTGGCGGCCTCCGTCTCGATGCTGGCCCTCCACGGCGCCGGGGCCGACGACGGTTTCGCGCCCCTCTTCAACGGCCGGGACCTCTCCGGTTGGGTGAACGTGAACTGCGCGCCGGAGACGTTCACGGTGCGCGACGGCATGATCCACTGCGACGGGATCCCGACGGGCGCGCTCCGGACCGTGCGGCAGTACGAGAACTTCGAGCTCGAGCTGGAATGGCGCCACCTCAAGGCGGGTGGCAACGCGGGCGTGTTCATCTGGGCCGGTCCGATGCCCGCCGTCGGTCAGCCCTTCCTCAGAGCCATCGAGGTCCAGGTGCTCGACCACGGCTACGGGAAGTCCGACTGGTTCACCACCCACGGCGACGTCTTCCCGATCCACGGCTCGCGGATGAAGCCGTTCTCCCCGAGCAACGGCGACCGGAGTTTCCCCAAGGAGATGAGGAGCCACGGCGCGCCCGAGTGGAACCACTACCGCATCGTCGCGACGAACGGCGTGCTCCGTCTTTCCGTGAACGGCGCCGAGGTCTCCGGCGGCACCGGCTGCACGTGGCGCAAGGGCTACATCGCCCTGGAATCCGAGGGCGGACAGGTCGACTGGCGCCACCTGCGGATCCGCGAGCTGCCCTCCACCGGCGCCGGCCCTGCCGATTCCGCCCCGGAAGCCGAGCCTTGGCGTTCGCTCTACGACGGACGCGGGCTCCGCGGCTGGACGCCTTCCCCGGGAGCCGAGGCGGTCTGGGCGGCTGAGGACTGGACCCTGCGCTCCGCGGCGAAATCCGCTTCCTCCGCGGTGCTCCGCGGCCCGGTGTGCTCCGGTGCCACCCGGATGGTGTTCGACTGGAAGTGGGACGCGGAGCCGGCCTCCAAGGTCCCGCCGGTTTCCGTGTCCGTCGCGGGCGGTGAGCCGAGCGCGCTGCCGCCGATGCCGAAGGTGCGTTCCAAGGATTGGAACCGGCTCGAACTGCGGCGCGTGGAGGGGCGGTTCGAACTGACGCTCAACGGCGAGCCCGCCGGCGATGTCGCGGTTCCGGCCGGGGACTTCACCCCGGTCCTCGTCCCCGGCCCCGTCCTCACCCGCTTCTCGAGCCTCTTCGTCCGCTGATCCGCGCTGTGTCCGCTTCCCGTAGCCGAGGCCGCCAGGCCACGGAGAGCACAGAGGCATCGTCGGTAGTCCGTAGCCGCGGCTGCCAAGCCGCGGGCGATCGCCGCCGCTTCGGTTGCTCCCCGCTGAAAACTGAAAACTTGAAACTGAAAACTCCTCCGGACTGCCCCGGAGGCAAGGAGGACACGGAGACATTGTCCGTCGTCAGTTGCCCTTGGCGGAACCCAGGTAGACCGGGTTGGAATAGAGCCACGGACGCAGTTCGCCACCGAGGTCGAACCACAGTTCGACCCGGTACACGCCGGGTCCCGTCGTCTCGTGCCGCAGCGAGTAACCCACTTCCAGCGCCACTTGGCGCCCGTCCCGCATCAGGCGGATTTTCGCCGGCAGAGGCGACTCCACCTTCAACACGGTCCCGGCGGTCCACGGTCGTTCGTCGCCCATCCGCAGTCCGTCCGTGCCGCCGAAGTCGAAGCCCGTCGGATCGGCCATCCAGTCGTGGCTCACGTACACCCGCCCCGCCTTCACCGCGGTGCGGAGCGCGGGTTCGGTCTTCTCGGCGGCGAGGACATGGGTGCTCACGTTCCTCAGGGAACTTTCATAGGGGTCGAAGTCGAGCCGGACCACGATGTCCCCGGGCCGGTGCCCTTCCAGCAGCCGCCGCAACGCCGGCCGCAGCAGCGCCTTCACCTTCCGCATGTCCTCGTCCTTGTCCACGACCGTCCCGATCAACGCCGTGTCGTCGTCCAGCTTCTTCACCAGGAACACCTGGTTGTGGTGGCAATCGTTGGCGGCGACCCCGGTGAACCGGCCGGTGGCGGTCGCGGCGTCCCACTTCTCCAGGTACGCCTGCGGATAGGCCGCCTGGCCCGCGAGACACGCATCGGGATACCGCTTGAGCAGGTCGGAGAGCTCCACCACCTGGTCCGGGTCCGTCAGGCGGAGCACCAGCTTCAGGATCCCGGTGAAGTCCCGCTTGGCGTCGTAGTGCCGGTTGTAGATCTCCAGTCCGGTGAGGCCGTCCATCGGGTGGTCCGGACGCTCCTCGATGTGCGAGAGGAAGATCAGCCCGTCGCCCTGGTTCACGGTGCCGACGAACTTCGGGATCGGCTCCTGCATGGACTGGAACACGGACCGTTCCGGGCTCACGAGGAATCCGCGGCATTCCGAGCCGGGGATGAACAGGACCCCTTCGCGGAGGCCGCGCCATCCGTCCATGAAGTCGCGCGGCGGACGGAAGTGGTCGGAGAGGAAGAGGACGTCGACGCCGACCGCCTTCGCGGCCCGCAGGATCTCCTCGGGGGTGCCGCCGGTGTGGGTGGAGTCACCGGCGTGGGCGTGGAAGTTGCACCGGAGGTCGCGCAACTCGTCGGTGCGGCGGACCTCATGGCGGCGGGCGGCCAACGAATCGACCGAGGCCTGCACGGCGGAAAGACGCTCGCGTTGCAGGCGTTCGTTGGGTGACCAACGGGGCTCGGCGAGCGGCTCGGAGGCTTGGGTGACCGCCGCCGCGGTGAGCAGCAGTGCCGCAAGAATCGGGGTCCCATCCAGGGACTTGGGTGTACGCGGGTTTCGCCTCATTGCCGGTTGGAGCCCCGCCAGTGAAGCCGGTGGGAAGCCGGGATGAAAGCCGAGGATCGAACCGGCTCAAGTGGAGCGGCCCACCTCCCGATGGGAGGTGAGAACTGCCCGACGCCGACGGCCCCAAAACGGGGCGCGTGCCGTCGGGGCCCCATCGAACCGTGCTGGAAAGCCGCGGAAACATCGACGAAGCGGAACAGGCGACCCCGACGCGCTCCCTGCTGCCCGGACCGGATCCGATCGGCGGCCGGGGCCGACCCGCCGTGTCCACCCCGCTGCACGACCCCGCCGAGCTGTTGGACGCCGTCGGACGTTCCGCCGGTGTCGGCGTCTGGTCCTTCGACCTCGACTCCGGGGACCTCTACTGGTCGGAGCAGACACGCCGCATCCACGAGGTGCCCGACGACTTCGTGCCGACGCTGGACTCGGCGATCGCCTTCTACACGGTCCCCAGCCGGAGGCTCGTCCGTGAGGCCGTCGGGAAGGGGATCCGTGACGGGACCCCTTGGGATCTGGAGCTGGAGCTGGTCACGGCGCGCGGGCGTCAGGTCTGGGTCCGCGCCGCGGGACATGTGCGTCGTGAGGAGGACCGGGCGACCCGCCTCTACGGCAGCTTCCAGGAGGTGACCTCCCGGAAGTGCGGCGAACTCAGGCTGCATGAGACCGTGGAACGGAACCGGGCCCTGTTGGCCGCGATCCCGGACCTGCTCTTCCGCGTCGACTCCGCGGGCCGCTATCTCGAATGCCACGCCGGCGACCCGGAACTGATGCCGGTGGATCCGGACTCGATGCTGGGCCGTTCGCTCCACGAGGTCCTCCCGCCGGAGGTGGCCGACCTCTGCATGCAGGCCGTTTCCCAGACGCTCTCCGACGGACAGAGCCGGCAGATCGAGTACCAGCTCGACCTGCCCGGAGGCTCCATGTGGTTCGAGACCCGCATCGTGCGGGTGTCGGCGGACGAGGTGCTCGGGATCGCCCGAAACATCACCGGCCGACGTCAGGCCGAGCAGTCGATGCAGGAGGCGTTGATGCAGCTGGAGGAGGCCACCGGCCGCGCCAACCAGCTCGCGATGCAGGGCCAGCTGGCGAGCGCCGCGAAGAGCGAGTTCCTGGCGTCCATGAGCCATGAGATCCGCACCCCGATGAACGGCATCGTGGGCTTCACCAACTTGCTGCTCGACACCGACCTCTCCCAGGAACAGCGGGACTACTGCGAGACTATCCGGCGCAGCGGGGAGACCCTCCTCTCCCTCATCAACGACATCCTCGACTACTCCAAGATCGAGGCCGGCAAGCTCACCCTCGAGATGGTTCCCTGCGACCTCCGTTCCGGCTGTGCCGAGGTGGTCGAGCTCATGGCCGCGCAGGCGGCGGGCAAGGGGATCGAGCTGGGACTGCTGGCCGACCCGGTTCCGCTCAACCTCACCGCGGACCCCGGCCGCGTGCGCCAGGTGCTCTTCAACCTCATCGGCAACGCGATCAAGTTCACCCAGCGTGGCGAGGTCGTCGTCGCCGCCTTCCGGGTCCCGGGCGACCAGGACTCCCCGCCGCGGTTCCGCGTCGAGGTCCGCGACACCGGCATCGGGATCCCGGAATCCAAGGTCGGCCTGCTCTTCCAGAAGTTCATGCAGGCGGACACCTCCACGACCCGTCGGTTCGGCGGCACCGGCCTCGGCCTCGCGATCTGCCGACAGCTCATCTCCATGATGGGCGGCGAGGTCGGCGTCACGAGCGTCGAGGGACGCGGATCGACCTTCTGGTTCACGCTTCCGGCACCGGACGAGGTCGTCGTCACCGGACCCGGTGCCGGAGCCGACCTGCCCGTCGCTCGCGTCCTCCTCATGGTCCCGCCCGGCGTCCATCGGGAGTCGCTTCTCCGCCTGCTCCGGTACTGGCGGATCGACCACGAGGTCGCCGGAGACGCCCCTTCCGCCTTGGTCGCGCTCAACCGGCGCGATCCGGGCCGGATCCCCTTCACCGCGGTCCTGCTGCTCGACGCCGAGAAGTCCGACGGTTCCGAGGCGGCGTTCGTCCGCGGCCTTCGTGAGACGGTCGGGAAGGCCTGCCCGCGGATCATCCGCCTGTCCTCCGGCGCCATGCGGGACCGTTCGGAACTGAAGTCGTTGGTCGACGCCACGGTGCCGAAGCCGCTGGTCCGGCCCTCGGTCCTCATCCCCGTCCTGCTCGAAGGCGTCGGCGCCGACGAGTTTTCCGAGCCGGCCACGTCGGTCGAGGCGCCTGCGCCTTCCGGAAACCAGCCGCTCCAGGAGCCGGCGCCGGCCCGGATCGTGGCCACGCGCGTCCTCCTCGCCGAGGACAACGCCATCAACCAGAAGCTCGCCATCCGCCTGCTCGAGAAGATGGGCTGTCGCGTGGACGTCGCCGCCAACGGCCTCGAGGCCGTCCAGATGTCCTCACAGGTCCCGTACGCGATGATCCTCATGGACTGCCTGATGCCCGAGATGGATGGGTTCGAGGCGACCCGGACGATCCGGGAGCGGGAATCCGGAGGGAAGCGCATCCCGATCGTGGCGCTCACCGCGAACGCCATGGCCGGCGACCGGGAGCGATGCCTCGAGGCCGGCATGGACGACTACCTCTCGAAGCCCTTCCGCGCCGACGACCTGCGTGCGGTCTTCAGCCGCTTCTGTCCCAGGACCGGGCGTTGAGTTTCCG
>JAIXUV010000254.1 GCA_027483345.1 Verrucomicrobiales bacterium | reverse complement strand
TCGAACAACGGCAGCGTGCCGTCGATGATCCACTCCTCGTCCCCGGTCTTCTCGATGCGGGGCTTCTCGTGGTCGAACTCGTCCTGGATCTGGCCGACCAGTTCCTCCAGCACGTTCTCCAGCGTCACCATGCCGGTGGTCCCGCCGTACTCGTCCACCACGATGGCGAGGTGCAACCGGCGTTCGAGGAAGATCTGCAGCAGCCGGTCGAGGCGGGCCGTCTCCGGCACGTAGATGACCGGCTTCACCTGGCCGCGAAGCTCCCCGGTGGCGGTCGCCCGCGAACGCGCGGAATAGAGGTCCTTCACGTGCAGCACCCCGACGATCCGGTCGAGGTCGCCGTCCTCGCAGAGCGGCAGACGGGAATACCGGGTCTCGTCGGCGAGGCGCAGTCCGTCCTGGAGCGGGATCCGGGCGTCGAGGAAGACCATCTCCCGGCGGGGACGCATGACGTCGCGGGCCCGGCGTCGGGCGAGGTCGAAGGAGTTCTGGACGATCTCGCGGGCGAGGCTGGACCGGCCCCCGGCGGCGAGGCTGGAGCCGAGCATCAGGCGCAGCTCGTCCTCGGAATGCTCCTCGCCGTGGCCGCCCCCGGACTCGATGCCGAGCTGCTTCAGGACCCAGAGGGAGGCGACGTTCAGGACCCAGATGAGCGGGTAGGTCAGCCGGTAGAACCAGTGGAGCGGATAGGCGACCCAGAGCGAGGAGGGCAACGGCCGCTTGATGGCGACGAACTTCGGCGCCTGTTCGCCCACGACGACGTGGAAGAAGGTGACGACGGTGAGTCCGACGGAGGCGGCGAGGAGGTGTCGGACCCGTTCCGACTCGATCTGGAACCAGCCGAAGACCGGGTGGAGGAGGGCCTCGAACACCGGCTCGGCGACCCAGCCCAGCGCGAGGCTGGCGAGGGTGATGCCCAACTGGCAGGCGCTGAGATAGGGATCGAGGTTGCCGAGGATGTGACGGGCCATCGCCGCGCGCCGGTGGCGGGTGCGGAGAAGCGGATCGAGCTGGGTGTCGCGGATCTTCACCAGCGCGAACTCCGCGGCGACGAAGAAGCCGTTGAGGGCGACGAGCGCCAGGGCGAGTCCGAGCTTGCCCGCGATTTCCCAGAGGGTGGCCGGGGAGTCGTTCATGCCGGCACCTCCAGGAAGAGTGCGCGAAGCAGGTCGGAGAGCGTGACCAGGCCGGTTTCCTGTCCCTGGGCGCCGCGGACGATCGCCATGTGCTGGCCCGAGCGCTGGAGGATGCGGAGCGCCTCCTCGATGCGGACGGAATCGTCGAGGTACAGCGCCGGGCGGAGCCAGTCCTGGACGAGCAGCCGGGCGGGATCGGGATCGGTGTGGAGGAGGTCCTTCAGGCTGACGACACCCACGATCCGGCGTGGATCATCCGTTCCGCTCCAGACCGGCAGACGGGTGTGACCGCCGACCCGTCCGATCTCGAGCACGGCGGCGACGGGCAGCGAAGCCGAGACAGTGTCCGCGCGGTCGAGCGGCTGCGCGACGCGGCCGACGGTGAGGTTCTGCGCGTCGAGGACGCGGCCGATGAGCGACTTCTCGGTCTTCGTCAGACCGCCGCTGGAGGATTGGATCATCGCCTTGAGTTCGTCGCGGTTGGCGAAGAGGCGTCCGGTGAGGGCGCGGTCGCCGGTGATGCGGAGCAGCAGGGCGGCGAAGCGGCCGACGAGGTAGACCACGGGGGAAAGCACCCGTTGGACGCCGGCGTAGACGGGTACGAGATAGATGCAGAGGCGGTTCGGGAACTTCTGGAAGAGCCGCTTGGGCAGGAGCTCGCAGGTGAGGTAGATGGCCAGGCCAAGCACCAGCAGGAGCAGCACGAAGACCACCGAGTTCCCGCCGGCAAGGCGGCGGAGGTCGCCGAGAAGGAGCGCGACGGCGGCGAAGTTGGAGATCGTGTTCCCGACCAGGATGGTCCAGAGGAACTCCTCGGGCCGGTCCATGTAGGTGAGGAGACGCCGGGCGTTTCCGCGTCCCGCACGGGCCATCTGGCGGATCCGGAGGCGGCTCAACTCGAACACGCCGGCCTCCATGCCCGAGAGGAAGAACGAAAGCAGCAGCCAGCCGGCGACGGTCCACCAATGCATCGCGGCGACATTCACCGGGAACCCTCCGTCTCAACCAGGAGTTCACGGACGCGGCGTTCGTCGGCCTGCTGGACCGTTAGCCGGAGGCCCTGGTACCGGAAGGACTCCCCGGCGGCCGGGACCACGTCCGCGAGGAACATCGCGAGACCGGCCATGGTCTCCACGCCCTCCGGCGAGCCTAGTTCCGGAACCTCGCGGCGGAAGTCGTCGAGACGCATGGCGCCGTTCACGCGCCAGCGTCCGGGCCCGAGCCGTTCGAAGACAAAGCGCTGGGGTTCGCCCTCACGCCGGATCTCGCCGACGACGGTGGCGAGGATGTCCTGAAGGGTGATGAGACCGGCGGTGCTGCCGTATTCGTCGAGGACGATCGCGACCCCGCGACGCTGCCGCTGCATCGACTCGAACAGCGTGAGCAGGTTCATGCTTTCCGGCACGAACGAGGGGAACTCCATGGCGAGGAAGAGGTCGGGCTCCGGGGACAGCAGCAGCGTGCGCGTGTTCAACACGCCGACCACGTTGTCGGGAGTCTCGTCGTAGAGCGGGATCCAATGGTGACCGCAACGACGGGCGGCCGCGACCATCTCCTCGATGGGCATCTCGTCGGGCAGCATGACCGTCCTGGCCCGCGGCCTCATGGCGTCGCGGGCGCTGCGGCGGTCGAGGGCGAGCAGGTGGAGCAGGATCTCCCGTTCGCCGTCGCCCACGGTTCCCTGCTGGTGGGCGATCTCGATGAGGTCGGCGTATTCGTCGTCCGAGACCCCGCCCACCGGCTTGACCGACCTTGGCACGACGAGGGCGAGGATGAAGTCGACGATCCGCCGGGCCACGTCGCGGACCGGACGTGTGATCCGGACGAAGACCCACATGGGAGCGGCGACGCGGACCGCCCAGACCTCGGGACGTCGGACGCCGAGGGCCTTCGGGGTGACCTCGCAGAAGAGGAGGAGCAGGAGCAGGAGCCCGACCACGGCGGCCCAACCGGGCCAGCCGCCGCCGGAGGCGCCCATCGCCCATCCGACGGTGACGGCGACCAGGGCGGCGTTGGCGAGGGTGTTTCCGAGGACGATCGCGGCGAGCACCTCGGAGGGTTCGGCGAGCAGGCGACCGACCCGTTCCGCCCCGGTGCCGCCCTTTTCAACGAGACGACGGACGCGCCATGTTCCCAGGGAAAACAAGGACGACTCGGCCAAGGCGAAGAGGAAGCTGGCTCCGATGAGGAGGAGAAGGAGTGCGATGGGGCCAAGGAGTTCCACGTCGAGCGGTGACGACGATGCCGTCCAGAGCCCTTGCGTTCAACCGGCAATACCCGGAGGACAACGGCGTGTCCCCTGGAGGCCGTGCTCCTTTCCGCCTGCAACCGTAACCGGTATGGCCACTTCTAAATTGACCGGATCGCCGCCTTGCGGCCTGTATTTAGTTCAGGAGGGACCCAAACGCCAGCCTGCCACGCTGTGGTTCCTTCCGCATCGAACATGAACAACACGGTTTCCACGTCCATCCGGGGTAACGGGATCGTCCCGGGTCTCCTCCTCGCGGCCGTTCTGGCAGGCTCGGGTCACGTCGCGAACGCCTCGCTCTTGGTCCAGCAGTGGCAGGGTTCCAACGCGGGTTGGGGCGGACTTGCTGGGGTGGACGCCGCCATCTCCCTCCGTTCCCCCACGATCAGCGCGGTGGCCTCCGTGATCGACTACACCGACGATCCGTTGGGTTTCCAGGGCGAGATCACCGGCAACAGCCCGTGGCCGCTGGCGGTTTCCCTCGGACAGACCGGAACCGGCGCGACCGCGAATTCGGATTTCGCGGCCCGGATCTCGGGACTGCTGAACATCTCCGTGGCGGACACCTACCGGTTCCGGACCTATTCCGACGACGGCGTGCGGCTTCGGATCAACGGCACGACGGTGTTCCAGGACGACACCTACCATCCGGAACAGGTCAACAACGGCAGCATCTTCCTGTCGCCGGGTGCCTACCTGGTGGACCTCGTCTTCTTCGAAGGCGGCGGCGAGGCCTCCTTGGAATTCAGCATGGCCGGCAGCACGGGCAACTTCGCGCTCGTCGGACTTCTCCCGGGAACCTCCACGTCCCCGAACGCCGTTCCGGAGCCGTCCACGTACGCGGCGCTGGTCGCGGTTGCGGGCATCGGTGCTGCCGCATGGCGGCGTCGCCGGTCGGTCGGCTGATCCGACTTCCGATTCACGTCCTCGCAGGGGATCTCCTACGGCATCGGGCTTCGACTTCGGACCTCTGCGATCCTCCTGGTTGGGCCTCGCCGTGAGTCCGCTTCCAAAAGCCACGGAAAGTTTCCTCACCGGGCGGAACCTGGGCTACCTTGGATCCATGCGCACGGTGGTCTATCCCGGCAGCTTCGATCCCATCACCAACGGGCACCTCGATGTCGTCCAGCGGGCCGCGAAGATGTTCGACCGCGTGATCCTCGCGGTGGCGCGGAACGAGGGGAAGAAGCCGCTCTTCAGCCTCACCGAACGCAAGGAGATGGCCCAGGGCGCCATCGCCCACATCGGCAACGTGTCGGTCGAGACCTTCGAGGGATTGCTCGTGGAGTATGTCGTCCAGCACCAGGCCTGCGCGGTGGTCCGCGGACTGCGTGCCGTGAGCGACTTCGAGTTCGAGTTCCAGCTGGCGCTGATGAACCGGAAGCTCAACGAGTCCGTGGAGACGGTCTTCCTGATGCCCAAGGACTCCTACTCCTTCCTGAGCTCCCGGCTCGTCAAGGAGGTGGCCAGGTTGGGTGGCGACGTGGCCCAGTTCGTCCCGGCCGAGGTCGTCGCCGCCCTCCGACGGAAGCTCCACCCGGAACCGCCGAAGGGTCACCTCCCCAAGTGGTGACGCCTTCGTCCTGAGGCCCACGCTGTCCTCCCCTTCCCTACCCTTCAGGGCCTGATCGTCCCAGGAAACACCAACGGGGAGCCCCGGTTTCCCGGAACTCCCCGTCGAAACACGGACGCAGGCGTCTCAGAAGCGCCAGATGAAGTCCACCGTGAGGCGGTCCTTGAAGATGTCGTCGGTGTCGATGACGCCGAACTCGTAGGCGGCACCGAAGTCGAGCGAGGTGGTCAGGCGGGAACGGAATCCGACGCCGACCGCCCCCTGCAGATGTCCGCTGGCGTTCGAGCTGCCGAAGTTGATGACGTCGAACCCTTCGGAAGGCAGGCCGATGGCGTTGCCCTCGCTGACGGTGAGGAAGGAGTTGAAGGCGACGAACGGGATGAACCACTGGCTGAGGTAGTAGTCGGCCATCGCGTTGAAGCGGAGGTTCGCGGTGTTCTCGTCGAAGTTGAACGGGATCGTGCCGCCGACGTTGCCGGTGACGTGGAAGTCGCCGAAGCCCTTCATGGCGGAGACGAACAGGTCCGCCCGGCCCTTGCCGGTGCCCTGGAAGACTTCGCTGTTGCCCGTGGGCACCGTGACGGTGAAGCCCGGGGTCACCAGGAACTGGTTGGCCTCGTCCTGGACGAGCGCGTACTTGAGGCCCGCGGCGAGGTCGTTCCAGCCGTCCAGCTTCGCGCCGTTGTCGAGCTTGATCTGGGTGTAGCCGTCCTTGGTGGCGATGAGGGCGAGGCGGTCGTTGATCGCGTACCGCAACTGGGCCGCGTAGACCTTCACGTCGCCGCCGACGCCGAGCAATCCGCTGTCGAGGCGGTGGTAGGCGAACAGCGGACGGACCTCGTTCTGGATGAGCGGGGTCTCGAAGTAGATCGGGTTGGCGACCGGCGCGATGGCCTTGTCGGTCCAGCCTTCCGCAAGCGCGGCTTGGCTCAGGGCGGCGGCTCCGACTGCGATACACAAGGATTTGGAATTCATGACGGGAGCCACCCTAGGAATTCCGATATCGATGTGAGCCGCTGATATTGGCGGAATTTCCACCGGAATTGTCACGTTACCGGATCGGTTCCCGACCCGCTCCGACGGCTCGGCGGGACCATCGGGGACTGGACTCGCCCAACCGCGACGGCATCCTCACAGCATGACTCCCGAACTCCGTTGCACACTCGCCGCCCTGGGTGGACTGCTCGTCCTGTCCGCATCCGCCGCGGAACCGAAGCCCCTCTTCGACGGGCGCTCGCTCGACGGCTGGGAGGGGGACGCGAAGGTCTGGAGCGTGAAGGATGGTGAGATCGTCGGGGGAAGCCTTGAGAAGACCGTTCCGCAGAACGAGTTCCTCGCGAGCACGCGCAGCTACACCAATTTCGTGCTGAGGCTGAAGTTCCGTCTCGAGGGCACCGAAGGCTTCGTGAATTCCGGGATGCAGATCCGCAGCCAGCGCATCCCGAACCACAACGAGATGATCGGCTATCAGGCGGACATCGGCGAAGGCTGGTACGGCGCGCTCTACGACGAGTCGCGCAGGAACACGGTGCTCGCGAAGCCCGACGAGGCCACGGTGAAGAAGGCGGTGAAGCCCGGCCAGTGGAACGAGTACGAGATCCGCGCGGAAGGCCCGCGGGTCGTGCTGAAGATCAACGGCGTCCAGACGGTGGACTACACCGAGAAGGATCCGAAGATCGTCCAGGCCGGGAAGCTGGGCTTGCAGATCCACGGCGGAGGCAAGGGCCTGATCCACGCCAAGGACATCACGATCGAGGAGCTGCCCTGAACGGCTGCCGCCGCACCCTCAGCGGCAAAGGCACGGCAGGGGCACGGACCCAAGCCGATTTCCGGATCAGCGGATGTAGTCCAGCAGCGACATCGAGAGGATCTTGCCGCTGGTCTGGAGGGCCGCCTGGTAGGCGAGCTGGGTCTCGTTGAGCTTCACGAGGGTCTGTGCGAGGTCGGCGTCGGCCTCGTTGGAGACCTGCGTCTCGATCGAGGTGGAGCGCGAGGACGCCGCCGCCGTCGCCGCCTCCAGCCGCGACTGCAACGTCGCGTTGGAGCTGAGCTGGATCAGCAGGTTGTCCGAGTCCTTCTGCAACGCCGGCCGGGTCGTGGCCGCGATGCCGGCGGTGTCGCCGGACAGGAGGCGGTTCTGCAGGTCGATCAGGTGGTTGAAGAAGTCGGCTCCGGTACGCGGGTCGGTGATGATTCCCGGCGCCCCGCTTCCGGCGACGTTGGTTCCCACGGCGTTGGCCACCACGGTCTCGCCCTCGGAGATCTCCATCTGCGAGGTCTCGGTGTTGCCCCGGAACTCGACCCCGATGACGCGGCCGTCCGCGTCCTTGGTCAGGACATAGGGCGCCTGGGAGGTCTTGGTGCCACCGAGCAACGCATCGCCCCGGTTGGTGGTGTTGGCGGCGCTGACCGCCTGCTCGATCAACTGAGTCACCTCACGCCCCATCACCGACAGCTCCTGGGGCGAACGCGTGGCGTCGGCCTTGGTGGCGATCTCGCCGGCCCGGTCGGAGACGCGGCTGAGTCCGCGGAGCACGCCGTAGGTGGCCGTCGTGAGCTCCTTCAGCCGGGTCACGTTGCGCTGGTATTGGCCGACCCGCGCCCCCTCGTCCTGGAGGTCCAGCACACGCCGCATCGCCCCGGGATCGTCCTCGGGGTTCACGATCCGCTGCCCGGTGGAGGCCTGGATCTGGTAGCGCATCTGCCGCGAGGCCAGGCCCCCGAGCGTGTCCACGAGCCGGTTGGAGAAGGCGTTGAAGGAGACTCTCATGCGGTTTCAGTGTTCCTCACCGTTTCAGGCCGAGGGTGATCTCGAGCATCTCGTCGACGGTGGTGATGAGCTTGGCGCTGGCCTGGTAGGCGCGCTGGAAGCGGGTCAGGTCGGTCATCTCCTCGTCCACGGAGACGCCGCTGACCGATTCCCGCTGGGACTCGAGCATCGAAGAGACGGCATCATGGTCGGAGATCTGGCGGTTCACCGAGGAAAGGGCCTCGCCGATGTCGGAGATGCCCTGGCTGTAGCGGCCGGCGAGGGTCTGACCGCCGAGCGCGGCGATGGGCTTGGTCCCGAGCTGGGCGAGTCGGAGGGCCACCGCGTTGTTGCCCGGGGCGGAGGGATCGGCCGACGCCTGGAGCTGCCGTGGATTGGACGCCAGGTCCGGGTTGACCCGGATGTCCGAGGCGGAGGTGCCGAGGAAGAACGGTTGGCCGTTGGTGCCGTCGAGGCCGAATCCGGACGAATGGATCGCGTTGACCTCCGAAACGAGGTTGGAGGCGATCCCGCGGATGGCGTTGCGCAGCTCCTGGAGCGGTCCGTCCCGCGAGTCGAGGGTCCCGTGGAGGCGTCCGCCGGTGATGGCGAGGGCGTCGGTCGTGCCGGCGGCACGGAGTTGGAGGCGTCCGTCGCCGGGATCGAAGGTCTCCAGCTGGGTCGGGGTCTCGGAATCGTTGACGAAGAGAATGCCGCCGATGGCGATGTCGACCGTGCCGCCGGGCTGTTCAACGGGGTCGAACTGGACGATGCGGCCGAGCTCCTCGAGCTTGGCCTGACGCTGGTCGCGGAGGTCGTTGGCCACCCCCATGCCGCCGCCCTCGATCCGTGAGATCTGGGAGTTCAGCGAGGCGACCTCGGCCAT
>JAIXUV010000050.1 GCA_027483345.1 Verrucomicrobiales bacterium | reverse complement strand
CTGTTGCTCTGGATGACCGAGGCCATCCCGCTGGCGGCCACCGCCCTTCTGGCGCCGTCGCTCTGCGTCGTGGCCGGATTGGGCAGCGCCCGCGAGGTGTTCAAGCCGTTCGCCGATCCTGTGATCTTCCTCTTCATCGGCAGCTTCATGATCGGCGAGGCGATGTTGAAACACGGCCTAAACCGCCGGTTCGCCTTCGGGATCCTGACCCTGCCCTGGGTGGGCACGAACCCGCTCCGCCTCTACGCCGCGTTCGCCGGCATCACCGCCCTCATCTCCATGTGGGTGTCCAACGCCGCCACCACCGCGATGATGCTGCCAATCGGGCTTTCGATCATCGCCGAGGTCGGTGCACGACAGGGACTGAAGGACTTCCGGTCGTCCCCGTTCGCCGCGGGCCTGATGCTGATCACCGCCTTCGCCGCCAGTGTCGGCGGTCTCGGGACTCCGATCGGCACACCGCCCAACCTGATCGGGATCGGAGCCATCGAACGTCTGCTCGGGGTGAAGGTGACCTTCTTCCAGTGGATGCGCGTGGGGCTTCCCGTGGCGGTCGTGCTTTGCGGATTCCTGGTCTGGCGTTTCGCGCGGACCTGCCCGCCGCCCAAGGGCTCGCTGGACGGCAATCAGGACTGGCTGCTCGAGGAAGGCCGGAAGCTCGGCCCCTGGACCCGCGGCCAGAAGAACGTGGTGGCGGTCTTCGCCGCCGCGGTGTGCGCCTGGATCCTGCCGGGCTTCGTCGCGGCCTTCAGCGCCGACGGCGCCGACGCCCCCGCCTATGTCTGGCTCAACGGCCACCTCCCCGAGAGCATCGTCGGGCTGCTCGCCGCCTCGCTGCTCTTCCTCCTGCCGACCGGCGTCCGCGAGCACCGCGCCACGTTGGATTGGAGGGACGCCGCCGGCATCGACTGGGGTACGATCCTGCTCTTCGCCGGAGGCATGGCGCTGGGGGAACTGATGTTCTCCACCGGCCTCGCCCGCTGGATCGGCGGCGGACTCGCCGGGATCTTCCAGGCCAAGTCGGTGTTCGGCCTCTGCGTCCTGTTCACGGTGGTCGGGGTCCTGGTCAGCGAGATGACCACCAACACCGCCTCCGCCACCATGATCGTCCCCATCGCCATCGCCGTGGCCCAGTCCGCCGGTGTGGATCCCGTGAAGCCCGCCCTGGCCACCTGCATCGCCTGCTCCATGGGCTTCATGCTTCCGGTCTCCACCGGACCCAACGCCATGGCCTACGGCACCGGCTGCGTCCCCCTGCGATCCATGATGCGCCACGGAATCTGGCTGGACCTCGTGGGCTGCGTGGTGATCGTCGCTTCGGTCATGCTGCTCGGTTGACCCACCACCGCCCTCCCATGAAGCGCCTTTCCGGATTCGCCGCCCTGCTCCTCCTCGTCGCCGGCTGCACCACGTTCCAGCCGGACGAGGACTTCGACGTCGCACTCGTGACCGTCACCTCGGGCGACGTCCAACCTTGGGAAACCACCCTGGTCTTCACGGTGCGCCTGCAGAACGCGCGCCCGCAACCGGTCCGCCTCGTCGGGGCTTCGCACAAGATCTACCTCGATGGCACCAAGGTGGGCACCGGCCTGAGCCGCGAGGCGGTCACCATCCCGGCACTCTCCGACCTGGCCCAACCGGTGACCGTGCGGATCAGCAACTTCAACCTCGCCCGGAAGCTCCACGCGGCCTCCCAGACGGGACGCCTTTCCTACGAGGTCCGCAGCACCCTGTATCAGGCGAGCGGGGGCGGCATCCGGGCCGCGAAGTCCGGCACGATCGACTTCAGCAGCCTGTCGGTTCCCCCGAACGGTTCCACCAACGGCCTGCCCGGACGCTGAGGCGGTCCCTTCGGAGCCCACGTCGGAAAAGGAAAAGGCCCGGGCCGAAGCCCGGGCCGTGTCGCAGGAATCGCTGAGCGGTGGCCGGAACCCTTACGGGGTCGGAACCGTGGCGATCGTCTGCAGGATGCGGCTGGCGATCTTGTACGGGTCGCCCTGGGAGTTCGGACGACGGTCCTCGAGGTAGCCCTTGTAGCCGTTGTTGACGAAGCTGTGGGGCACGCGGATCGAGGCGCCGCGGTTGGCGACACCGTAGTTGAACTTGTCGATCGACTGGGTCTCGTGGAGACCGGTCAGACGCAGGTGGTTGTCCGGGCCGTACACGGCGATGTGCTCGTTCTTGTACTTGTCGAAGGCCGCCATGAGCGCCTCGAAGTACTCCTTGCCGCCCGTCTCGCGCATGTAGGAGGTGGAGAAGTTGGAGTGCATGCCGGAGCCGTTCCAATCCACGTCCTTGCCGAGCGGCTTGCAGTGGAAGTTCACGTCCACGCCGTACTTCTCGCACAGGCGCATGAGCAGGTAGCGGGCGACCCAGACCTGGTCGGCGGCGCTGCGGGAGCCCTTGCCGAAGATCTGGAACTCCCACTGGCCCTTCGCCACTTCGGCGTTGATGCCCTCGTGGTTGATGCCGGCGTCGAGGCACAGGTCGAGGTGCTCCTCGACGATCTCGCGGGCGATGTCACCGACGGCCTTGTAGCCGACGCCGGTGTAGTACTCACCCTGCGGATACGGATAACCGCCGCCCTGGGGGAAGCCGAGGGGAACGCCGTCCTTGTACAGGAAGTACTCCTGCTCGAAGCCGAACCAGGCGCCGGGATCGTCGAGGATCGTCGCGCGGCTGTTGCTGGGGTGCGGGGTGACGCCGTCCGGCATCATGACTTCGCACATCACCAGCACGCCGTTCTTGCGGGTGGTGTCCGGATACACGGCCACCGGCTTCAGCATGCAGTCCGAGGTGCGACCCTCGGCCTGGCGGGTGGAGCTGCCGTCGAAACCCCACATCGGCAGCTGTTCGAGCTTCGGGAAGGCTTCGAAATCCTTGATCTGCGTCTTGCTGCGGAGGTTTGCAGTCGGCTCGTAACCGTCGAGCCAGATGTATTCGAGTTTGTATTTGGCCATGTTGTGAGTGGTGTGTTTCTGCCCGGTGGGGTCCAGATGCAGGGATTTCATGAAGCACGGCAGATGCCATGACCCCGAAACCGTCCTGCGCTCGCCAACCCCTCCGGGAACCCGGCAAGTCTTGGTCACGCCACCGTGACCGTCAGCACTTTTTTGGGCTACCGCACCCCTTCACGCCTGTCGGCAATTGACCGGGCTGCCTGGAATTGTGCAGGCGTGCATTCCTCGGCCAAGGCCCCATCCTCCTGACATGCTGAAGGTCAAGGACACCCTCAGGTCCACGGTCAACCTCACCTTCGACGGAAGGGTCATCAAGGTCTACCACGGGGCCAACGCCCAGGACCGCTTCGACCAAGAGGTCCGCGTGCTCCGGCATCTCGAGGACCGCGGATGCCACTTCGTTCCCCGCCTGCTCGAGGCCGATCCCACGCGCCTGCGCATCGTCACCACGAACTGCGGCCAACGCGTGGAGCATCTCGACGCCCAAAGGTGCGCCGAGATCTTCCAGGAGCTTGAGAAGTACGGTGTCCGCCATGACGACGCCGACGTCCGCAACGTGACCTACCGCAATTCCGACGGCCGCTTCTGCATCATCGACTTCGAGTTCTCCGCCCTGCTCGGACAGCCGAACCAGGCGCCCGCGGAGGCGAAGCCATGAAGGCCGAAGGCGCGCGTCTCCGGTGGTCCGCCCGCACCGACCGCGGACGGTTCCGTCCCAACAACGAAGACTCCTTCCTGGCCCTCGAGTTCAACGCCAAGGAGGTCTTCCGTCTCGGCCGATTCGGCGAGCAACCCCACCAGGCCACCGACTTCGCGTTCGCCGTCAGCGACGGGATGGGCGGCGCGAATGCGGGCGAGTTCGCCAGTCGGATCGCGGTGGAGAAGATCACCACCCTGCTGCCGCGGGCCTTCCACCAGTCGGCGTCGGGGATCCAGGTCGGGTTCCAGGACGTGCTCACCGAGGTGTTCCACCAGACCCACCAGGCCCTCGCCTATCTCGGCGCGAGCTACGACGAATGCCGTGGCATGGAAACCACGCTCAGCCTCTGCTGGTTCACCCCCGGCTGGATGTACTTCGGCCACGTCGGGGACAGCCGCATCTACTACTGGTCCGCCCGGGAACGGACCCTGAAGCAGCTCACCCAGGACGACACCCACGTGGGATGGCTGCTCCGCAACGGTCGGATCACCGAATGGGAGGCCCGGTCCCATCCCGGAAAACACGTCCTCCAGAAGGCTCTTGGCGGCGGCAACGTGTACGTCGACCCGCAGGTCGGCGCAGTCGGGTACGAACCGGGGGACCGCTTCCTCCTCTGCACCGACGGACTGACCGAAGGCCTCTACGGAGCCAGCCTGGAGGACGAGGTGGTCCGCCCCGTGGACACGGCCGCGGCGGATCGCATGGTCGAGGCGTCGCTCGTGAGGAGCGGACGGGACAACACCACGGCGATGATCGTCGAGGTCCTCTGAACCGGGACGAAGCCTCCAGGACCCGGGAATCTCGGACGGTGCGGTATCGGCTCGATGAGCCCGAGGCGGACGCGCTCGCCGACGTCCACCAAACGAAGAGGCCGCCGGGAAGATCCAGGCGGCCCCTGTGAATCGAAGTACCGTGGCGGAGATCAGCCGTGGTAGGCTTCCTCGCCGTGCTCGGCGAGGTCCAGACCCTGGGTCTCGGCCTCTTCGGTCGGACGCAGGCCGATCACCATCTTCACGATGAAGGCGATGACGACGGTGGCGACCACCGAGAGGGCCAGCGTGATCGCGATGGCCTTGAACTGCTCGGCGACCAGTCCGCCGTTGGCGACCAGCTTGTCGAGGCCGTTCTTGGCGGCGTAGCTGTTCGCGGAGGTGAGGTTGCCGTTCACGTCGGCGGTCGCGAAGACGCCGGTCACGATGGCGCCGATGGTGCCGCCGACGGCGTGGACGCCGAAGGTGTCGAGCGCGTCGTCGTACTTGAGCATCGGCTTGAGGTAGGCGCAGGCGATGTAGGGGACGATACCGGCGATGATGCCGATGATGAAGGCGCTCTTGGCGTTCACGAAGCCGGCGGCGGGGGTGATCACGACGAGACCGGCGACGGCGCCCGAGCAGAAGCCGAGGATGGAGGGCTTGCCACGCAGGACCCACTCGATCAGCGGCCAGACGAAGGACGCCACGGCGGCGGCGATGGTCGTGGTCATGAAGGCGTTGGCGGCGACGCCGTCGGCGGCGACCGCGGAACCGGCGTTGAAGCCGTACCAGCCGACCCAGAGCATTCCGGTGCCGACCGCGCAGAGCGTCATGCTGTGCGGGGACATGTTGGTTTTGCCGAAGCCGGCGCGCTTGCCGAGGATGAGGCAGAGGATCAGGGCGGACCATCCGGAGCTCATGTGCACCACCGTGCCACCGGCGAAGTCGATCGCCTTGATCTTCGCGTCGCCGTTCCAGACGCCGTTCATGAGGCCGTCAACGCCCCAGACCATGTGGGCGAGCGGGAAGTAGACGACGACCATCCAGAGGGTGACGAACACCAGGATCGCCAGGAACTTCATGCGTTCTGCGATGGCGCCGACGATCAGCGCGGGGGTGATGATGGCGAACATCATCTGGTACATGGCGAACACGTTCTGGGAAACCCAGGCGGCGTAGTCGGTGTTCGGGGCCGAGGTCACGTCCTTGAGGAACGCGAACTTGGTCAGCGAGCCGAGGTACGGGGATCCGGCCGCGAACACGGCGCTGTAGCCGAACAGTACCCACAGGATCGTCACCAGGCCGGCGATGCCGAAGCACTGGGCGATCACGGAGAGCATGTTCTTCTTCCGGACGAGGCCGCCGTAGAACAGGGCGAGGCCGGGAAGTGTCATGAACAGGACCAAGGCGGCGCTGGTCATCATCCACGCATTGTGGCCGGGACCGGCACCGGTGACCTTGCCGGCATGGTCGGCGGTGGTCACGCGGGCACCGTTGTTGATGTAGGCTTCGACGTCACCGAGGCGCTCCTCGACGGTCGGTTCCTTGGGCGTGGCCTTGGCGGCTTCCTGGGCCTGCAGGCCGAAGGAGGCCGTGGCCAAAGCCAGGACGGTGGCGAAAATCTGGAGGAATTTCTTCATGTTCGTTTGTTGGATGGGTTTGGGATTCAGTGGGTCGAACAATCCTCAGACGGCGGCGTCGCCCTTCTCCTCGGTGCGGATGCGGATCGCTTCGGCAACCTCCGAGACGAAGATCTTGCCGTCACCGATCTTGCCGGTCTTCGCGGCCTTGATGATCGCCCCGGTCGCCTCGGCGACCTTGGCGTCCGCCACCACCAGCTCGATCTTGATCTTGGGCAGGAAATCCACCGTGTACTCGCTGCCGCGGTAGATCTCGGTGTGGCCCTTCTGGCGTCCGAAGCCCTTGACCTCGGAAACCGTCATGCCCTCGATGCCCACGTCGTGGAGGGCGTCTTTCACCTCCTCGAGCTTGAAAGGCTTAATCACTGCTTCGATTTTCTTCATCGTGCTGCGTGTATGTGGTTACCCGGGTCCCAGGAAACCCCGGTCCGTGGGTTGGTTCGTGTCACTCTCCACCGCCCGCTCCATCCGCAGGGTCCCCCGCGACAGATCGGACGGTTGAGTTCCTCGACCCCAAAGCACCCGTGGTGCCATACCGCATGAGCGGGGTTTCTGGATAATCACAACATCCTCCACTTCAGGCGTTTATTAAATTCGCTCCATCAACGGCATCGCTCGATCCGGGTATTGACTTGGTTCTTTTTGAGCAGCAGGACGATTTCTGGAGCAACCGGGACAATCCAAGATGGTCGTCAAGAGACGGGCATCGCTCATCGGTGGACCTTCGACAAAAGTCCTGATCCTGCGCTGCTTGAAGAGAAGAACCGACTGCGGATCCTTCCGCCGGACCGGATGGCGGGGCGACACCGGCGAACCCCGGCCCGCACCCCCGTTCCAGGAAGTGGGGCTTTGGGTAACCATCCCTTCAGCAATGACTCCAGCCCCGGGGCCCGGGAAGCGGTACCCGGTGGACGTGGAGCCGTCTCCGGGTAGGGACTTGGCATCGCAAGCCGTTCACGATCCCGGACCGCGGCGAGCGGAGACTTCCGATCGGGTTCCTGATGCCATAGAGGCGCTCGTGGAGGGACTTGGAAACCCCGCGTGAACCTCGCGCATCGGCGTCGGATTGGCACCGACCCGGGTTAACGAAAACCCAATAAAATCAAGGGTTTCGTGCACTGGCACCGCCAGTGCTTCAACCGGGGTGAATGGCGTTGACACATAAAGTGAGGTCACTAGAGTCGCCGCCACCGTAAGCCCGTAAATCACTCACCAAACCTATGAACCGTCTCCGCAAGAACCGTCTCGGCGCCTTCACGCTGATCGAACTGCTGGTCGTGATCGCGATCATCGCGATTCTCGCCGGCATGCTCCTCCCGGCGCTGGCCAAGGCCAAGTCCCGTGCGAACCGCATCGCCTGCGTCAACAACCTGAAGCAGATCGGCATCGCCCTCCGCACCTTCGCCGTTGATTTCAATGGCCAGTATCCGTGGCAGGTCGATCCGAGCCAGGGTGGTATCCAGTTGCCCGCCCTGAACGCGGCTCCGACGGCGACCAACACCCTCGCCGACGTCTACGCCACGATCTCCAACGAGCTCAGCACGCCGAAGATCGTCGTTTGCCCGAGCGACACCCGTCAGACCCTGGCCACCAACACCTGGACGTTCGTGGCGCGCAACCTCGCCCTCGCCACCAAGGGCAAGGTTCCCAGCTACTTCCTCGGCATCAACGCCACGGAAGAGCAGCCCCAGAGCATCCTCGGCGGCGACCGCAACATCCTGAACACCAACCTGGCCGCGAACGGCGTCATCAACACCCACAAGGTGCTGAAGGTCCTCTCGACCGCCCAGGCCGCCAACGCGACCATCCTGAACAAGATCGCGTACAACGCCCAGGTCCACCAGAACGCCGGCAACATCCTGCTCGGCGACGGTTCCGTGCAGCAGGTTTCGTCCGGCCGTCTTCGTGACGCGCTCCGCGACGCCGCGAACACCTCGTCCGACCAGGACTTCTTCATGCCGTTGGACTGATTCCAATCCAGGCTTCCGGTCCTGACAAAAGGGCATCCTTCGGGATGCCCTTTTTGTTTTCACGGATCCACTCCAGAAGCCGGCCTGCAATCACTCGCTCCGCCTCCATCTTTTGTGGATCGCGAGCGTCCCATCCGCCGCTCAGGAAGGCCGGACCCAAGGGGAAACAGGTCCCATGGAAGCCAGTCCATCGCGCGGGAGTGTGAGGGCCGCTGAACCGCCGATTCTCCCCGGACACCCACCTCGGGTCCCACTGGGTTCAAAGGGCCGGAACCCCATCCCGGACGCATCAATCCCTGGGTTCCTACTTGGATCAGCGATCCCGGATCAGATCGTCCAGGATCTCATCCAAACTCCGCCGTGGGCGGAAGCCGGTGAGTCCTTCCAGCGTGGCGAGGCTGGGGCGACGGTGCAGCATGTCCTCGAAGCCGGGACCGAAGGCGTCGGAATAGGGGATCGACTCGATCTTCGAAGCCGATCCGGTACGCGCCACCACCCGTTCCGCCAACCCGCGGATGGTCACCGAGACGTCGTTCCCCACATTGACCACGCGGCCAACCGCTTCGGGCGCACCCAACAACCGATAGACCGCCTCCACCGTGTCCAACACGTGGCAAAAGCAGCGGGTCTGCTGACCATCTCCATACACCCGCAAGGGTGCCCCGGTCCGTGCGGCTTCCAGGAACCGCGGAATCACCATGCCATGGGCTCCCGTTTGGCGGGGCCCGACGGTGTTGAAAAACCGGGCGATGGTCACCGGCAGACCCCGTTCCCGCATGTAGGCCAAGGCCAGGAACTCATCCATCAGCTTGGAACAGGCGTAACTCCAACGCCCTAGGGTCGGCGGGCCGATGAGGAGGTCATCCGTCTCGGCGAACTCCGTCTTGTTGCTCTTGCCGTACACCTCGGACGTGGAGGCGAGCAGGACGGGAACCCGAACCGGGGCTGCCGCCGTCAGGATGGATTCGGTTTCGCCCAGATTGGTTTCGATGGTCCGGATCGGGGACTTCATCACCAATTCCACCCCGACCGCCGCGGCGAAGTGGACCACAGCGCGGGACCTCGCGACCTCCGCGGCCAAGTCCGGCCACTCGGAAACCTTGGCCTCATGGAACCGGAAGCCCGGACGAGACAAGGCGGCTTCCAGGTTGCTTTGGCGACCGGTCGAGAGGTCATCCACCACGGTCACCGCAAACCCCTCGGAAAGAAGACGATCGACCAGATGGGATCCGATGAACCCGGCACCGCCGGTCACCAGCACGGGCCTGAAATCAGGAGAAGACATCGAATGGGGATCGGGTCGATGGAAACGGACGAGCCGAAGGATTCCAGCCTATCCACCGGGCAATCGTGGAAATCCGCTGTCGGAACCGGTCGCCGGCGAGCTGTGGCCGTGGGGGATCAGGGCTTCTTGGGAGCCGACGCGGCGGGCGGATTGTTAGTCGCAGGCAGCGGTTCCGGCTTCAGCCCATACTTGCCAAGAACCGGGGCGTAATCCGGCGAACGGACCCCGAAGGCCTTCAACTGCGCCAAGGCCCCGCCGATCTGCGCACTCTCCTCGGCCATCTGGCGCAAGGCCAGGTTCTGTGCGGCGATTTGGCGTCCCTGGATGGAAACCTGACGGTAGACGAAGGCACAGAGGCTGGCGGTCACCAGAAGCCCGCTGAACAGCAGGATCCGGAAGCCCGCGTTGAGCGATTCCAGTTCCTGACGGACAACCTGGATTTCCTCGGAGGAGGCGTAGTGTTCGGAGGACATGATTCGACGTCGGTGGTTTCGGCGATGGCGGATTCAGCGACGGTTCGCCGGGGAAGCGGTGGGTGCGGAGGCCGGGGTGCCGGGACCGTTCTGGGTCACCCGGACACCCAATTGCTGGAGGAGAACCTTCATCGCGGGGCTCCGTTCGGAATAGATCGCCGTGTCCTGCAGCAGGTTCATGAACCCCTGCCGGACCTGCCCGGTTTCCTGGGCCCGCAAATTGGCCTCCGCCCCGAGCATTCCGATCTCCCGGGTGCGGAACATCCAGACCACACAAAGACCACAGAACAGGAACGCCAAGGCCCCTTGGGCGGCGGCGAGAACCCGTGAAGATGGGGAGCGCGTCATCGGCGACGATCGTAGTGTCGGAGCACTGCGAACCAAGCCTTTCCTAGCCGGGATCCCACGGGCAAGCGACGGGCGCAGAACCCCGCACTGAGGCAACGGCCCCAACGATCGACCTCCTCCAGTCCAGTCAGCCGGATCTCCCCGGAAACCACCTTGGGAGCACCGTGGAGCGATTCCGGGGGACAATCACGTTGACACTCCAAAACGTCATTCCTAGCGTTTGAAAAATCTTTCCTATGTCCGAAAACAACCCTCCGGTTCCGCCGTCCCCCGCTCCCGAGCCCCCCAAGGCCGCGGAGGCGTCGCAGAAGAAGCAGACTGTCCGCATCAGTCTGCCCCCCAAGCCGGCGGGTGGCCCGTCGATCCGGGTTCCCGCCGCTTCGGCCGCCCCGGCGGCTCCGGCTGCGGCCCCGGCAGCTGCGGCTCCGGCAGCCCCTGCCGCCGCGCCTGCGGCTCCTGCGGCCGCCGCGAAGGCGTCCGTCGCGGCTCCTGCCGCGCCCGCCGCTCCGAAGCCCGCCGCCAAGCCCGCCGCGCCGGCCAAGGCCGCGACCATCGGGGGCATGGACTTCGGTCTCGCCATCGCCGCGGCCGTACTTGGACTTGCGGCCGTCGCCGTTCAGTTCTTTGTTGCCCAGTAAGGAGGCATACCGCCTCCACCAACAGGAATCCAATGGCCGCAGACAACATCATCACCGCCACGTCGCAGAACTTCCCCGCGGAGGTCCTCAGCTCCACTCAGCCCGTCCTCGTCGACTTCTGGGCCGAGTGGTGCGGTCCCTGCAAGATGCTCGGCCCCGTCCTCGACGAGCTGGCCACCGAGTACACGGGCAAGGCGCGCATCGCGAAGGTCAACATCGACGACCACCAGGACCTCGCCGCCCAGTTCGGCATCCGCGCGATCCCGACGCTCCTGCTCTTCAAGGGCGGCCAAGTGATCGAACAGGTCGTCGGCCTCAAGTCCAAGCGCGACCTCAAGTCCAGCCTCGACCGGGCCATCGCCTGAGTCTCCCACCGATCCCCTGACGGATCCTTCAAGGCCCCGCCCTTACGCGGGGCCTTTTCGTTTCCCTGCAACCTGCGTCCATGACGCCCACTTCCAGAACACCGACCAGAATCCGCCACGGATTCCCCTGCGGTTTGACCGCCGCGCTCGTCCTGGTGCGGACCGTCGCCGAAACGCCAGCGCCCTCGCTGACGATCGCGGCGCCGCGATCCCATCAGGTCATCCAGCGGCTCCATCCTGCCGGAACCGCCATCCGGGTCGTCGGATCGCTTTCGCGCCCGGCCGAGAGCGGCGATCGACTCGAGTTCTCCTGGGAGTCACCCAAGGACTCCCAGCCGGTACCGGTACCCATCGCCCACCTGTCGGCCGGCCAAACCGCCTTCGAGCACGACCTCTGGCTGCCGGCCGGGGGCTGGTATCGGCTCCGGTTCCAGTGGTCCGGCTCCGCCCGGGAGCCCGT
>JAIXUV010000308.1 GCA_027483345.1 Verrucomicrobiales bacterium | reverse complement strand
TCGAGGGCCGCCAGCTTCTCGGTCGTTTCGAGGCCCTTCGGCCCCACCGGCATGCGGAAGAACTCGTCGAAGAAGACGTCGGTGACGCCCTCGGGAGGCGGCGGCAACTGCGCCACACGGTCGCGCAGATGGTCCGAGGGACGTTTGCGGGCCGGCTCGTTGGTGGTGGCCGGCTTCTCCGGAGGTGCGGGCCGTCGGTTCTCCGCGGCGAGGCCTGCGACCACCAACAGAAGCAGGAGCAACGTGGAGGGGAACGGAGCCAACCGGTTCATCCCGCCCATCCAACCGGCCCATTTAGACGGACCGGTGGTCGGCAGGTCACATCGGCGTTATCGACTGGAAACCCGCAGGTGACCGATGGGTGACCGGAAGTTGAACTTCCCGGAGTTCGTTGGGAAAACCGCGGCTGTTTCGGCGGCGACCCCGAAGGCCGTGCGGAGGACGGACCGGGGCCCATGCCCGGAGCCGTCACTGGTTTTCCGGATTCCCTGCCCTATTCGCCGTGGCTCCAGATGTCGCCCGACCCGCGGCGCGGCGGCTCGGGATCCGCGGAACCGGCGGCCGGCTCGTCGTCGAGCAACGCCGGCGCGATGGCCTTCCACGCGGTGATGTCCCGCGCCACCACGTAGAACCCGCCTCCACGGTCGCGGCTGACCTGACGCCAGGCGGTCAGCTGGATGACGTGCGTGAAGCCACGGTCGTCGCGGACCGTCAACTCCAGGATGCGGTCGCCCAAGCCGGGTCCCTCGCCGGCAAGCAGGCGCAGCAGCTTCGGACGGTCGTGCGGCGCGATGCGGCCGTAGATGGATTCGCCGGCGAAGTCCTCGATGCGCCCGCCGAACGCGGACTCCGCGGCGCGGTTCATCTCACAGAAGCGCCCGTCGCGGGTGAGCACGAACACCAGGTCGGAGACCGTGTCGAGCAGCTCGCGGTGGCGGGCACGCAGGGTGGTTTCAGTGAGTGCGTGGCGACGCAGGCGGTGCTGCTGGTCCCGGACACGGCGACGGAGCCCGATGGACCATCCGAGCATCAGGATGAACAGCGCGCCGAAGAGGGCGGCCAAAGGCCAGGGCACCATCGTCGGTTCCCCACCGACCGACAACCCAGCCACGGAATTCGTGGTGAACAACATGAAGAAATTGGAAGGACCGGCTCCCCTTGTAGATCCGCTCCCATCCCCGATGAAAACCATCGGCAGAAGCCGCGGCGCCCTTGAGATGCCGGAGATGGCGCGGGGCGTCGGACGAGCGATTCCCACCCGTTCAACCCTTCGGCGCTTCAACCCACCACCACACCATCAATATCCCGCCGCGGTCCCGTCCTTGCGGCTCTCGGTGGCACCGATCCAGACGCGGTTGGTGCGGTCCCACATCACGGCCTGGTAGCCGCCATAGGACCCGATGGACGCGGCGCCGAAGCGGTGGCCGAGCTTCTGGAGATCCCGCACCGATTCCGACGGGAAGCCGGCCTCGAGGCTCACCGTCCCGCCGTCGGACATGACGGAACCGTCCGGCTCGCTGGACCCGGTGTGGTAGATCCGCGGAGCGTCGCCCGCCTCCTGCAGGTTCATGCCGAAGTCGATCCAGTTCACCAGCACCTGCACGTGTCCCTGCGGCTGCATGTCGCCGCCCATGACGCCGAAGGCCATGACCGGCTCGCCGTCGCGGGTGACGAACGCCGGGATGATCGTGTGGAAGGGACGCTTCCGCGGCGCGTAGGAGTTGGGTCGGCCCGGGTTCAGGTCGAAGGCCTCGCCACGGTCGTGCAGGCCGAAGCCGAGTCCGGGAGGGACCATGCCGCTGCCCATGCCGCGGTAGTTGCTCTGGATGAGCGAGACCATCATCCCCGAGGCGTCCGCAGTGCAGAGGTAGATGGTGTCCCCGGCACGCAGCGCCGGGACCCCGGGATCGTGGCGACGGGCGGCGACGTCGGGTCGCACGAGCTTCCAGCGACGTTCCGCGTAGTCCTTGGAGTTCAGCTCGGCGATCGGCGTTTGGTGGAAGGCGGGATCTGCGTAGAGGCGGGCACGGTCCTCGAAGGCCAGCTTCTTCGCCTCGACGAAGGTGTGGATCCAGGCGGTGGAGCCGAATCCCATCGACCGCACGTCGCGGCCCTCGAGCAGGTTCAACGTCTGGAGCACGGCGAGACCCTGGCCGTTCGGCGGGAGTTCCCAGACGTCCCATCCGCGGTAGTTCGTGGAGATCGGGTCCACCCACTCGGGGGCGTTCGAAGCGAAGTCCTCCTCGGTCAACGCGCCGCCCTGTTCGCGGAGGAACCGCACGACGGTGGCGGCGACCTCGCCACGGTAGAACGCGTCGCGTCCACCGGAGGCGATCCGGCCCAGGGTCGCGGCGAGGCCGGGGTTGCGGAAGCGCTCGCCCTTGGCCGGGGCGCGTCCTCCCGGCGCCCAGAGTTCCTTCACGTTGGGGTACTTCGCGAGAATGGCCACGTTCCGCGCCCATGCCTCCGCGATGACCTCGCTCAACGGGAAGCCGTCCTGCGCGTAGCGGATCGCCGGGGCGAGATTCGTGGACATCGGCACGCGGCCGAACCGGCCATGGAGCGCGAACCATCCGTCCACCGCGCCCGGCACGGTCACCGGCAACGGCCCGTAGGACGGCATGTTGGTGACACCGCGGGCGCGGAGGTCTGCCAACGTCAGTCCGGCCGCCGATCGGCCGCTGGCGTTGAGCCCGTGCAGACGGCGCGTGGCCGGGTCCCAGACGATGGCGAAGAGGTCGCCGCCGATGCCGCAACCGGTCGGCTCCATGAGGCCGAGGCAGGCGTTCGCGGCGATCGCGGCGTCCACGGCCGAGCCGCCCGCCTTGAGGACATCCAGGGCCGCCTGCGTCGCCAGGGGATGGCTGGTGCAGGCCATGGCGTTGGGGGCGATGGTCTCGGACCGCGTGGCGAAGGCGCGGTTCACCGGCCGCTGCGTGGCTTCGGCGGCGGGCAGCACGAGCAGGATCGCGAGCGCCGCGAGGGACCGGTGGAGGACGTCGTGGAGGTTCATGGGTTGGCGGAGTCGGCCGACTCGAGAACCCGGCGAAGGGCCTCGGACAATGCCGTGGGACCAAACGGCTTCTGGACGAAGCCGGCAAGACCCTTGCCGGCGAAGCGGCTCACCGCGTCCTCCTCCGTGAAGCCGCTCATCAACACCACCGGGACGTCGGCACGGATCCCGCGCATCAGACGGAAGGTCTCCTCGCCGCCGAGGTGCGGCATGGTGAGGTCGAGCAACACGACGCGGAACCTCCCGGGGTTCCCACGCAGGATCTCGACCGCTTGGCGCGGATCGCCGCTCAGCACGGCGGCCATGCCGAGCCTCTCCAGCATCCGGGCAACGAGGGTGAGGATGGTCTCGTCGTCGTCCACCACGAGGACCTCGCCATCCCCGCGCCAGCGGGGTGCCGGAGCCGGGCGGGTCTCGAGCGGACTCGCGACGCCGTCGGCCACCGGGAAGAGCAGCTTGAACGAAGTCCCCCGACCCGGCTCGCTGTACACCTTGATCGCGCCACGGTGGCCGCGGACGATCCCCAGCACCGCCGCCAATCCGAGTCCACGTCCGGTGAACTTGGTGGTGAAGAACGGGTCGAAGATCCGGGCGATCGTCTCGGCGTCCATGCCACAGCCGGTGTCGTTGACCTCCACCGACACGTAGTCCCCAGGCCGCGCGTCGGGCGTGTAGGTCACCGTGGCGAGATACGCGGCGTCCACGCGCACGGCCCCGGTGCTGATGACGATGACGCCGCTGCGGTCGCCGATGGCCTCGGACGCGTTGATGACCAGGTTCATCAGCACCTGGCGGATCTGGGTGACGTCGGCCTCGATGGAGGGGAGCTGACGGGAAAGCTTCTGGCGTAGGACCACGCCCTTGCCGATGGAGATGCCGAGCAGGTGGGCGATGTCCTCGATGAGCGTGTTGAGGTCGAGGTGCTGGATGACGAAGCGGCCGCGTCCGGAATAGGCCAGCATCTGGCGGCAGAGGTGGGCGGCGCGTTCGGCGGACTGTTCGACCTCGGCGAGGTAGTCGAGGGCGTTCGAGGATCCGGGCAGGGAAAGACGGGCGAGGCTCGCGTTGCCTAGGATTCCGGTGAGGAGGTTGTTGAAGTCGTGCGCGATGCCGCCCGCCAGCACGCCAAGGCTCTCGAGCTTCTGCGTCTCCTGGATCTTCCTCTCCAGCGCGGCCCGCTCCTCGGCGGCGACCCTCGTGGTGGTGACGTCGAGGTGGGTTCCGGCGGCGCGGAGGGCCCGTCCGTCGGCGGACCGCTCCACGATGCGTCCACGCGAGGCGACCCAGGTCCATCCGCCCGCGGCGTTCCTCAGGCGGTGGAGGGATTCGTAGAGCGGAGCGCTTCCCTCCTCGAAATGGGCGCGCATGGCTGCGCGGACCGACGCCAGATCGTCGGGATGGATCCTCTCCTCCCAGGCGGCCATCGTGTGGACGAACCGGGCCGGATCGAGTCCCAGCATGGTGATCCAGCGGTTGCTGAAGCAGACGTTTCCGCCCACGAGGTCGACGTGCCAGAAGCCGAGGTCGCCTCCCTCGAGGGCGAGCTGCAGCAGGCGTTCGTTCTCCCGGAGCGCCTCCTCCGCGTGCTTCTGCTCCGTGATGTCGAACATCACGCCCAGACGCCGCAGGGCGCCGTCGGACTCGCGGACCGGGGTGACCAGGTTCCGCAGCCAGACCGAATGCCCATCGGCGTGGATCATGCGGAAGTCGAGCGTCTGGTCGCCGTCCGACGGGAGGGGATCGCGGAGGACGGACAGGACCTTGTCGCGGTCGGTGGGATGGAGCAGCGCGGCCCAGCGCTGCGAGTCGCCGATCCAGCGGGACACCGGATGGCCGAGGATCCGTTCCGACTGTGGGCTGACGTAGGTGATCTCGCCCTCGGTGGACGAGTCCCAGACGATGCCGTCGATGGAGTCGAGCAGGCTCTGGTAGCGGCGGTGCACGGCATCGAGCGCCTCGCGGTTGCGGACCCGTTCGGTCACGTCGTGGAGGAGCAGGGCCACCCTTCCAAGCTGGGGTTGGAAGGCAGAGACCTCGAGCAGGCGCCCGAAGGCGGCCTGGGTGGACGTGGGGTGGAACGGCTCACCGGACCGGGCGACGGCGGCCATGGGTTCGCGCAGGGGATCCAAGGCCGTCGCGAAGGTCTCGCTGCCGAGCCGGCCGACCACCTCGGAGGCGGTCCTTCCGGTCAACGACTCGAAGGCGCGGTTCACCTCGACGAAGCGGCAGTCGACAACCCCGCCGGGACCATTGACGGGTTCCACGAGCGCGAACGCGGCGCTCATGTTCTCGAAGAGGCGGCGGAACCGCCTCTCGCTGGCCTCGAGGCGGACGCTGGCCTCGCGGCGTTGGGCGACCATGTCGTTGAAGGCCCGTGCGGTCTCGGCGAGTTCCTTCGGGCCGGTCTCGGCGATGGGGGCCCCTTCCCGACCGCCCGCGAGCCCGCGAGCCGCCTCGGCCAAGGCGTGGGCGGGCCCGGCGATCCGGCCGGCCAACCATCGCGAGGCCCCGACCGCCACCACCCCGCTCAAGCCCAGTAGCAACAGGCTCCGGCGGATCCTTTCCCAGAGCCGCGCCTCGACGTCCGACTTGAGCACCGAAGCCCGGAGCAGCCAGTCCGTACCCCCGATGCGAGACGCGGAATAGAGCCGCGGGCGCAGGTCGAATCCCGGCGCCTCGCCATCCGACTCACCGGCGTCGACCCGCGCTGCGAAACGCGAGTAATCGGGGAAGTTCGTCCCCAGGTACTGCTTCGGGAGGAGGGAATGCAGGGCCACGTTCCCCGCCGGATCGAGCACCATGATCACGACGTTGTTCGTGGGCCAACTCCGCTCCAGGCGCTCCGACAGCTCGGTCTGCGGATCCGCCAGCAGCACCAGCGTCCCCTTCACCGCCCCGCCCCCGGGCCGGAAGGGCACCGACATCGGCACCCGCCATTCACCGGGTCCGGCCTGAAGGATCCCCCAGACCTCGAACGAATCCCGACGTTGGATCACGGGTACCCAGGGCGGGACCTCGCCCGGAACCAGGTTGGTGTCCGAGGACGACACCAGCCGGCCTTCAGGGTCGATCCAGCTCAGGGTCTGGCCTCCGGCGCGGAGGCGGCAGAACGCGGTGGCCAGGTTCTGGAAGCTCCTGGCGGTGGGACCGTTGGTGGATCCCGAGGTCGCCATCACCTCCAAGGCCCGCTGAGTCTCCTCGGCATAGGCCTCGAGTTGGCTTCGGGAAACGTCCCGCCAGGTCCGGACGATCTCCCGCAGGGCCGCGAGATCCCGCTGATAGGATTGGAAGATCTGGAACCCGCACAGGAAACCCAACGGAACGCAGGAAACCAACGAAACCAACAGCACCAGTCGCAGGATCGAAGGTCGGCTGGAAGCGGAGTTCATCGATGGGTTTCAGGGAGGTTGGACGGATCGTATCCGGGATAAAAGCGGGTTCCGAGAGGAAGAATCGACCCACCGGATTTCCCCCGCGTAACCCGGACCGCCGCCGCCGGGTCAATGACCTGCGCGCGCATGAAACCCTCCCTCCTTCTCCCCCGGATCGCCGCCTTCGCCCTGGCGCTCCCCGAACTGGCCGCCGCCACCCCGAGCTGGCCTTCCTGGCGCGGACCGCTCGGCAACGGCGTCGCGCCCGACGCAGAACCGCCCGTCTCCTGGTCCGAGTCGACCAACGTGGCCTGGAAGGTGTCCGTTCCCGGTCGCGGCTCCTCCACCCCGGTCGTCTGGGGTGATCAGGTATTCCTCCTCACCGCCGTCGCCGACACCTCCGCCGAAGCCCCGGCCAAGTCCAACGACAACCCGCCACCCACGCCGCCTCCGGCCGAACCCGGCGGCAATGGCGAAGGCCGCCCCCGTCGCCGCGGTCCTGGTGGACCTGGCGGTCCCGGCGGACCCGGTGGCCCTGGCGGAGGCATGGTCGATCGCCCGACTTCCGCCCAGAAGTTCACCGTGCTGTCCTACGACCGGACCACCGGCCGCAAGCGCTGGGAACAGGTCGCACGCGTCCAGGTGCCGCATGAGGGACACCACAAGGACCACGGCTTCGCCTCCGCCTCCCCGGTCACCGACGGCACCCATCTCATCGTCTCCTTCGGCTCGTTCGGCCTCTACGGCTACGACATGGAGGGGAAGAAGCTGTGGGAAAAGGACCTCGGCGACATGCGCACCCGCAACAGCTTCGGCGAGGGCAGCTCCCCGGCGCTGGACGGCAACACGGTCGTGATCCTGTGGGACCACGAGGGCGACGACTTCATCGCCGCCTTCGACAAGCGCGACGGACGGGAACTCTGGCGCCAGAAGCGGGACGAACCCACGGGCTGGTGCACTCCGCTGATCGTGACCCATGGCGGCAAGAAGCAGGTGGTGGTCAACGGCACCAACAGGGCCCGCGGCTACGACCTCGCGACCGGCGAACCGCTCTGGGAAGTCGCCGGCCAGACCGTCAATGCCATCCCCTCGGCCGTGGCCGACGCGGAGAAGGTCTACCTCATGAGCGGCTACCGCGGTTCGAGCCTCCAGGCGATCCGGCTGGGTCGCACGGGCGACCTCACGGGCACCGACGCCCTGGCTTGGACCCACGCCAAGAGCACCCCGTACGTGCCGTCGCCGCTGCTGTACGGCGACACCCTGTACTTCTGGTCGGGCAACACCGCGATGCTCTCGGCCTTCGACACCGGCTCGGGCAAGGCGCGCTTCGAGGCGGAACGGATCAACGGCCTGAACGGCGTGTACGCCTCCCCCATCGGGGCCGCCGATCGCGTGTACCTCGTTGGGCGCGACGGCACCACGGTCGTCGCCAAACGCGGTCCCACGCTGGAGATCCTCGCCTCCAACCGCCTGGACGACGGCTTCGACGCCTCCCCCGCCGCGGTCGGCAGGCAGTTGTTCCTCCGCGGACGCGAGAACCTGTACTGCATCGCCGGGAAGTAGTCCGGCGTCCCGTCCCGGAGCACGCCCGCGTCGGAGTCCTTTCCATCCGACGCGGGCGAGGACAGGCTTCCCGCACTCCCATGAAGCGCCTGCTCCTTCCCGTCCTCCTCGTTGTGCTCGGATTCCCGGCCGGATGCGCCTGCCCCGGCGAATCCGGGTCCACGGCCGGATCCAAGGCCCTGTTCAACGGACGGAACCTCTCCGGCTGGGTCGTGATGCACGGCGGCGAATGGACCGTGGAGAACGGCGAGTTGGTCGCCCGCAACGGCGTCGCCTGGACCACCAACCCCGCGAAGTCCGGTTCGTGGCTCCGCACGGAGAAGGAGTACGGCGACTTCGTCCTGGAGCTCGATTACCAGGTGAACACCAAGGGCAACAGCGGGGTGTTCCTGCGTTCCGGCACCGAGCGGAACCCGGCGTTCACCGGCCACGAGATGCAGATCCTCGACGACGCCGGCCTCACCGAACCCAAGAAGTGGAGCACCGGCGCGCTCTACGACGTCGTCGCCGCAACGCGCCTCGCATCGAAGCCCGCCGGCGAATGGAACACCGTCCGGATCGAGGCGCGTGGCCCCAGGGTGCTCATCGACCTCAACGGCGTCCGCATCATCGACCACGAGCCGGTGCGCTCGCTCCGGGGGTATCTCGGACTGCAGAACCACGACGACAAGGCCGTGACCCGCTTCCGCAACGTCCGGATCACGGAACTCTGAACCGTAGCCATGACCGCCCGGTCATGGATCCCCGCTCAGGGATTGGGGCGCCGATGCGAGAGAACAAGCCGTGGCAGGCACGGCTGCCCGAGGCCCGACATCCACCCCGCTCAGGCGACCGCGCGGCGGGCGCCGAGGGCGGCGATCATGCCTTCGAACACCCGCAGGCCGTCCTCGGATCCGAGGACCGATTCCGCGGCACGGTCCGGATGCGGCATCAGGCCCGCCACGTTGAAGCGCTCGTTGGCGATGCCGGCGATGTTCAACAGGGAGCCGTTCGGGTTTGCGGACTCCGTGGTCGCGCCCGAGGCGTCGCAGTACTGCCACAGGATCTGACCCCGCGACTGCAGGCCCGCGAGGGTCTCGGCGTCCGCGAAGTAGCAGCCTTCGCCGTGGGCGATCGGCATGAGGGAAGGACGGTCCTTCGGCAACGCCGAGGTGAACGGCGTGGCCGGGTTCACCGTCTTCAGGAAGACCTGTTCGCAGTGGAACCGCAGGTCGCGGTTCCGGATGAGCGCGCCCGGCAGCAGGCCGGCCTCGCAGAGGATCTGGAAGCCGTTGCAGATGCCCAGAACGAGGCCGCCGTCGTCGGCGAACCGCTTCACCGCCTGCATCACTGGACTGAAGCGCGCGATCGCGCCGCACCGGAGGTAGTCGCCGTACGAGAAGCCGCCCGGCACCACCACGGCGTCGACGTCGCCCAGCGACGTCTCCTTGTGCCACACGAATCGGCCCTGCGCACCGGCGACCCGGACGGCATGGAGGCAGTCCTGGTCGCAGTTCGAGGCGGGGAACTGGAGGATGGCGAAGCGCATCGCGTCGTCGTTGGGAATGGCGTTTCGGTGGAGCGGGTCAGTCGACGATCTCGAGGCGGTAGTCCTCGATCACCGGATTGCTCAGGAAACGGCGGGCCGCGTCGTCGAGGGCCTGGGTGGCCGCCGCCTTGTCGGTGCCGGGGGCCAGGTCGATCTCGAGGTACTTGCCGACATGGACGCCGGTGACGCCGGCATGGCCCATGTGTTCGAGGGCGTTCTGGACGGTCTTTCCCTGCGGATCGAGGACCGCCTTCTTCGGGGTGATGATGATCTTGGCCTTCATTCGGACGCGGAGGATCCCGGAAACCCGGGAAGCCGGACACTGGAACAGCCGTCCCGTCGGGTGAAGGAGAAATGTCCGGGGCCAAGGCCAGGCGCTCTACGGATGGGGCGGAGACTCCTCACGTCGTCTCCTACCGGTGCGTGCGGTTCCTCGCGGAATTCCATCCGCGGGGATTCCGGCTCTGGCGTTGTGATAATCCCGTGACAGGCCAGGACCCCGCTGGCCAATGCCCCGGGCACCCGCACACGCTTCCGTCCATGGATCGCTCTCCACGTGTCCGGGTCGGGAAGAAGGCCAGGGCCGGTCTGCTCGGAAGTCTCGGTGTCGGATGCCGTCCGTTGCTCGTCGGTTGCCTCGCCGTGGTCGGCCTGGGCGCGGAGCCCGGCCGCCGTCCCTACCTCCACGCGCCTTCGGTGGAGACCTACGCCACCCACGACCCCACGGGCCTCACCATCCTTTCCAACGGCAGGTTCCTGAAGCCCGAGGGACGTTCCTTCCCGCTGCAACGGAATCCTCATGGACTGGCGATCAGCCGGGACGGGTCCGCGCTCTTCGTGGCGACCGACAACTCCGGCAGCCTCGTGCGCGGTTGGACCGGTGCCGCCCCGGAGTTCCTCACCCTCAAGCCGGCCAACCGCGCCGGGAAGAAGCACAGGACCACCACCGGCGGGGCCGACTTCTCCGCGGACGGCCTCCGTCTCTGGTGGAGCGCCGGCGAGGACGGCGGGGTGAACGTGTACGACGTCGCCACCGGATCCGTCGCCGCCGAGGTGCCCCTCAACGTCGAGATCGGCGGCAGGAAGTTCGAGGACAGCTTCATCGTGGACGTCCGGGTCTCCGGGGACGGACGCCATGTCTACTGCGCGGATGTCGCGAACTTCCGCGTGGCGATCATCGACGCGACGAGCCTGAAGGTGGTCGGAAGCATCGCGGCGGGACGTTATCCCTACGCACTGGTCCCGAAGGGCAACGAGGTCTGGGCGGCGAACATCGGGCTGTTCGAGTACTCAGCGATCCCGAAGTCGAACGACCCGCGCTACGACGGCCGCGGCCTCTCGCGGCCGCCGTTCGGGTATCCCAGCCGGGAAGCCCGTGACGGAGTCGAGTTCGAGGGACGCAGGATCCCGGGCCTCGGCGAGGACAACGTGCCGGAATCGTTCTCGGTCTGGAGCATCGACGCCTCCGATCCCGCGCAACCGAAGGTCCGCGACCGCATCAAGACCGGTCTCCTGATCGGGGCGCCGGCCGACAACGGAAAGACGGTCGGCGGCAGCGCCCCGAACTTCCTGGTGGCCGGCGAGGACGCCCTCTTCGTCTCCAACGGCAACAACGACCTCATCGAGAAGATCGACCTCGCCACGCGCCGGATCGTCGCGACCCGACGCCTGGTGCCTTCGCCCGTCGTGGAAGGACTCCGCGGTGTGAGTCCCGCCGGGATGGCCCTGTCGCCGGACGGACGGCGGCTTTACGTGGCGGAACTAGGCATCAACGCCATCGCGGTGCTGGACACCGCCGACCTCCGGGTCGTCGGCCACGTGCCCACGGCGTGGTATCCCTACCGTGTCGCCGTGTCGCCGGACGGACGTCACCTGGCCTCGATCTGCTTCCGCGGTTTCGGAAACGGACCGAACGCCGGCGCGAACCGGCCGAAGAGCGACTTCCTCGGGCTCCGCGGCGTGTTGAACGTGATGGAGATCCCCGCCGAGGACCGCCTGCCGGAACTCACCGGGAAGGTCCTCGAGTACAACGGCATGGTCGACCGCGAGGCGGACCGCGCCGCGATGTCCTCGCCGGTGCTGCCCACGGTCCCCGGCGTCGCCTCGTCGCAGATCCGCCACGTGGTGTTCATCACCAAGGAGAACCACACGTTCGACGCGGTCTTCGACCGGATCCCCGGTGCCCGTCATGATCCGACGCTGCTGCGGTGGGGACTGCACCAGACGTTGAAGCAGGAAGGGCAACCGAGCCTGACGAACGTCGCCGTGATGGTGAACCACAACGCCTTGGCCCGCGAATTCGCCCTCAGCGACAACTTCTACATGGAGCCCGAGGCCTCGGGCGTCGGCCACCGTTGGCTGGTCGGGGTGCAGCCGAACAACCTCATGCAGATGACCTACTCGGTCGGGTGGTCCTTCAAGGCCACGAGCACCGCGCCCGGACGCCGCTACTCGATGGGTTCCAACGGATCGCTGATCCCAGAGGACTATCCGGAGGCGGGCTCGATGTGGGACCACCTCGGACGGCACCGGATCCGCTTCCGCAACTACGGCGAGGGCTTCGAGTTCCCGGGCGTTCTGGAAGACGCGGACGAGTTCCCCACCGGGGCCCGGGAGGTGGTGAACGTCCCGATGCCGCGGATCCTGTACGAGAACACCTGCTTCGGCTTCCCGATCTTCAACATGAACATCCCCGACCAATATCGGGCGCACTGGTTCATGAAGGACGTGGACCGCCGCTACCGGTACGGATTCCGCCGGTTCCCGCAGTTCCTCAACATCGCGATCTGCAACGACCACGGCGCCGATCCCAAGCCCGACAAGGGCTTCCCGTATCTGGCATCGTGGATGGCCGACAACGACCTCGCGCTTGGGCGGATCGTCGAGTACCTGAGCCACACCCCGCAGTGGAGGAACATGCTGATCCTCGTCACCCAGGACGATTCCGGCGGCGAGCCCGACCACGTGGACGCCCAGCGCAGCGTGTTGCTGGCGATCAGCCCCTGGGTGCGGCGCGGCCACGTCTCGCACCGGCACACCACCATCGTCAGCATGCATCGGACCCTGTACCAGACGTTCGGCCTGCCGCCGCTCAACCTGTTCGACGCACTCGCCAACGACTTCTCCGACTGCTTCACCACCACGCCCGACTACCGGCCCTACACGGTACGCCCTGTTGATCCGCGGATCTTCGATCCGGAAAAGGCCAAGGATCCGAAGGACCCCGACTACGGTCGCGCGCGCCTGATGAAGTCGATCCGGATGGATGACGACGACGAGATGGAGGAGATCCTGGAGAAGGGGGACCGGGAATCGCGGGCTCCCTGAGCGATTCGGAGGGAGCGGGAAACCGGCCTCACGCAAATTCGCCAAGACGCCACCGGGGCGCCAGATGCCGGAACGGGAAGACGATCACGATTCGGAGTGGGGCCGTTCCGAGGGCAACACCGGCTTCTTCCCCTCTCTCGAGCAGCTTTGCGGCTTGGCGTGCCGCTCCCTCCTGCATCGTTGCCCTGGATTCGGAACCCGCCCTCCGGGTTTGCATGGAGGCGGAAGCCGCGGATGATCCCGGGCGCACCATGTTCCGCCGTCCCGCATCCGGACCCAACCTGCCGTCCTGCCGTCTTGGGCGGAGGTCCGCGTCGCTGCGGTCCCTGGCCGCGGCGGTCGGGCTGCTGATGGCGACAGGGCTGGCCCCGTCCCCCGCGGAAGGCGCCCTGCCGATCCCCACGAACCGCATCCGCACGGACAATTGGTGGTCGTTCCGTCCGGTGGTCGCCCCGCCGCTTCCGGAAGGACCGGAGCGACATCCGGTGGACCGGTTCCTCGGGGCGGAACAACGGCGGCTCGGGATCCGGCCGGCGCCACCGGCGCCGAAGGCCGTCCTGCTCCGCCGGGTGACCTTGGACCTCACCGGGATCCCGCCGACGCCGGAGGAACAGGCGGCGTTCGAGGCCGACACCGCCGAGGGCGCCTACGAGCGGCTCGTGGACCGGCTTCTCGCCGACGAACAGCATGCCGTCCGCTACGCACGCCACTTGCTGGACGTCCTGCGCTACGCGGACGCCGACGAACGGCTGACGGCCGCGCCGGGGATCCACCTCTGGCGGGACTGGGTGGTGCAGGCGCTCCACGACGACCTGCCCTACGACCAGTTCGTGCAGGTGCAGTTGACCGGACGGCGTTCCTCGGAGCGCTCGCAGATCTCGGCCACGGGACACCGGTTCCGTCCCGAACCCCGGCCAGGCGACGAGTTCGCGCTCGGCTTCCTCGCGCGCGGCACTGGCGAGGACCCGCAGGACCTCGCGATCTCCGCGGTGGACACCGTGTCGTCGGCATTCCTCGGGATGACCGTCGCGTGCGCGAAGTGCCACGACCACATGTTCGACCCGGTCTCGCAGCGCGAATACTACGCGATGAAGGCGCTGTTCGACCCGCTGGTGCTGCGGAAGGTGACGCTGGCCCCGGCCTCGGACCTGTTGGCGGCGGGACGCATCCAGGCCGAGATCCGGCGTCGGAAGGCCCCGGCTGAACAGGAACTCGAGGCGTTCCTGAAGCCGTTCCGCGACCGCCTTTACGAGGACCGGCTCCGGATGCTGCCCGCCGACGTCCAGGCGGTCGTGCGGAAGCCCGAGCGCGAACGGACCGTCGCCGAGCAGAAGGTCGCCGACGACTACTTCCCGATCCTGCGCATCGACGGCGACAAGGTCTCGGAGGTCATGACGCCAGAGGAACGCCGTCGTCAGGACGAGTTGCGTCGGAAGGTCGAGAAGGCCGCCGAAGGGGTCCCGGCCGCGCCGGCGCTTCCCGTCTTCCACACCGTCGAGGTCGATCGCGTCCGCGAACGGGAGAAGTCCTTCGTTCTCACGAGCGGCGACCCCACGCGGCCGCAGCGGTCCAAGGAGGTCCAGCCCGGCTGGCCGTTCGGCCCGGGGGAGCCCGACCTGCGCGACGGCCGGATCGAGGCCTTCACCGACTGGCTCACCGCGCCGGGGAACCCGCTCTTCGCGCGGGTCGCGGTGAACCGTCTCTGGCAATGGCACTTCGGCGAAGGCCTGCACCGGAACGTCGGCGACTTCGGCGGGGCCGGCGGCCTGCCGACCCAACCGGCGCTGCTGGACTGGCTCGCCGCGGAGTTCGTGCGCTCCGGCTTCCGAATGAAGGCCCTCCACCGCCTGATCGTGACCTCGGAGGCCTACCGTCGCGCCTCCCACGACGACGCCACGGACGCCGCGAACCGGCGCGTCGACCCGGAGAACATGGCGCTGGGACGCTTTCCGTTGAGGCGCCTCGAAGCGGAGCCGATCTGGGACGCGTTGCACGCCGCCGCCGGGAACCTCGACACGAAGGTCGGCGGGCCGTCCTTCGAGCCACCGAACACCCCGAAAGCCGAACCGGTCCGGCGGGGCGCGTTCATGGTCCGAGGCTATTCCCCGAGCCGGGACGTGACGCCGGCCTTCCTCCAGGCCTTCGACGTGGACGACGGACGGGTGCCGTGCCCGATGCGGACACGCACAGTGACGGCGCCGCAGGCGTTGTTCCTGATGAACAGCGCCGTCGTGGAACGGGCGGCCCGCGGGATGGGCGAACGGCTTTCCAAGGCGTTCCCCGGCGAGCCGGCCCGCGCGGTGGACGACGCGTTCCGCCGGGTGCTCGGCCGGCCGCCGACCGACCGCGAGCGCGTGGAGGCCCTGGAACTGGTGGGGAACGACCCCGCGCAGTTCCCACGGCTCGCCTGGCTGCTCTTCAACCTCGACGAATTCCTCTATGTCCCCTGATCCGCGAAACGCCTTCGGCCGCGGCGAAGCCGGTTCGTCCCGGCGGGAATTCCTGCACCGCATGGGCGGCGGCTTCCTGGGCCTGGCGCTCGGCGGCGTCTGGGCCGAGGCCGGCGAACTCGGCGACGTCGCGACCGGTTCCCACCACCGCCCCAGGGCCCGCTCCGTCATCTTCCTCTTCATGTGCGGCGGGGTGAGCCACATCGACACCTTCGACCCGAAGGACAACAGGTGGGCCGGCACGCTGATCGACGCGATCGGCTTCGGCGACAACCTCGCGGAGATGAAGCGGCCGGTGATCCCGTGCCTGCGGACCTTCACCCGACACGGGAAGTCGGGGATCCCCGTGTCGGACTGGTTCCCGCACGTCGGGAGCCGCATCGACGACATCGCCGTCGTGCGCTCGATGTGGTGCCACGAGGGCAACCACTTCCCCGCGGTGATCGAGACCACCACCGGCCAGCGGGGACGCGCGTTCGACCACCCGACCTTCGGCGCCTGGATTTCGCACGCCTTGGGCAGCGCGAACCGGAACCTGCCGACCTTCGTGAACCTCGGCCGCCCGTCGTCGCCGGTGCAGCTGACGGGCGGCTACCTCGGCGCGGCCCATGCGGCGACGCCGTTCCAGTCCGGCGACGTGCCGATCCCGAACCTGCTCCCGCCGAAGGGAGGCACCGCCGCGGAACGCGACCGCCTGATGGAACGCCTCGAGGCGATGAACCGCGACTTCCGCGAGCGCCACGCCGCGCACACGGACATCCGCGCGCGGGCCCGCGCCTACGAGCTCGCCGCCAGCATGCAGCTCTCGGCGCCCGAGACCGTCGACCTCTCCGGCGAACCCGAGTCGGTGAAGGCGCTGTACGGCGTCGGCGAGAAGGAGACCGACGAGTTCGGACGCCAGCTGCTGCGGGCGCGGCGCCTGGCCGAACGCGGTGTGCGGTTCATCCAGGTCTGCCATGCCGGCGGCGGCAACGGCGGCTGGGACGCCCACGGCGACATGAAGTCGCACGGACCCCTGTGCCGGGCCACCGACAAGCCCATCGCCGGCCTGCTCGCCGACCTGAAGCAGCGGGGCATGCTCGACGAGACCCTCGTGGTGTGGACCAGCGAGTTCGGGAGGACGCCCTGGTCCCAGAACACCACGGGCCGCGACCACAATCCCAAGGGCTACACCTCTTGGCTCGCCGGAGGCGGCATCCGGGGCGGAATCGTCCACGGCGCTACCGACGACGTCGGCTACAAGGCCGTCGAGTCGCCCCACTACTACAGCGACCTCCACGCGACGATCCTCCATCAGCTCGGCCTGGACCCGCGGAAGATGGAGGTCCGGACGCTCGGACGGACCTTCAAGCTCGTGGAGGACGGCGATCCGATCCGTCCGATCCTCGCCTGAGCCACTGGCTGATGAAGGAGGGGGATTCCTGATTCACGATTCGTGATTCCGCGACCCATTCTCGCACTTTGCTCTCGGCTCCCTGCTTCCGGCGCATTGCACCCCGCTTTCCAAGCCAGTCGTTCCGTGTAGGCTTCGCACATGCCCTCCACAACGCCGAATCCCGTTAGCCGATCCGCCTTCCGCGGACTGGGGCGGTCCTGGGGCTTCGCGCTTCTGCTGGCAGCGCTGGGTTCCACGGGCGTTGTCGCAACGGCGCATGCGGAATCTCCACACATCGGCGGAACCAGCGCGGTCCATTGGGCCTACCGCCCGCTCGTCGGGAATTCCGTGCCGGAGGGAACCACCGGGACCACCGGAACCGTCGGCGCCAATCCGATCGACCGCTTCCTCGCCGCACGACTGCGCCAGGAAGGTCTCTCCCATTCGCCGGCGGCGGACCGGACGACCCTGCTGCGTCGGGTGACCTTCGACCTGACCGGGCTTCCACCGACCCCGGATGAGGCCGAGGCCTTCCTGAAGGACACCGCGCCGGACGCCTACGAACGGCTCGTGGACCGCCTGCTCGCGTCGCCGCGCCACGGGGAGCGTTGGGCGCGCCACTGGCTGGATGTCGTCCACTACGGCGAGACCCACGGCTACGACAAGGACCAGCCCCGCCCGAACGCCTGGCCGTACCGCGACTACGTCATCCGCGCGCTCAACGCCGACAGGCCCTACGGCAGGTTCATCCGGGAGCAGGTCGCCGGCGACGTCCTGTGGCCGGACACCGAGGACGGCATCGCCGCGACGGGCTTCATCGCCGCGGGACCGTGGGACCTCATCGGCCATGCCGAGGTGCCGGAGACGAAGACCGACGGGAAGATCGCCCGGATGATGGACCGGGACGACATGGTCTCGACGGTGATGAACACCTTCGCGAGCACGACGATCCAGTGTGCCCGCTGCCACGACCACAAGTTCGACCCGGTTCCCGCGGAGGACTACTACCGGTTGACCGCCGTGTTCGCCGCGCTGGACCGGGCGGACCGGAGGTTCGACACCGACCCGGCCGTCGCCGTGCGCCGCAAGGAACTCGAGGCGCGCAAGGCCGCCCTGAAGCGGGAGAAGGAATCGGCCGAAGCCGAGGTGCTGAAGCGGGGTGGGCGTCGCCTGATGCTGCTGGAACGGCGCATCGCCGCGGCGGGACAGGCCGACGGCAAGGAACCGGCCCGGGCGGAGTTCGGCTGGCATTCCGCGATCGAGCCGAAGGCCGACGTGGCGCATTGGGTCCAGGTGGACCTCGGCGCACCGGTGGAGATCCGCTCGGTGTCGTTCGCGGGGTGCCGGGACGACTTCGCCGGCATCGGCGACGGATTCGGCTTCCCCCGGCGATACCGGCTGGAGGCCTCGGACGACCCGGAGTTCCGCACGGGCGTCACGGTGCTGGAGGACCAGACGGCGGAGGACGTCCCGAATCCGGGCGTGACGCCGAGGACCGTGATGGTGGGCGGAGTCCGCGCGCGGCACGTGCGGTTCACGGCGACGCGGTTGACGACGCGGTCCAACGACTTCATCGCCGCCTTGGCGGAACTCGAGGTACTCGACGCGTTCGGTTCCAACCGCGCGCTGGGTGCGGCGGTGTCCGCGAGCCAGAGCATCGAGGCGGGGCCGCGCTGGGGCCGGGACAACCTGACCGACGGATGGTTCTCGGGACGGACCCAGGTGGCCTCCGGCGACGCGCTGGCGGCGTTGCGCCGTGACCGCGACACCCTGCGGGCGGAAGCGGGCGGCGGGGAATGGAGGACGCGGCTGGAGAAGGTCGAGGGCGAACTGGCGGCGGTGTCGAAGGAGCTGGGCGCTTTGCCACCGACCCGGACCGTTTACGCCGGCACCGTGCACCACGGCGGCGGGGCGTTTCGCGGAACCGGTCCCGACGGCGGCAAACCAAGGCCGATCACCGTGCTCGCACGCGGGGACGTCCGGAAGCCCGGCAAGCCGGTCGGACCTGCGATGCCGCGGCACCTGGGCGGACCGCCGGTCCCGGAAGTGGCACCGGAGCTTCCGGAAGGCGCACGACGGGCCGCGCTGGCGGAATGGTTGACCGATCCCTCGAACGGCATCGTCTGGCGATCGATCGTCAACCGCGTGTGGCAGCACCACTTCGGACGCGGACTCGTGGAGACGTCGAACGACTTCGGACGGATGGGGGCCACGCCGTCGCATCCCGAGCTGTTGGAGTGGCTTGCCGCCTGGTTCCGCGACCACGGGCAGTCGCTGAAGTCGCTGCATCGCCTGATCGTGACCAGCGCCACCTATCGGCAGGTCTCGACGGTGTCGGATCCGGAGGGGAACCCCGCGGTCGTGAAGGACGCCGACAACCGCCTGCTCTGGCGGATGAATCGCCGGAAGCTGGAGGCGGAGGCCGTGCGCGATTCCCTGCTCGCGGCCTCGGGCCGTCTCGACCTCGCGATGGGCGGACCGAGCTTCCAGGACTTCGTCGTGGAGCGGCCGGAGCATTCGCCGCACTACGAGTACCGCCTGCACGACCCGGAGGACCCGAAGTCGCATCGCCGCTCCGTGTACCGCTTCCTCGTGCGTTCCCAGCCGCAGCCGCTGATGACCGCGCTCGACTGCGCGGATCCTTCGATCTCGGTGGACCGCCGGAACGAGACCCTGAACGCGCTCCAGGCGCTCGCGTTGATGAACAACCGCCTGGGGGTGACGCTGGCCCGACACTTCGCCGCACGGCTCGAGCGGGAAGCCCCGGGCGGGAACGTGGAGCAGATCCGGCTCGGCTTCCGGCTGGCCTTGGGACGCGCGCCCACCCCGGAGGAACTGGAAACGTTGGCCGACCACGCCCAACGCCACGGACTCCCCAGTGCCTGCCGCCTGCTGTTCAACCTGAACGAGTTCGTGTTCGTCGACTGACTGAAGCGGGGAGCTCCGAGCAAAGAGCGGGGAGCGAGGAGGCGCGGTGGATCTCCGTCCAGAGCCGATCTCCCTGCTCTGTGCTCGGCGCTCCCGGCTCGGATCAGGGCAGCAGCGCCCCGACGACGGCGGCGCCGATGCGGTTCGTTCCCCGGAAGTCGGCGTTCACCGCGTTGGAGGGATTCCCGGGAGGAACCGAAGGCACGGACGGCGCGTCGCTCCATGCGAAGTCCACGATCGCCACCCCGGCGTATCCGAGAAGCGGACTTCCCGGCGCCGGACGGAAATCGCCCGCGGCCACGTTCACGAGCCGGGGTTCGGCGCCGTTGAAGACATTGCCGGCCAGAACCGATTCCGGGGTGCAGGTGCCGTCGTGGCACGCGGTCTCCGGATCGTCGCTGAGTCCGGTGTTGAATCCCGGGACACCGTTCCAAAACACGTTGCCGCGGACCATGAGTCCTTCGTCGGCGCGGGTGTTCGCCGGCAGGTTCGACTCCGGAGGCGTGGGTGCCGGGTTCGCGAACTGGATGAACTGGTCCGCGTTGGTGAAGCCGAGCGGGTTGTAGACCAGGTTGTTGACGAAGGTAACGTTGCGGTTGGGGATGAAGTTCCCGCCCTCGCCGGTCGTACCCCAGCCGCCGAGGGTCAGCAGCGGCTGGCAGTCGTTCGTGGCGCCGCCGTCGCAGCTGCGGGCTCCGAACACGAACTCCACCGTGTGGCTGCGCTGTCCGACGCGGACGAGGGTGTTGTGGGCCATGAGGATGTTGTAGCCGCCGTTCACGCCGAGCCCGGCGCCCTCGCAGTCGTGGATGAGGTTGTTCACCACCTTGATGTCGTAGGCCTCGTAGTGGATCCACGGCGGCACCATGAACTGGAGTCCGCTGCCCTGCCCCGCGGTGAAGCCGCCCGTGCCGCAACCCCAGATCTCGTTGCCCTCGACACGCCAGTAGGCGCTGCCGCCCTTCAGGTAGGCGCCCCAGTCGCCGCTGTTGTGGATCCTGCAGCGCACGATGTGGCCCCACTGCGCGCCGACCACGTCGATGCAGTTGTCGCCGGCGTCGGAGATGTCGCTGTCCTCGATGTACACGTGCTGGCTCTGGTTCACCTTCACCGTCTCGTCCTGGCCCTCGCTGCGGACGGAGCTGATCCGCATCCGCCGCACCAGCACGTGGTGGCACCTCTCGAACTGCAGGCCGTCTCCGCCGTTCACGGCGATCCGGAGGTCCTGCAGGTAGACGTGCGCGCATTGGAAGAACTGGAGGCTGCCCTGGTCGCCCGCCGCGGTCTGGAGGAAGGAGACCGTCCCGGGGCCGTCGGCGGGCTCGACGAAGATGGGGAACTCCTGGGTGCCGCGACGGTCCTCGATGTAGGCGCCGAAGTAGGTCCCGGGCAGCAGACGGATCCGGGTCGCGTTGGTCTGGGTCCCCTCGGGAAGCCGGCGGAACGCGGTCAGGATGCCGCGCACGGCGGTCGAACGCGTCCGGCCGTTGTTCTCGTCGTCCCCGTTCACCGCGTCCACGTAGAGGTCGGTCCACAGCGGGTTGCCGATGTCGTAGGACGGTCCGACCGGCGGATCCGTCGGCGTCGACCCCACCGATCGGAGACGGAAGAACCGGGCGACTTCCGCGGGACGCAGGTCGGTCGCGACGATGTCGGAACCGTTCGTCGCGGTGAGGAAGCCGTCGGCGCTGGCGGCCGTCCAGACCGGCGGAAGAAGGGACGCCGCGGTCTCCAGCCGGAAGCCCGGCGCGGTCCAGGCCAACTCGACCCGCCCGTCACCACCCCGACGGGCGTCGAGGCGGGGCTGGGGCTGTCCGTTGGCGGCGACGGCGGACAACAGGAGAAGGCCGGCAACCAGGGCCTCGCGGACGATGCGTGTCGGATTCATGGCTTGACGTGTCTTTCGTTCGGGCGGTCGCTTCCGGGCTATCGGCCGGATCCGCCTCCCCTCTGAGCCCCGCCGATGCGGCGGCCCACACCTCTTCCTCCGCAGCCCGGGCGCGGATCTTTCATGCCTTCTTCGGTGACGGGTGGAATTGGGGAGGTTGAAGGGTTGAATGGGTTGGAGGAGCGAGGTTTCCAGGCGAATTGCTGTTGCCCGGTTGCAGCCATCGGCCTAGGGCTGGGGTTCGCATGGGCACCCGATTCCTCCGGCTCCGGTCGTACCCGTTCCGGCTTTTCGCCGTACTGTTCCTCGCCGCCTTTCAGGCTGCTTCGACGTCCGGCGACCCCGCGATCCCACCCGCGCTTCAACCGTGGATCGATTGGGCGACCTGGGAGAACCCGCACCGGAACTGCCCCACACCGTACTCCGATCCGAAGGCGCATCGCTGCTTCTGGCCGGGACGCCTCCAGCTGACGGTCGATGCCGCCGGCGGGCGCTTCGAGATGGAGGTCACGGCGTTCCATGCGACGTGGATCCCGCTTCCCGGAAGTGCCGAGATGTGGCCGCAAGGCGTGGCCGACGACGGCAAGCCCATGCCTGTCGTGGAACACGGAGGCGCCCCATCGGTGCGGATCGGAACGGGCGCGCATCGGCTCACGGGACGGTTCGCCTGGACCGCCCTGCCCCAGAACCTGCGGGTTCCCCAAGCCGTCGGACTGCTCTCGCTGAACCTCGGTGGTCAACCCGTCGAGACGCCGGCGTGGGATCCCGAGGGACTGCTCTGGTTCCGGCGCGAGGCCGGCACGGAGGCCCGCGAGAAGGACTTCCTCTCGCTCAAGCTCGCAGCGGCGCTCGAGGACGGCATCCCGATGTGGTGGCAGCAGGAGATCGAGCTGACCGTCTCCGGACGGAGCCGTGAGGAGGATCTCGGCGTGCTGTTGCCGGAGAGCTGGAAACTGGCCTCGGTCGAGGGAGCACTGCCCGTGGCGGTGGACTCCGCCGGACGCTTCAAGGTCCAGGCGCGGCCCGGCAAATGGATCCTCGTGGCGCACGCCTTCCGCCTCGACAACCCCAAGGCGCTTCGGTTCACGGAGAAGCCGTCCGGTGCCCCGGAACAGTTCGTCGCCTTCCGCTCGAAGCCCGACTTCCGCGTTCTCGAGCTGGTCGGTGCGCCGTCGGTGGACGTCTCGCAGGTCGCCTTCCCCGACCGCTGGCGCCAGTTGCCGGTGTTCCGCTGGGACCTCGGCAGCCCGTTGCAGCTCGGCGAACGACTCCGCGGCATGGGCGACCAGAAACCCGGCGGCCTGGCGATCGTCCGCGAGCTGTGGCTCGACGAGGACGGCCGCGGACTGACCTTCCGCGACCAGCTCACCGGGAAGATGCAGCAGGTCTGGCGGCTCGACGCGGCCGAGGGACAGGAGCTGGGTTCCGTGGAATCCGGCGGCCAGGGCCTGCTGGTCACCTTCAATCCGGTCGACCGCACCCCGGGCGTCGAGCTGCGTTCCCGGGAACTCGACATCAAGGCCAGCGGACGCATGGGGCCGCCAGAAAGCCTGTCGGCCAGCGGTTGGAAGGCCGACGCGGAATCGGTGGACGTCACGCTGCACCTGCCTCCCGGCTGGCGGCTGTTCGCGCTCTTCGGCGCCGATTGGGTGCAGGGCGACTGGCTCACCGCGTGGACCCTGCTCGACCTGTTCCTGCTCCTGGTGTTCGCCCTCGCGGTGCACCGGCTGCGAGGGTGGAAGGCCGCCGTGCTCGCCTTCCTCGCCTTCGGCCTCGCCTACCACGAACCCCGCGCACCGAAGTTCCTCTGGCTCGCCCTGCTCGTCCCCATGGCGCTCATGGACGTCCTCGCCGAAGGGCGCGCCCGGCGGTTCGCACAGGCCGGCTTCGCGCTCGCCTTCGGCGCCCTGCTCTTCGCCCTGCTTCCCTTCATCGGCCGCCAGGCCGAGCTCGCACTGTATCCTCAGCTCGAGGTCGACCAGGC
>JAIXUV010000178.1 GCA_027483345.1 Verrucomicrobiales bacterium | reverse complement strand
CCCGGACCGGAACGGCCCGCAGAAAGACGGGTGAGGATCGGCAGCGTGAAGGCCGCGGTCTTGCCGGTGCCGGTCTGTGCGATGCCGATGAGATCGTGTCCGGCCAGGATCGGCGGGATCGCCGCGGCCTGAATCGGGGTCGGCTCGGTGTAACCGGCCTCTTGGACGGCCTGCAGGATCCTCGGATCCAAGGCGAGTTCTCTAAATGCCATTGTCGTCGGGCACACTGCGCCGGCTTGGAGGGCCGGTCGATGGGAAAGGGGCCTACCCTCCCCGACATCGTCCCATGGTCCGCCCACCTCCCAGCCCCTTCAACAAGGGACCCTCACACAAGGTCCCCGAGCAGCGAAGTGGCGACACGGATCTCATGGATCCAGATCGACATTGGGATGACGTCGGAATCACGGCCGCGGCCGTGCCGCTGCACCTCAGGCACGGATCGAAGGGATTACCTGGAAATCCGTGTCCACCGCCGGAGTTCCGTCGATGAGTTAGAGGCCCCGGCTCAGCCGGCGTCGCCGGAGCCCGGGTCCATGTGGTTCTGCAGCGCGCCCCACCATTGGTGATAGAGCCGCTCCAACGTCTCCTGCGGATCCTCCACCAGGAGGGCCTCCTTGATCTTCGTGGCGTACATCCCGAAGGAGAGGGGTGGGACGACCGGAACCCGGCGAAGGCGGATCGGAAGCCCCCTCGTCTCGAAATCCTCCATCCACGCCCGCGCCCGCGGCGCGTCGAGGAACGTGTGCAACGCGTCCCGTCGCGCCTCCCTCAGGAGCACGTGGGTCGGTTCGTGTTGCACCAGGACGTTGAAGATGACCTCCGCGCTCCACTGGAGCTTCCGCACGCTCTTTTCCTCGCCGAAGTGGTTTCGACACACCATCAGCCCGGTCTGCGCCGCGTTGCGGAAATGGTACTTCAACAGGTCCGAACGCCCCAACGCCTCGTCCAGGTCCGCTTCAAAGCCCCCCGGACGGAGCAGTCCCGCCAGATCGTCGGAACCGAGCCGCTGGTCGTCGGTGACGGTGAGCACGAAGCCGTAGTCGTCGGCCGTGACGATCGCATTGCCGCCCCGGAGCCGGCCCACGCGAAGTCCCACCACCCGGGACAACGCGTCGTTCGCGGCCCTCCCGACCAGGCTGTGGAAGAAGTAATGCCGGGAGATCCCGGCGGCCGGGACGGCGACCGGCTCCTGAACGCGGCGTCCGGCGTCCGAAGCACGCTTCGGGGCGGATCCACGGGCGCCAAGCGCAATGGGGGCCATCGCCAATTGGCCTTCGTCCACGCCCTTGGCCGCGTCCGAGGCCCGGTCCCGCCTGCCGCCTCGGGCGTTCCGAGGACGGCCCGCGATCGGCGCCGCCGCCGGGACCCCGGGCGCCTCGCACAACTCCTCCACCAACAGGAAATCCCCGGTCGGGATCTCGCTGATCCCATGCTGCGCCGCATGGACGCGGTGGATCACCGCCGCGTTCGCCGCACCGCAATCGAGCCGGGCCGCGATCCATTCCAGCAGTTCCGACACCGGCGCCCGCGCTTCGAGGCGGGACCGCAGTTCCCCACGGAAGGCGCGGATCTCCTTGGCCACCCGATTGGCCAAGGGGAACTTGTTGGCACCCCAGCGCGGGACCGTCGGAACGGAACCGTCGGCGCGGGCCACCCAGCATTCCATCAGGCCGATCCGCTCCAGGCGCAGCGGACGACCGGCGAGCGAGAAGACGTCCCCGACCCGCAACCGTCTCAGGAAGCCCTCCTCGACGCTGCCGATCCGGGTGTTCCGCAACAGGACGTTCACGACGCCTTCGCCGGCGATGGTGCCGATGTTCTGGAGGAAGTCCCGGCGGGGCGCACCGGCCCGCGACTCGAAGGTGTGTTCGTCGAGGTGGATCTTGCCGAAGAGTTCCGTGTACTGGCGCCGCAGCGAGGCGCCGCCGCCTGCGAGGAAGTCCAGCACGTCGTCGAAGTCCTGCCGGGCCAGTTCCCGGAACGGCCTGGCCCGGCGGACCAGCCCGAACGCGGCCTCCCGGTTCCACACGGAGACGCAGCCCATCCCCATCAGCTGCTGGGCGAGCACGTCGAGGGGCGACTCCGGGATGCGCATCGCGTCGAGGTGGCCCGCCCGCGCCAGCAGGGCCGTGGCGCAACACTCGACGAGGTCCCCCACGTTCGTCGCCATGAGCAGGCCGCGACTCACCGAATGGATGTCGTGACCCGCGCGCCCCGTCCGCTGGAGCGCCCGGGCCACCCCCTTCGGCGTGGCCAACATCACCACCAGGTCGATGCTCCCGACGTCGATGCCCAGCTCCAGCGAGGTGGAACACACCACCGCCCGCAGTTCCCCGCGCTTCAGCCGGTCCTCGACGTCCAGCCGCAGGTCGCGGTCGAGCGAGGCGTGGTGGCATTCGACGGACCCGGCGAGTTCCGGGAGCTGTTCCTTCAGCCAATACGTCGCGGACTCGGCGCCGCTGCGGGTGTTGGTGAACACCAGCGTCGTCCGATGGCGCCTCACCAGCTGCGCCAGCTCGCGGATCAGGCGGACGCCGGTGAACCCCGCGGCGGGATAAGGTTCCCGCTGCAACGGCGTGTAGACGCGCAGGTCGATCTTCTTCGCGGTCGAGACGTCCACGATCGCGCAGTCCCTCCCCTCGCCCACGAGGAACGCCGCCGCCTCGCGCAACGGATGGACGGTCGCGGAAAGTCCGATCCGCTGGAGCCGGCCGCTGGCGGCGCGGACGACCTCTTCGAGCCGTTCCAGGCTGAGCGCGAGGTGGGCTCCACGCTTGTTGGAGGCCAACGCGTGGAGCTCGTCCACGATCACCCACCGCACCGTCGCGAGCCTCGGCAGCCACCGTTCCTGGCTCAGGAGCAGGCAGAGGCTCTCCGGGGTGGTCAGCAGCAGGTGCGGAGGCCGGGCGAACTGCCGGTCCCGCTCCGAGGTCTCCGTGTCGCCGGTGCGCAGCCCCACGCGGATCGGCGGCTCGCGGTCCGGTCCGTGGATCTCACGGAGCGGTCCCTCAAGGTTCTTGGCGAGGTCGTAGCCGAGCGCGCGCAACGGCGAGATGTAGATGCAGGCCAACGAATCCTTCAGCACGCCCTCGCGATGCTCCGCGTCGAGCCGCTCCAACACGGCGAGGAACGCGGCCAACGTCTTCCCGGTGCCGGTCGGCGAGACGATCAGCACATGGCTTCCTTCACGGACCAATGGCCACGCGCCCGCCTGCGCCGGCGTCGGCTCGCCGTGCCGACGGCGGAACCAGTCCATGACTGGGTTCGAGTTCATCGGTGGGACAGGCGCCTGCGGTCCACGCGCCCGGATTCCCCATGACCCGGACCGGCCCTGCGTCGGGCGGATCGGCTCAAAGGTACTTGGCCAGGATCGGACCGAGCTGCTTCACCGTCTTCGCCGGCCAGAGGGACCTCTCGGTCATGATGGCGTTGCGCAGGGCGTCGTGGGCCGGCCACTCGGCCGCCGCGGGGATCGTCGGGATCGCGCGGGCGACGATCGCCTTGGCCTGCTCGGCGTTGCGCCGGAGGTTGGCGATCACCATCTCCACCGTGACGTGCGCCTCGTCCACCTTCCAGCAGTCGTAGTCGGTCACCATCGCCATCGTGGCGTAGGCGATCTCGGCCTCGCGGGCGCACTTCGCCTCGCCGAGGTTGGTCATGCCGATCACGTCGAAGCCCGCCTTGTGGTTGGCGATGGACTCGGCACGGGTGCTGAAGGCAGGGCCCTCCATGTTCACGTAGGTGCCGCCGTCGTGGACTCGCGCCTTCTCGGCCTTGGCGGCCTTCAGCAGGAGGCGGCGCAACTCCTCGCTGATCGGGTCCGCGAAGGCGACGTGCGCCACAATGCCACGTCCGAAGAAGGTGTGCTCGAAGTCGCGCTTGGTGCGGTCCACGAACTGGTCGACCAGCACGATGTCGCACGGCTTGAGCTTCGCCTGCAGCGAACCGACCGCGCTGACGCTGACCACCCAACGGACGCCGAGCTTGCGCATCGCCCACATGTTGGCGCGGTGGTTCAGCTCGGACGGCAGGATGCGGTGACCCCGTCCGTGACGCGGCAGGAAGACCACCTCGCGCCCGGCCAACTCGCCGGTGAGGAAGGCGTCGGAGGGTTCGCCGAAGGGCGTCTTGACGGAAACCCACTTCTGCCGGGTGAAGCCCTCGATGTGGTAGAGGCCGCTGCCTCCGATGATGCCGATGCGCGGGATGCTCATGAGAGGGCGGAGGGTGGTCGAAGCGACGCGCCGAAGCAACCGGTGGACGGCGGGAGCGGGGAGACCCGTAGGCCGAATCCCATTGCCCGGGTACCTCTGCCCCTTCCAGTCTCCGAGGCTTCCGGGTAAATCCGAGGTTCCCTCCCGGAGCAGGAATGTCGCCACAACCCAATCCCGCCGGGTCTCCATCTCGGAGGACCGCGCCCATCGACTCCCTCACGTCCCTGCGGGGTTTGGCGGCGCTGTGGGTGGTCCTGGTCCACTGCAACGACCTCCTCGGCCTGCTCTTCCCGCATCTCCGACGCCTTGCACCCGCCTTCGATGCCGGTGTCATGATGGTCTCGGTCTTCTTCGTGCTCAGCGGTTACGTGCTTGGGCTTCGCTACCGGGAGGAGTTCCGGACACTCGGGACCCGTGCCTACCTCCGCTTCCAGGCGCTCCGACTCGGCCGGATCTATCCGGTCCACGCCGTCACGCTCTTCGCCACCGTCCTTGTCTTCGCCCACAACGGATGGCCCACCGATGAGGCCCACTCCATGGGAAACCTCGTCGCGAACGTGTTCCTGGTGCAGTCGTGGCACTGGAAGCCGGCGATGAGCTGGAACTTCCCGGCGTGGTCCCTCAGCTCGGAATGGTTCGCCTACCTCCTCCTGCCGTTCCTGCTCCGAACGGTCCTGGATCTCCCGCGCCGCGCCTCCGTCGCCGGCACCGCCCTCTGCGCGCTTGCCGCCGGCCTTCAGGCCCCCTTCCTCGACAGGCTTCCCTTCCCCCGCCTGCTCGAACTCGTCCCGGCCTTCGTCGGCGGCGTGCTGATGTCCCGATGGATCGTACCCGGCGAACCCTCAACCCGTCCCAGGTGGATCGCCGACGCGTGTGGTTTGCTGCTGCCCGTGACCCCGTTCGTCCTGCCACCGGGACCCGGACGCACCACCGTCTTCCTCGGACTCGCCTTCGTGCTCGTCGGATCCCTCGCCCGCGCCGGGGCGTCGGCCTCCGCCTTCTGGCGCCATCCCGTCTTGGTCTGGTTCGGCGACATCAGCTATCCGATCTACCTGGTCCACATCCTGTGCCATGGGCTCTTCATCCGCTTCGTCGGATTCGACCGATGGGTGGGCTCCTCCACACCGGTGAAACTGCTCGTGGTGTGCGCATGGGCCGGCGGGATCATCCTCTCGGCGACGCTGCTCCACCACCTGGTCGAGGTCCCCAGCCGACGCCGGTCCCGCCGTCTGCTGGGAGCCGACTGACCCGGGCGGCCGCCGGCCTCCCCACGGACCTGCCGGCTTGATGCCCGCACCGGACCCGGGACACTGGGCCCATGAGACTCCTCCGGGCCGTCCGCACGATCTCCCCGTGGCTCGCAGCCGCGAATCTCGCCGTCGCCGAGGACGCCTTCCGCCACGGCCAGCCGGTGCCCGACGAGCGTGCCGCCGCGGCCTACGTCCCCGACCTCGCCGGGCCGCCCCGCCGGGACACAGGCGGCCTGCGTGAGGTGGTGGAGCGCTACCGCGAGGATCGCCAGGCCCTGCTCCGGTTCCATTCGGTGAGCGGCTCCGACCTGCAGCTCCGTCGTCTTCTCGAGTTCGAGGAGGCCTGGGCCAAGGGGCTCGACTCGATGTCCTACGGGCCGCTGGGTTTGGAAGAGCGCCTCGACTGGCATCTGCTCCGGGCCGAGGTCCGGCACGAGGCCGGCCTGCTCGCGCGTGCCCGGCAACGCAACACGGAGATGTCCGCGCTGCTGCCCTTCGCCGAGGACCTGGCCGGATTCCAGGAATCCCGCCGCCGACTCCGGAAGCCGGATCCCGTCGCCGCCGCCGCCACCCTCTCGCGGATCGCCGCCGCCGCGGATGCGGCGCGGAAATCGTTGTCCGGCGACGCCGCGAAGCCGGGCCGGATCGTCGCCTTGCGGGCCATCCGCCGGCTCGGGGACCTTGGACGGGAACTCGACGACTGGTTCCGCTTCCACGATGGCTACGATCCCCTGTTCGGCTGGTGGGTCCGCGAGCCGAAGAAGCGGGTCGACGAGGCGCTGCGCGCTCACACGCGGTTCCTCCGGGAGACGGTGGTCGGCCAGAAGGAGGGCGCCGACGAACCCATCGTGGGCGACCCGATCGGCGCCGAGGGCCTGCGATTGGACCTCGAACATGAGCGGATCCCCTATACGCCGGAACAGCTCATCGCGATCGCCGAGAAGGAGTTCGCCTGGTGCGAGGCCGAGTGGCGGAAGGCCGCGCGGGACATGGGCCTGGGCGACGACTGGAAGGCGGCGCTGGAGAAGGTGAAACAAGACCACGTCGCCCCGGGCGAACAGCCCGCGCTCATCGCGGACATGGCCTACGAGGCCGTGGAGTTCCTCGTGAAGCGCGACCTCATCACCGTGCCGCCGCACGCCATCGACACCTGGCGGATGTCGATGATGTCCCCCGAGCGCCAGAAGGTGAACCCGTTCTTCCTCGGCGGGGAGGTCATCCAGGTGTCGTTCCCGACCGACGCCATGGACCACGCCGGCAAGCTCGACAGCCTGCGCGCGAACAACCGGCACTTCTGCCGCGCGACCGTGCACCACGAGCTCATCCCGGGACACCATCTGCAGGGCTGGTACGCGGACCGCCACCATCCCCACCGCCAGATGTTCGGGACGCCCTTCTGGGTGGAGGGCTGGGCGTTGTGGTGGGAGATGCACCTCTGGGACCTCGGCTTCCCGCTGACCCCGGAGAACCGCGCGGGAATGCTGTTCTGGCGCACGCATCGATGCGCCCGGATCATCTTCTCGCTCAACTTCCACCTCGGGAAGTGGACCCCGGAGCAGTGCATCGACTTCCTCGTGGACCGCGTGGGCCACGACCGCCACACGGCCACCGGCGAGGTCCGGCGGTCCTTCAACGGCGACTACTCCCCGCTCTACCAGGTCGGCTACATGATGGGCGCGATCCAGTTGCGGGCGCTCCACCAGGAACTCGTG
>JAIXUV010000343.1 GCA_027483345.1 Verrucomicrobiales bacterium | reverse complement strand
GGAAGGGACCCGGTTGCCAGGTCGCCTGTCCGGGGACGTCGAAATCGAGCCAACGGAGGCCGGAACCGTCCGCATGGACCAGCCCAGTGCGGCCGTCGGAGGTGAAGAACATCCGGGGTTTGGATCCGGCCATCCGATGCCGGCAACCCGCGGCGCCGGCCATGGCCGCGGTTGCCAGCGCCATGGCGAAGCGACGGCGCGGGATCGGCGACAGCATGGATCCGGGAAGCATGGGCGCATCCGATCCGGCGGAGCACGACGGGATCAAGCCCGCAGGCCTGAAATCCAGGTTTCGCTTGCCAAGGAGTCTTCGAATACACTAATTTCTGTACCGACAGAAATAACCGACACAAAGAAAGGAAACGTATGAACCTGACCGTTGCGACCCATCTGACCTATCTGGCCCTGAGCGTGACCTTGACCGTCTGGGTGGCCCGGACGCTGCATCGGAACGGGCGGATCTTCCTGGTGGACTGCTTCCACGGGAACGAGGCCTTGGCCGATGCGGTGAACCAGCTGTTGGTGGTGGGCTTCTACCTGGTGAACATCGGCTTCGTGGCGCTGGCGCTGCGGTTCGGGGTCGATGCGGCGAACCTGCAGACCGCCCTGGAAACCCTGAGCACGAAGGAGGGCGTGATCCTCCTGATCCTGGGCGGCATGCACTTCCTGAACATCGCCATCTTCACTGGATTCCGTCGCCGCGCCCTGTTGAACCGCAACACGCCGCCGGCACTTCCGCATCGCGCGTGAAGTGCGGGCGTCCGGGGAGGCGCCTCGGCCTCCCCTTCCGAGTGAGGTCCAAATCCGGTGTGGGCTTCACCCGCCGGATCCCCAAAAACACGTTCGCGGAGCGGCTTGGGACGCGAAGAAGGAAGACGGGAGTGACCTGAAACTCCCAATTTCCGTGCGAGTGGCAGCGGCCGGAACTCGGCTCCTGCAGCATCCCGCATGGCCGCCTGGGTGATTCCGCGGCCCGTCAACAGGCCGGGATGGCTTCAGTCCCGGAGGTAGTGGCAGGAGTAGCCGCCCGGATTCTTGAGCAGATACTTCTGGTGGTAGCCCTCGGCGGGGTACCAGGTCGAGGCGTCGGCGATCTCGGTCACGACCGGACGCCTCCACTTGCCCGAGGCGTTGACCCGCGCCTTGACGGTGGTGGCGGTCTTCTTCTGGGCCTCGTTGAAGGTGAAGATGGCGGAACGGTACTGGCTGCCCACGTCGTTGCCCTGACGGTTGAGGGTGGTCGGGTCGTGCATCCGGAAGAACCACTTCTCCAGGAGTTCCTCCAACGGCAGCACGGCCGGATCGAACACCACCTTCACCGACTCGGCGTGGCCGGACTTGCTGTCGTGGGTGTCGTCGTACTTCGGTTTCGGAAGCCAGCCGCCCGTGTAGCCGGCCTGCGTCTCCTTCACGCCGGGAATGTTCCGGAGGATCTCCTCCATTCCCCAGAAGCAGCCTCCGGCGAGGTAGACCGTTTCGAGCGAGGGGGCGTTGGTGGAACCGGCGTTGCCGGCGGCCACGGCGTTGGTGGGGGAATTCATGGGAGGCTTGGAAACCAGCGCGGTGAAGGTGCGTGCGGTGGGAAGGACGGTCGTGGGAGCGGTGCCCGCAGGCGGTTGCGTCGCCGGGCCTTCGGGCCCTGCTTGGAGCGGACTGAGGGCGACGACGACCCAGGTGAACAGCAATGGAAGCCAACGACGCATGGTCTGAAAATGGTGTGGGAGACCGACTTGCGCAACCGGACATCGTCGCTTGGAAACCGGGAACGGGATTTCACACGCCAGGACCGTCGGCGCTTGGTTCTCCGATCGCTCCGAATTCAACCAACCCGACCCCAAAGCACCACCTAACATGGGACTCCTCAGCAGCCTCCTCGGCAACGCCTCCGAGATCGACATCCAACAGGTCCAGTCCGACCTCGCACCGGTCCTGATCCCCGGCGAGACCGTCAATCGCGGGTTCAAGATCTTCCGCGACCTCTTCATCTTCACCGAGCAACGGCTCATCCTCATCGACGTCCAGGGCCTTACCGGTTCGAAGGTGTCCTACCACAGCGTCCTCTACCGGAGCATCACGCAGTTCAGCGTCGAGACGGCGGGATCCTTCGATGCGGATGCCGAGTTGAAGATCTGGGTTTCGGGCGGTGGGGAACCGATCTCGAAGGAGTTCAAGAAGGGCACCGACGTGGTCGGCATCCAGAAGCATCTCGCCGGCTGCATCTTCGGGGCCTCGCTCCGGAACGGTTAGCCCCATCTCGGGCTCCGACGCCCGCTTCCGCCTTCGACGGGAGGTTGACGTGAGGGGACTTCCGGCGGGGATCCGGCTCAGGGTCCCTTGGGTTCCCCGGAAGGCGCCACGATCGGAATTCCTGGCGGCGCCGGTCGGCCGAATACCGGCGTTCCTTCCGGAGACCAGGTGAACCGCTGTGCCCGCGCGCTGCGTTGCAGGCCCCGCGTCTCCTTCCGATCCCAGGCGTGGTAGACGATCCAGTCCTCGGTGCCGTCCGGCGACTTGAAGAAGCCGTTGTGTCCGGGCCCGAACACGCCGCCCTCCTCCCGTTCGAGCGCCCGGAAGACCGGCTCCTTCGACTTCGTCCAGCGGGCTGCGTCGAGGGGATCGGCACCGGGTTCGAGGGTCAGCAATCCGAGGGAATACTGCGGCGTGGTGAAGCCGCTTCCCGAGTAGACCACGAACATCCGGCCGTTCCGCTCGAGCGCTTCGGGACCCTCGTTGACCTCCCAGCCATGGCGTTCCCACTGCTGATCCGGAGTCGACAGCCGGACGCGCGGCCCCTTCAGGGTCCAGGGGTTCTCCATCGCGGCGATGTAGATGTTCTGGGGACCGCGTTCGCTCTCCTTCCGGCCGGACCAGAGGCAGTGGAGACGGCCGTCGGACCGACGGTGGACGGTGGCGTCGATCGCGTAGGCGTCGTCTCCGGGAACCGCGAGGCGCCCCTTCTCGACGAACTTTCCGAGCAGGTCGTCGGACTCCGACTCCAGGACGTACACCCTCCGGTTGGCGTCGGTTCGGCGTTCGTCCGTGGCGGTGAAGTAGAGGTACCAACGCCCGTCGAGGAAGTGGAACTCGGGAGCCCAGATGTCGCTGGAGAAGGGGCCTGTGGCGGGCGCACGCCAGACGGTGACCGGTTGGGCGGAAGCCAGGCCGGCGAGCGTGGGGGCGTGTCGGATTTCGATGCGATTGCCGGCGGTGGCGGTGAACCAGTACTCGCCGCGGTGATGGCGGATCCACGGATCCGCACCGGGCGCGATCAGCGGATTGGGGACCGTCTTGGCGCTGGTGGACGGGGAATCCGCCAGTGCCGGAAACGGGGCTGCGAGCGACCCGGCGAGGACCAGCAGGAACGGAGAAAGGAACCGGCTGGCCATGGCTTCGTTGGTCGGGGTCGGATCAGGACCTGAGGGCGAGGAGCATCTGGACCTCGACGGCCGAGTTCACCGGGAGACCGGCGACACCGACGGCGGCGCGCACGTGGCGGCCCGCATCGCCGAGCAACGCCACCAGCAGGTCGCTGGCGCCGTTGATCACCTTGGGACTGTCGGGGAATCCGTCGACGCAGTTCACGTATCCGTTGACGGACACGACGTGGTCGATGCGGTCGAGGTCGCCGAGGGCCAGCTTGGCGCAGGCAAGCAGGTTGAGGGCGCAGAGCCTCGCGGCTTCGTAACCCTGCTCGATGTTCAACTCGGCGCCGACCTTTCCGGCGAACTGGATCTTGCCGTCCCGGCTGGCGATGGCTCCCGGGAGGTACAGGAAGTTCCCTTCGATCCGGAAGGGAAGGTAGTTGCCACCGGGCGGTGGCGGGTTGGGAAGGGTGATCCCGAGTTCGGCGAGTTTGGATTCGATCGCGCTCATGTCACGCAGACCATGGACACATCCGCATGGGTTGGCCAGACGGCTCCCTCGTCGAGTTCCTGTGGGTTGTCCGTCTTCGGTCGAAGGGAGCCGTCCGGACCGATCGTTTCCGGGCATGCCGTCCGCTCCGTCGACACCGGTCACGTTGCTTTCGGATACGCCGTCGTGCCTTGGCGGCATGGCTTGTCGAGGGGTGGAATCGGTTCACTATGGGCTCGTCCTCCGACGACAATCCACCAAAGCACACGCATCATGCCCAATCCCTGGACCGGCAAAGGAAACCCCTACACCCGCAAGGAAGTCCGTGAACGCCTCATGGACACCATCAAGAAGGGCGATGCGATCATCGCCGCCGGCGCGGGCACGGGCATCAGCGCGAAGTTCATCGAGAAGGGCGGGGCGGACCTGATCATCATCTACAACTCCGGCCGCTTCCGCATGATGGGCCATGGTTCGACGGCGGGGATGATGGCCTACGGCGACGCGAACGCGATCGCCATGGAGATCGGCGAGTACGAGGTGCTGCCGGTGGTCGAGGAGGTCCCGGTCATCTGCGGTGTCCATGCGACCGATCCGCGTCGCCGGATGTGGCACTGGCTGGGGAAGGTGAAGGAGATGGGCTTCTCGGGAGTGAACAACTTCCCGACCCACACCATCGTGGACGGCCACTTCCGCGGCGTGCTGGAGGAGACCGGGATGAGCGTGACCAAGGAGTACGAGATGGTCGCGCTGGCGCGTCGGATGGACCTGTTCTCGGTGGTCTATGTCGGCTCGCCCGAGGAGGCGGTCGAGATGGCCAAGGCGGGAGCGGACGCGATCATCGCCCACGTCGGCACGACCATCGGCGGGAGCATCGGGGTGAAGAAGGCCCTGGTGAGCTGGGATTTCACTCTGAAGCGGACCCAGGAGATCATCGACGCGGCCAGCCAGGTGCGGAAGGACATCTTCTTCCTGTGCCACGGCGGTCCGATCAACACGCCGGCCGATGCGGACCGGGTGATCCAGAACACCGACGCCGTGGGCTTCGTCGGGGCCAGTTCGCTGGAGCGGATGGGCGTGGAGGCGTCGCTGACGAACCTGACCCGCGAGTTCAAGAAGCTGAAGGCGCCGGCGGCGAAGAAGTTCGGGAAGAAGCGCTGATCGGGAGAACTACCCGGCAATCCGGAAAACCAAAGGCCGGCCATCGCGGGAAGCGTTGGCCGGCCTTGCGCTCATCCGCGGGTCACCAGATCACGGCGCGCTTCTCGGGGGCGAGCCACATGGGGGAGCCCTCGGTGATGCCGAAGGCCTGGTAGAACGCGGAATGGTTCACGTGCGGTCCGAAGCCGCGGTACATGGCCGGCGAGTGCGGGTCGATGACCAGGCGGCGCTGGAGTTCGGCCTCGCGGTAGTTGGCACGCCACAGCTGGGCGAGCGAGAGGAAGAAGCGCTGCTCCGGGGTGAAGCCGTCGATGACCCGTCGCTTGGAGGGATCCCGCGCGAGGGAGCGCTGGAGCGCGTCGAAGGCGATGGTGATGCCGCCGAGGTCGGCGATGTTCTCGCCGAGGGTCAGGCGGCCGTTGACCTTCTTGCCGGGCAGCGGCTCGTAGGAGCCGTACTGGTCCACCAGCTTCTGGGCGCGGCTCTCGAACTCCTTCGCGTCCGCGTCCGTCCACCAGTCGTTGATGTTGCCGGAGGCGTCGAACTTGCGGCCCTCGTCGTCGTAGCCGTGGGTGATCTCGTGTCCGATCACCACGCCGATGGCCCCGTAGTTCACGGCGTCGTCGATCTCGGCGTCGAAGAACGGCGGCTGGAGGATGCCGGCGGGGAAGACGATCTCGTTCTGCAGCGGGTTGAAGTAGGCGTTCACCGTCTGTGGAGTCATCTCCCATTCGGAGCGGTCGACGGGGCCGCCGAGGCGTGCGGTGCGGCGCCGGTGTTCGAAGGCGGAGGCGCTGCCGAGGGAGGCGACGAGGTTGTCGCGACGGACGACCACCGCGGAGTAGTCGCGGAAGGCGGCGGGATGGCCGATCTTCTCGGTGAAGCGCTCGAACTTCTGGCGGGCCTTGACCTTGGTGGCGTCGCTCATCCAGTCCAGCTTCTGGACGCGGTCGGCGAAGACGGCCCGGAGATCGGTCACGAGTGCGGCCATGCGGGCGCGGGCGGCCGGCGTGAAGTGGCGTTCGACGAACACGGCGCCAAGGGCCTCGCCGAGGTTCGCGTCCACCAACTTGGCGGCGCGCTGCCAGCGGGGTTCCTGCGCCGGTTGGCCGCGCAGGGTAGTCCCATAGAAGGTGAACGATTCCTGCGCCGCGGCCGCGTGGAGCCAGGGGGCGGCGTCGCGGATCACGTGCCAACGGACGTAGGACTTCCAGTCGGCGATGGGCCGTTCGGAGAGCAACCCGCCGAGGCCCGCCAGGAAGTTGGTCTGGCCGACGATGACCTCGGTCACACCGGGCGTCCCGATCGTGGTGAAGTAGCGGTTCCAGTCGATCCCCGGCGCGAGCCTGGCGAGTCCGGCGCGGTCGAGCTTGTTGTAGTTCGCCAGCGGGTCGCGCAGCTCCACGCGGGGCTTGCTGGCCTTGGCGAGGGCGGTCTCGAGCTCGAGGATCTTCCCGGCCGCGGAAGCCGCGGCCTCCGGGGCGTCGCCGGCCAGGGTGAGCATGCGGACGATGTGGGCCCGGTAGGCCTCACGCTGCTGGGCGAAGCCGTCGGCGAGGTAGTAGTCGCGGTCCGGCAGGCCGAGTCCGCCCTGCGAGACGTAGAAGGCATAGACCGAGCTGTTTTTCGCATCGGCCTCGACCCCGCTCCCGAAGAGGGCGGCGGTGGAGCGGACGTGCAGTTCGCCGACGAGACCGATAAGCGACGCGGCGTCGCGCACGGCGGCGATCTTCCCGAAGTCTTCCGCCAGCGGGGCGAAGGCGAGCTTCTCGATGCGGTTGGTGTCCATGGCCGCGGCGTAGAGGTCGCCGACCTGCCGCGCCTTGGGGCCGGCGATGCGACCGGCCGCGGCGTCCTCAAGGATGGTGCGGATGAGGAACCAGTTGCGTTGGTCGAGCTCCTCGAAGCCGCTCCAGCGGGACTTGTCCGACGGCACCGGGTTGTTCTTCCGCCAGCTGCCGGCGGCGTAGGCGTAGAAGTCGTCGGACGGCTTCACCGTGGTGTCCATGTAGGAGACGGAGAACCGCGGGACGGGCGGTACCTTGAACGGCTCCGGGCTCGCCGTGGCGGGGTGGGTGTAGGAAGCCGCCGGTGAACCCGGCACGGCGCTGGAGTGGGAACTGGTCAGGATGTCCCGATGGGTTCCGGCGCCGCAGCCTGCCAGGAGGGCGGCCGTGATCAAGGTCGGTAGTCGCTTCATGCCGGCGGCATCCTAACCCCAGTCCCGCGGAAATCAGCCGCGAACCTGCAGGGACCCGAGCCACGACCTCCGATGCCGGTGCGTCCCGAACCGAGGGGTGGTGTCGCCGACCGTCCGCCACCGATGGCCACCGGGACCACATCGGGCGTCGGCCCCGTGGCCATGGGGCTGGGAATCAGCGTTCCGACGAGCAGGAGATCACGCCCGGGCTGCTGTAGAGGAAGCGTCCTTCGCCGAGGGGCATGCGGGCGACGACGGTGACGCGGTCCTGGGCCGGCTTGAAGGAATCCCAGCGGAGGGTGAGCTGGTAGCCGGTGCCGACCATGGCGGTGACCTCCCACGGGCGGAGTTCCTTGGCGGTCAGCTTCCAGCTGCGCGACGGCTCGGGCATGCGGGTGGTGTCCTTGGCAAGCAGTCCGTCGAACAGGAGGATCTCGATCTCGCCGGAACGGATGGCAACGGGCTTCGGCGAGGCATTGGCGCTGGCGTAGATCTTCACCGCGATGCCGTCGGCGCCGGGAGCGGAGTCGAGGTTGAGGGCGACCGGCAGGGTGAGGAGGTTGAGCTCGGTGATCCCGGAGGCGTTCCGGGACGTGCCGGTCGAGCCGCCCTTGGACGCGCAGCCGACCGGGCCGGCGACGAGTCCGGCCAGGCCGATGAGCCCGATGAGCCGGAAGGCCCGGCCCGAGCCGGGGCGACGGGGAGACGATGGAGGCGGGTGAAGGCGCATCAGAGCTTCGCCGGCGCGTTGGTCCGTCCGGACTTGCGGCCGTCCGGATAGAGGGGGTCGAGAAGCCGGTTCTTCATGGGGTCGTTCTGCTTGGTCTCACGCAGGATGGAGGGGTCGAGCTGTTCGCGGGAGTGGCGTCCGATGTCGACGATGCGCGCGGGCTGGTCGTGGTTGGAGGTGAGCACCTGCGGGGTGAGCATGATGAGCAGTTCGCGACGTTCGGACTTCTTGGAGGTGCTGCGGAAGAAGAAGCCGATGCCGGGGATGTCGCCGAGGAAGGGGGTCTTCTTGTTGCGGACGTCGTCGACGGTGCCGATGAGGCCGCCGATGACGACGGTCTGGCCGCTCTGGACGGTGACGGTGGTGGAGGCGCGGCGTTCGTTGATGATGGGGACGGTGGCGCGCTCGTTGATCTCGACCGAGGAGCTGGAGAGGGAGCTGTTGGTGGCGCCGACGTCGATCTTGACGAAGCCGTCGCCGGTGATGCGCGGGGTGACGGTGAGGTTCACGCCGACGTCGCGGTAGTCGAAGGTGTTGACCGTGCCGCCCTGCGGGGTGAGCTGGGATCCGGTGATGAGCGGGACGCGCTGGCCGATGTTGATCGAGGCCGCCTTGTTGTCGGAGGTGAGGATCTGCGGGCGGCTGAGGACCTCGACGCGGCCTTCGTTCTCGAGGGCGCGGAGGAGGAAGGTGACGTTGTTGCCGGTGACCAGGGCGGAGTAGCCGCCGAAGTTGTTGAGGGCGGTGGGGAGGGCGAAGTCGGTGCCGGTGCCGACGTTCCATCCGCCGCCGACGTTCTTGGCGAAGCTCCACTCGAAGCCGAGGTCGCGGGTCGAGTCGAGGGTGACCTCGGCGAGCATGACCTGGATCAGCACCTGGGACTGGGGCTGGTCGAGTTCCTCGATGATCTCGTGGATCTGGTCGAAGTACCTCGGGCTGGCGGAGAGGAGGAGGGTGTTGCTGACCTGCTCGGGGACGATGGCGACCTCGCGTTCGAGCAGGCGCTGGGCGGTGCCGACGGCATCGGTGCCGAGGACCTGGGTGACGCGCTGGCGCTCCTGGTCGAGGAAGTTGCGGATGGCGGAGCCGACGTCGGGCGCCTGGGCGTTCTTGAGTCGGTAGACCTCGGTGCGGCGTTCGAGGGCCTCGGAGGAGTCGAGCGTCTCGATGATCTGCTCGACGAGGCCGACGTAGTGTTCGGTGCCGCCGACGAGCAGCGTGTTGGTGCGGGGATCGACGCTGACGGTGAGGGCGGACTGCTCCTCGGATCCGATGACGGCGGAGGCGCCGGCGGAGACGGTGCCGTCCTGTGCGGGACGCATCAGCGTGTACTGGATGGTGCGCTGGTTCGGGCCGGAGGCGCCGCCGGCCTGCATGCGGAACATGGAGAGGAGCAGCTGGGCGGTCTGCTGGGCGTCGGCGTTGCGGAGGGAGAACACCTTGATGCGGGCCTCGCGCGGCGAGCTGTTGTCGAGGCGGGAGACGATCTGCTCGAGCAGGCCCATGTAGTCGACCGGTCCCGACACCACGAGGGCGTTCATGCGGGAATCCGGCGTGATGAGAATCGCCTCCTTGAGGGCGGCGGTGACGAGCTCGCGTCCGTCCTCGGTGCGGGTGACGAACTGGAGCACGGACTGCGCGTTGGGGCTGAGTTCGGAGAGCGGGGTGGGCTTGGTGTTGAGGGAGGTGTTGAGTACCTGGGCCATGGTCTCGGCGCGGGCGTACTTGAGCGGGAGAACACGGATCTCGCTGACGCGGGCGGTCTGGTCGGTGTCCAGCTTGGAGACGACGTCGCGGATGCGCTTGAGGTCGGTGGCGCCGGCGGAGACGACGAGCGCGTTCACCCGTTCGTCGGCGCTGACGACGATGGGGATGGGGCCGCCCTGGGTGCCTTCGCGGAAGAGTCCCTGGACGGTCTGGGCGACGCGCCGGGCGTCCGCCTTGGCGAGGGCGATCACCTCGACGGTGAGGCCGAGCTCGGCCTGGGTGGTGTCGAGCCGGGTGATGAGCGAGTCGACCATGGACATGTCCTCGACCACGGCGCCGACGATGATGGCGTTGACCCAGGCGTCGGCGACGACGGTGATGGGGTCGGTGGGTTCGCCGCGGGCGCGGGGCGGGCGGTTGGCGAACAGCTTCTGCAGGGTGTCCTGCATGCGGATAGCGGTCGCCTGCTTGAGCGGGAACACGCGGAAGTTGAGCTGGGCGAGGCGGTCCTCGGCGTCGAGCTGCGGGACGATGCGGTCGAGGGTGTCGATGGCCTCCTTGGAGCCTGTGGCGAGGATGGCGTTGAGGCGGGTGTCGGGGATGACGGCGACCGGCATGCTGCGTTCGGGCGCGTTCAGGGAGGCGGCGTCGGCCGTGCGCCGGGCCTGGAAGTACTGGTTGAGGACGCCGGCGAGGTTGGAGGCGCGGGCGTGGTCGAGCTTGTAGATCTTGAGGTCGGTGGCGGACATGAAGTCCACGGTGTCGACGCGGGCGAGGATCTCCTTGATGAGCCCGAGGTTGTCGGGGCTCGCGGAGACCATGAGGGTGTTGCTGCGGGTGTCGACGGCGATGGCCATGGCGTCGCGGTTGGCCTGGCCGGGGACCTGGACGGCGGAGCGGCCGGGCCGGTACATGCCCTGTTGGACGAGCGACTTCAGCATGGTGGCCACGCGTTGGGCGTCGGCGTGCTTGAGCACGAAGGTCTCGAGCACGCCCTCGGCGACCGTGGGCTCGACGTCGATCCGGGCGAGCAGCTCGTTGACGAGGTCGAGGTTCTCCCGGTTGGAGGAGACGATCAGCGAGTTGTTGAGCGAGTCGGTCTGGATCTCGACGCGGTCGGTGGGGGATGGGGTCTGCCCGGGGAGGGTGCGGGCCTGTTGGCGCGCGGTGAAGACGCCTTCGAGCGTGGCGGCGACCTTGGCGGCGTCGTTGTGCTTCAGCGGGATGACCGTGAGCATGAGCGAGGGGTTGTCGAGCTTGCGGTCGAGCTTCTTGAGCAGGTCGTCGATGACCTCGTTGTCGGCCTTGCCGGCGGAGACGAGCAGGGCGTTGACGCGGGCGTCGGGGAGGATGACGGGCTTCTGGCGCTGGAGTTCGGGCGAGGTGGCGGCCTGGTAGCGTTGGGTGAAGAGCTGGTTGAGCGAGGCGGAGAGGATCCGCGAATCGGCGTACTCGAGGGGGACGATGCGGACGCCGCCGGAGAGGCCGGGCTCCGCCTGGTCGAGGCGTTGGGCGAGGGACTCGACGAGTTCGAAGGCGTCCTTGCCGCCGCCGACGAGGAGGCTGTTGGAGCGCGGCTCCGGAAGGATGAGCACGCGGAGGGACTCGGCCTGTCCGCGGCCGAGGCTGCCCTGGCGGGCGACCCGCTGGTCCATGAGCCGTTGGAGGGTGGCGGCGAGCTGGGTGGCCTCGGCGTGGGCCAGCGGGAGGATCCGCACGTCGCGCATCTCTAGGGGCATCTCGCGGTCGAGCTGGGCGAGCAGGCTGTCGACGATGGCGAAGGCCTTCTCGTTGCCGGCGACGATGAGCGAGTTCGAGCGGTCGTCGAGGGTCAGCGTGGGGCGGTCGGCGGGCCGGGTGTTGGCGCTGCGGGGCCCGGAATGGAGGTCGGTGACGATCTTCTGGAGCGTCGCGGCGTCGGCGTGCTTCAGGGGGTAGATGCGGACGGTGCTGAGTCCGGAGGCGTCGGGGATGTCGAGCTGGTTGAGCACCTCCTCGATCAGGGGCAGGGCGTCGGAGCGGGCGGCGGCGATGAGGGTGCCCGTGGTGTCGTCGGCCTGGAGGGTGAGGGCCTGGCGGACCTTGGCCTGTTCGGTGGAGACCGGCTTGCCGCCGTCGCGCCGGGTCTGGAGGCGGGTGACGAAGGCGGTGAGGCCCTCGGCGCCGGGGACCGCGGGGCCTTCGGCGAAGACCGCCTGGAGCATCGGCAGGACCCTGCTGGGCGTGGCGTGCTTGAGGCGGAAGAGCTTCACCTCGGTGACGGCGTTGTCCCAGGGCTTGTCCATGTCGCGGAGCAGGCGTTGGGCGAGTTCGATGGAGTCGCGGCGTCCGGAGAGGATGAGGGCGTTCATCCGGGTGTCCGCGGTGACGGCGAGGGGGGAGACGAGTCCCTTGCCGGTGCCGGACTCGGGCTGGCCGACGCCGCCGGAGCGGAGGCCGAGGCGGATGCCCTGGGCGAAGATCGTGTTGAGCGTCTGCGCGGCGGTGTTGGCGTCGGCGTGGAGCAGCACGACGAAGTTCACGTCTGCGGCCTCGGCGCTGCCGGCGCGGTCGAGCAGCTCGACCACCGTGGCGAGGGCGTCGAGGTTGCGGGAGGTCGAGGTGACGAGCAGGCGGTTTCCGCCGGCGGGGTCGGGGGTGATCTTGATGGGCTTGTCGAGGTCGAGGTCGGCGGCCGCGCCCTTGTCGCCGCGGATCCTCAGCCGGCGGACCTGTTCCTGGAGTTCGCGGGCCTCGGGCGTGGTCTCGCCGGCGTTGCCGGGCCGCAGCAGTCCCTGGAGGACGGCGGTGATCTGGGTGGCGCTCGAGTTCTTGAGGGTGAAGACCCGGACCTCGGCTTCGGCGTCGGCGGCCGGGCCGTCGAGCGAGCGGATCATCTGCTCCACCTGCGCGATCATGGGTTCGCGGGCGATCACGAGCAGGCTGCGGGTGCGTTCGTAGGGGATGACGCTGAGGGGATCACCGGGGTGCTGCACGTTGAGCTGCTGGACCATCTGCTGGACCAGCGGGGTGATCTTGGCGGCCGGGGTGTTGGTGAGGGCGACGAGGCGCGAGGTGAGCGCCGAGGTCGGGCCGGCGCTGTCGAGCTGCTTCACGAGGCCCTCGACGACCGCGAAGTCCTTGACCGAGGCGCGCACGACGAGGCTGCGGGTGCGGGGCTCGGGGACGACGGTGAGCCGGGGAGTCCGGGTGGCCTGTGCCGCCTGCTGCTGGGGATTCGGCTGGGGCTGGGGACCCTCGCCGCGGGCGGATTCGGGACGGAACAGGTTGTTGAGGGTGCGGGCGAGCACGACCGGGTCGGCTTCACGGAGGGGGACGATGCGGAGTTCCGATTCGCCGGTCATCGCGTTCCACGAGAGGTCGAACACCATACGGTTGATGCGGTCGAGCTCGGCGGAAGGTCCGGCGAGGATGAGGGCGTTGGCGGCGCGGTCGAGGGCGACGACGACCTCGGGGGCGCTTCCCGGGGCGTTGGTGCGACCGGCGGCCCCGGCGGGGATGCGGTCGACCAGCTTCATCGCACCGCCATGCATCTGCGGGTAGATGTTGGTGAGCATGCCGACCATCTGGTCCACCGGGACGTCGTCGACGGTCACCATGCGGACCTGGATCGTGTTGTCCTGCGCCGAGGCGTCGAGGCGCTGGATGAGGTCCTGGATCTGGGGCATGTCGGCGCGCCGGGCGATGACGGTGAGGGTGTTGGCCTCGGTGTCGGTCTCGACGACGGGGCGTTCGTTGCGGGGGCGTTCCCCGTAGACCGCCTCGACCTTGCCGGCGATGTCGGTGGCGCGGCCGTTCTTGAGCCACACGAACTGGACGTCGCGGTCGGAGCGGTCCGGGGCCTTGTCGAGGGTGGGGAGCAGCTGCTCGACGAGCTTGAAGTGGATCGCCGAGGCGGTGATGAGGAGGCTGTTCGAGCGGGGGTCGATGGCGATGGTGGGCTGGAAGCGGCCGCCGCCGAGGCCGCGGCGCTCGAGGCGTCCGCTCACGTTGGCGAGCAGCTGGGAGAGGACGGGTTGGACCTCCTTGGCGTCGGCGCTGGAGAGCTTGTAGATGCGGACCTCGACCTCGCCGGTGGCGCTTTCGGCGTCGAGTTCCTTCACCAGCTTGAGGATCTCCTGGACCGACTCGCCGGGGCCGTTGAGGAGGAGCGCGTTGGCGCCGGTGACCGGGGTGATGGTGACGCGGCGCAGGCGGCTGTCGGTGCCCTTGGCGGCGAGTGCGCGGTTCACGGACTCGGCGACGGTGTCGGCGACAGTCTTCTTGAGCAGGACGGTCTGGAGCACGGACGAGCCGCCGGTTTCGGCGACGTCGACCGTCTTCACCACGGCGCCGATCCTCTCGAAGACGGCGGGGCTGGCGTCGACGAGAAGCGCGCGGTCGTCGGGGGTCGGGGTGAGGATGAGGCGTTGGGCGGGGTCGGTGGCGGCCATCTCGCGGGCGAACAGCTGGGCGATCAGGGGCGTGATGGTCGCGGCGTTGATGTGCGACAGGGCGAGCGGGCGGACCTGGCGTCCGGCGGAGCCGTCGCCGTCGAACAGCTTCCCGGCGATCTCCTCGACGGCCTTCCACTGGGAATCCGTGGCGGTGACGAGGATGCGGCCGTTGGAGTCGTCCGCGATGAACACCGGCTCCTGGCCGCCGCCGGCGCCGCGGAGGCGGTCGTTGGCGAGGGTGCGGAGGCGGGTAAGGGCCTCGGAGGCGGTGCCGGTGCGGATGGGAAGGAGGTGGAGGTCGCGGGCCTCGCGGGTGCCGGTGGCGTCGAGCTGCTGGACGATCTGCTCGGCGGACTGGAGGTCCTTCGGCTCGCCGGAAACGACGACGGTGCGGGACTGGGCATCGACGCCGATGGTCACGCGGGGGACGAGACGTCCGAAGGGATCGAGGCGTGCGAGGGAGTTGGAGAGCGCGGCGGCGATCTGCTGGGGTTCGGCGTTGGTGAGGCGGAAGACGCGGGAGCCGCCGGAGCGTTCGTTGGCGGAGTCCAGCGTGCGGACGAGCGCGGCGATGCGGTCGAGGTCGTTGGTGCGGCCGGTGACGACGAGGCGGTTGCCGGCGGCGTCGGGGCGGATGACGGCCTGTTCGGCGGGGGGCAGGGATTCGGAGCGGATCTGCTCCTGGTAGAGGGATCGGACGGTGGCGGCGACGTCCGCGGCCTGCGCGGTGCCGAGGTTGATCACGCGGGTGTCGCGGGCGGCGGAGTCGGCGGCCGGATTGCGGACGAGGGCGAGGATCGACTCGATCTCGGCGATGTGGGCGGGCAGGCCGGTCACCAGCAGGCGGCCGTTGGCGGGGTCGGCGATGATCTGGGCGTCGGCGGGGTCGGCGGGGTCCTTGGTCTTCCAGCGTTCGGTGTAGAGCTGCTGGACCAGCGGGACCACGCGGGCGATCTCGTCGGGCTGTCCGACGGCGAGCGGGCGGGTCTCGCGTTCGCCCCGGGTGGCGGCGGTCTTCTGGAGCTGTTCGAGGATGCCTTCGACGAGGGTGATCTGGGCGTCGCTGCCGGCGAGGATGAGCTGGTTGCTGGTGGTGTCGTCGAGGATGAGCAGGTCGGAGAGGGCGAGTTCCGGTTGGTTGCGGGCCTGGTCGTTGTAGAGCTGGCGGACGCGGGAGGAGATCTCGGCGGCGCGGCCCTGGCGGAGTCCGACGACCTTCATCCGACGGTCCGGTCGGGAGCCGAGGGAGGTGTCGAGCTGTTCGATGATGGTGGAGACGGACTGAAGCTCCTTGGGGTCGCCGGTGACGATGAGAGTGCGGCTCTTGGCGTCGACGGAGACGGTGGTGCGCTTCTGCGGACGGCCGAAGGCGTCGTAGCGGACGAGGGCGGAGGAGAGGACCTCGGCGACCTTCTCGGGTTCGGCGGAGCGGATCTTGAAGACGCGGGCGGTGGCGCTCTGGGCGGAGACCTTATCGAGCTTGCGGACGAGGTCCTCGACCTGGGCGACCTCGTTGGTCTCGCCGACGACGATGAGGCGGTTGCCGCCGGTGTCCGGGGTGATGGAGGTGTCGGGCGGGGTGGCGCCGAAGCGGGTTTTGGCCTGGTCGAGGTAGAGGGAGCGGACGGTGGCGGCGAGGTCGTTGGCGCTGGCGGTGGCGAGGTCGAGGATGCGCACCTCGCGTCCGTCGGCCTGCGGCTTGGCGGGGCCGGCGCCGAGCTGCTGGAGGATGGACTCGATCTTCTGCAGGTGGTCGGGGCGGCCGGTGACGATGATGCGGCCGGCGCGGGGGTCGGGGAGGATCTGGGCGTCGGCGGGGTCGCTGTCGGCGCGTTCCTTCCACTGGTCGGTGTAGAGCTGCTGGATGAGCGGCTGGAGGCGTTGGACATCGGCGGCGGAGCCGACGTCGAAGGTGCGGGTTTCTCGGGCGTTGGCGGTGGAACCGGACGCCTGGAGGCTGGCGACGATGGAGGCGATGCGGTCGAGGTGGGAGGGTCGTCCCGTGGCGATGACGCGGCCCGAGCGGCCGTCGGAAAGGATCTGGGCGTCGGCGGGTCCGTCACCGGTGTCGCCGGCGGACTGGTCGCGGTAGAGCTGCTGGATGACGGGGACGAGGCGCTGGGCCTCGGTGGGCTTGCCGAGGTCGAAGATGCGGTTGGTGCGGGCCTCCGGGGTGTCGGAGGCGAGCGTCTCGACGATCTGGCGGACGGCGGCGGCCTGGTCGCGGGTGCCGAAGACCATGATGCGGTCGCCGGAGGGGTCGGTGTAGAGGGAGGCGGGCTTGGTGGTGCGGCCCTGGGTCTGTTCGCCGTAGATGCGGTTGACCACGGGCAGGATCTCAGTGCCGCGGGAGCCGCGCGGCTCGATGGTGTGGAGTTCGCGCTGGGCCTGTTCGGGCTTGGAGTCGAGGGCGGAGATGACGGTCTGGACCTGCGGCAGGACGGACTCCGGGGCGAGGACGATGAGGCGGCGGCCGTTGGGCTCCGGGGTGATCGAGACGAGGTTGGTGATGGTCCGTCCGGCGTTCTGGGCGGCGAAGACGCGGGTGGCCAGCTGGGAGAGGGTGTCGGGATCGCCGTTGACGTCGACCATCCTGAGCTGGCGGTTCTTGGAGGATCCTGCGGCGGCGACAGTGCCGGAGCCGCTGCCGCCGGCCGCCGGGTCGATGCCCTCGTTGTCGAGGCGTTGGATGATACCCTCGGCGTCCTTGAGATCCTGGCGGGAGCCGGAGACGACGATGCTGTTGGATTCGCGGTCGAGGGAGACGGTGGCTCGGCGGATGGGCTGGTTGCGGGCGTCGAACTTGACCATCGCGTTGGAGACAACGCCGACGACCTGGGCGGCGTCGGCGTTGACGAGGCGGAAGACGCGGGCGCCGCCGGCGGCCTCGGGGGCCTGGTCGAGGCGTTCGACGACCTGGGTGTAGACGGCGAGCTCCTCGCGCGGGCCGGAGAGGACGACGCGGTTGGCGGCGGGGTCGGGTAAGATCCGGGTCTGCGGGACGTATTCGGTGCCGCGCTGGCTCTTGAGCAGGTCGGTGGCGATGGAGGCGGCGAGCGTGGAGAGCGCGTTGGCCTCGGCCTGCTTGAGTTCCATCACCTTCATCTCGCGCGGCTGGACGTCGGACGGCAGGTCGAGTTCGCGGATGATCTTCGCGGCGGCCTCGACGGCGGAGGATTCGCCGGTGATGACGAGGCTGTTGGAGCGGGTGTCGACGAGGACCTTCACGGCGCCGGGCTGGGTGCTGAGGCTCTTCTCGACGAGGCCGGAGATGTCGGCGGCGACGGCGGCCTTGAGGCGGATGACGCGGGTCTCCTCGCGGGCGCCCTTCTGTCCTGCGGGATCGAGCTGACGGATGATGCCCTCGACGCGGGCGATCTCGCGTTCGGCGCCGCTGACCATGATGCGGTTGTTCTTCGGGTCGGCGAGCAGCGTGGCGGGACCGCCGGCGGGCTCGGTGTTCCCGCGGATCTGTTCGAGGTAGAGCTGCTGGACGAGCGGGGTGAGCTCGGCGGCGGTGCGGGAGTGGAGTTCGACGCCGCGGAACTGGCGACTGACGGCGGTGGTGGTGGCGGTGTCGAGTTGCTGGACGAGCGTGCGGACCCGTTGGATGTCGGCCTCGGCGGCGAGGACGATGATCTGCTTGCCCGAGGCGTCGGGGATGAGCTTGGGCTCGAGCTGGGGGTTGCCCGGCTGTTCGCCGAGCTGGGCCATGAGCTGTCCGGCGAGGGCGATGAGCTCGGAGGGGGACTTGGCGTGGACGGGGATCACCGCCATCTCGCGGCGGGCCTTCTCGGGGGCCACGTCGACGACGGCGACGATGGCCTCGATCTCCTTGCGCTGCTCGTCGGTGGCGGTGACGAGGAGGCGGTTGTTGGCGTTGTCGGGGACGACCGAGGGCTTGGGCTGGTCCTGGAACCGGCGGTCGCCCATGCGTTCGGTGATGAGGCTGTTGATGCTGGTGAAGGCGGATTCGAGGCGGGCGTTCTTCAGTGAGACGATGTGCAGGGATCGTTCCTGGGGCTTCGACTTGTCCGCGCGCAGGTTCCGGATGATCTCCTCGATGCGGGTGAGGTGTTCCTCGGAGGCGGTGACGATGATCCGCGAGGTGTCGGGTTCGGCGAGGATCTTGGCGTGGGCGGTGCCGCCCGAGGCGCCGTCGGCGACCTGGCTGCGGTAGATCTGCTCGACGAGGGGCACGAGGCGCTTGGCCTCGGAGACGCTGCCGAGCTCGAGGAAGCGGGTCTGCTGGGGACGCGGCGAGGTGGAGCCGGTCTCGAGCTGGGAGAGGATGTCGGTGGCGGTCTGGACGTCGCCGGGGGAGCCGGTGACGACGATGCTCTGGGAGCCGGGTTCGACGGCGACGGAGGCGGTGGGGACCTTCTGTCCGCCGGGCAGGGTGCGGGAGAGCGCCTCGGTGAGGATCTTGGCGACGTTGGCGGCCTCGGCGGTGCGGGTGCGGAAGACGCGTGTGATCTGGACCGCCTGGACCTTGTTGGCGTTCTGGAAGGTGGTCCCGCCGGAGCCGTGGACGGGTTTGTCGAGGCGGTTGATGAGGGCCTCGATCTGGTCGGCCTGGCCGGCGAGGGGTGCGGCGACGATGAGTCGGTTGGAGTCCTTCTCGGCGATGACGCGGGCCTTGGTGGCGGCGGCGGAGCCGGACTCGTTGGGCATGGCGACCCCGGGGATGGCCTGGCGGATCATGGCCGCCAACTCCTCGGCCTTGATCACCTGCGGCGTGTAGATGCGGACGTCGCCGGCGCCGGCGTTGCCGTCCTCGAAGCGCGAGATGAGTTCGTCGGCGAGGCCGAGGCGTTCGCGGGGGCCGAAGAGGACGAGCGTCCTGGAGGCGTCGTCGTAGACGGCGGTGACGTAGTCGCTGGGGTCCGCCGGGAGGACGTCGAGCTGCTTGGTCTGCGGGTTGAACTGGGTGCGCTTCGGCGCGGTGGAGATGCCGAAGGTCCGGTTGATGAGGTCCGCCACCACCGCGCCCGAGGCGTGGAGGAGGGTGTAGGTCTTCATCTGCCGTTCCGCGGCGGTCTCGTTGTCCACGGAGCCGATGAGGGCGCGGATCCGTTGGATGTTGCTGAGACGGTCGGTGAGGATGAGGCCGCGTCCACGGGAGAGCGGGGCGACGGAGCCGGCGGAGGAGAGGAGGTTGGTGACGGCGGGGGAGATCTCAGCGGCGTCCAGGTTCTTGAGCTCGAGCACGACCGTGACGACCTCGCCGGGGCGGACGCCATCGGCCTTGTCGCCGCCGCGGAGGATGCGGAGAGGGGTCTGCGGGAGTTCGCGGAACGGGACCACGCGGAGGAAGTTGCCTTCCTCGACGAGCATCTGGCCCTTCATCGAGAGGATGACGTTCAGCGTGTCGAAGGCCTCGGGGTAGCTGTACGCGCTGGGGTCGTTGAAGGTGATGGAGCCCGGGATGGCGACCTCGCCGACGACGGGTTTGCCGGACATCTGGGCGAACCGTTCGATGACGTCGGCGTAGGGGATGCCGTCGAACTGGAAGCGGATGTTGCGGCTGGCCGTCGCGGCGGCAGGGCCGTTGGTCGGAGCGGTCGCCGCGGCGGGGGCGGTCGCCTGGACGACGACCTCCTGGGCGCGGGCGGCGGGGCCGGCGGCGAGGAGCAGCGCCAGGGCGAGACCGTGGATTCGTGTGGGACTCATGTGAGGTGCGGGAAAGGGGGCGTGGTGGGGGACGTAGGCCGGGATCAGGACTTGGCGAGGCCGGGCGGCAGTTCCTCGGGCTTGAGCTTGTGGCGGTCGGCGAAGGTGCCGCCGCGTTCGATGGCCCAGTATTCGGCGCCGATGCGGAGGACGACGCGGCTCGAGGAGAGCAGCCCTTCGCGGCCGGGCGTGGGCATGGGGCGGTAGTCCACCTGGACGATGACGCCGCCGGCGATGGTGTCGCCGACCTTGTAGCGGACGGTCTTCTGGGCGGTGAGGTCGCGGACGTGGATCTCAGGTTCGCCGGCCCATTCGGAGAGGGAGACGACTCGGAAGGTCTCGGGACCCGGCGAACCGGGCGGTGCGGGTGCGACGGGAGGAGCCGGTTGGCCGGCGGGCGGCGCGGGCGGCGGACGCCGGAGGTAGGGACGGAGGACGTCGCGGGCGACCAGCGGATCGTACGCGCGGCGTTCCGGGCTTTCGGCGGTGAACTTCGACTCCAACTCGGTCCGCTCGACGTCGGGCGACGGGGAGGGGACGAGGGTGAGGTAGCGGAAGCTGACCCGGACCCGGCCGGGGCTGTCGCCGACGCTGAGCGTGAGGCCGTCGAGGCGGTGGACCGGCGCGGCGCGGTCGAGGAGGAAGACGAGGCTGATGACCTGGGCGAGCGGGCCTTCCCCGCGCACGGCCCAACCGGTTTCAAGGGCGCCACGGAGCTTCCGGGAACCGGTGGGGAGGCGGCTGAAGTCCGACTCGCGCAGGCCGCTGTTGATGATGGTGCGGGTGAGCATCTCGCCGAACCGCGCGCTGGCCTGGTCGATGTCGTCCGAGAAGGTCCGCGCGGCGACGGCCTTCACGGCCTCATCGGCGGCGAAGAAGTCGCGCCGTTCCTTGGCGAGGCCGTCGAGCTTGAGGCGTGCGGCGACGATGCGGCGGTCGACGTCCTGGATCGGGCGGAGGAACACGACGCGGCCGAGCAGGATGAGGACGATGGCGCCGACGATGCCTCCGACGGCGAGGGCGAGGCGCTTCTCTCTTTCGTTCACCGGGCACCTCCCTTCCGCGGCGCGTCGAGCGAGCCGTCGTCCGCGGGACGGGGCGGCGGGGAAAGCTTCGTGAGGTCGAACCGGAGCTTGGCGGGGACGGTGAGCTCGACGGTGGTACGGAAGCCGTAGCCGTTGCGGTCGGCGCCCGGGGTGATGGCGAGGGGCTTCACGTCGTAGCCGGCCGCGCGGAGCTGTCGGTCGAGCTTGGCGAGGATCTCGCCGCTGCGGGCCTGTGCGGCGAGGCGGATGGCGTTGTTGGGACCGAAGGCGACGGAGGTGAGGTAGACTTCCTCGCTGGGCGGCAGGATGGCGCTGAGGTGGGCGTAGTGGTCGAGCCACTCGCGGTTCTCGGCGGACCAGGCCTTGAGGGTGGCGGCCTGCTGGAGCTTCTGGCGGAAGGTCGGCCGGTTCTTTTCGGCGGCGACGATCTCGGACTGCAGCTGGGTGAGGACGGCGAGGCGGCGGTTGACGAGGGTGGAGCGGATGCCGAGGACGAGCCCGATCGCGGCGATAGCGGCGACTGCGCCGGCGAGCATCTTGAGGCGGCGGGTGTCGACCGGCGGCGTCGGCTTCTTCGGGCTGAGGAAGTCGAAGGCGAGTCCGGCCGGGTCGGTGGCGCCGGAGGCGAGTCCGGCCACGGAGAAGCCCGCGGCGGCGGCCTCGGAGTCGGCGGGTCCGAGGCCGAGGCGCGTGCCGAGGTCGGGGCAGTCCACCGGGAAGTCGACCCGTTCCCGGAGTTGGGCGGCGACGGCGGCCTCGCGGCCGGTTCCACCGAGGACGAAGGCGGCCGAGGGCGCGGGACGTCCGGAACTGCCCGCGAAGGCGTGGAGCGTGCGGACCACCTCGATGGTCACGGTCCGGATCCAGGCGGCCTCGTCGTCGACGGAGCCTGCCGCCAGGGGGACGCCGCGGCTGAAGACCAGGGCGCCGTCCTCGACCACCTCGATGCCGACCTCGTCGGGACGGAGCACGACGGCGGCGCGGGTGGATCCGGGTGCCGCAGGGGCGGCGATGCGGAGACAGGTGGCGTTGGCCTGGGAGATCCAGCCCAACGCGGCGAGCTGGATGCCGGCGGCCTCGGCGAGCTGGGTGTGGAACGTGATGGAATCGCGTCGTGCCACCGCCGCGAGCACCTCGACGCGGTCCACCGAATCGGCCGAGTTCGGGGCGGCGCCACCGGCTTCCGCGGCCGGCTTCGCGGGAAGACGCCGGAGGACTTGGAAGTCCACGACCGCCTCGTCGATGCGGAAGGGTAGGTCGCGGGCGACCTGGAACTGGACGAGGGAGGCGATGGTGCCCTCGGCGCCGGTGTCGGGCACCACCACGGTGCGGAGGATCACGCTGGCCCTGGGGATGCCCATGACCACGGGGCCGCCGCGGACCTTGGCCTTCGCCAGCGCCTTGCCGACGGCCGCGCCAAGCAGCGCCGCGTCGGAGCGGTCCGCGTCCGCGGGCAGTTCGAGCGGGACCACGCGCATCCCGTCGATGCGGCCGCCCCCGCCGGAGCGGGACGCCTCGGCGATCCGCAGGCGGTTCCCGTCGACCTCCAACGCGGTGACCGCGGCCAAGCCGCGCGGCGCGGAGCCGGCCTTCCGGCGGCCCGGAAGGCGTTCACGAATACGGTCGATCTGGATGGGAAGCTTCAAGCCCATGTTGCTGTGCAGGAATCAGGCAAAGACTGCCATGCCCGCGTGTGTGTCGCCAACCCCCGACGACGGTTGTCGCGGGATTATTCCAAGGCTTCCTCGGAATCGACGGAAACCCTTCGTGCGTCGGCGTGGACGCGGTCCGGGAGTGGTCGTCCGGGAAGCCGGCGGGGAGTTCGTTCCGGGGTCCTCGCCCGACGGGTCGGCAACGAGCGGAAACGGGGGGCCGAGGCGGGTCAGTTCCCGGAGATAAAGCAGCCTTGGGGACGGTGCGTCGGTGTCGATGACGGCCTCCACGACGCGGTATCGACCCGACTTCGACCCGAATCCGACCACGCGGAACGAGAACTGCCGTCCACGCACGGTCAGGTACGGGGCGATCTCCCGGAACTTCGCGGCGTCCACGAGGTTCTCCGTGTGCAGCCAAGCCAGCGAAGCCAGGCGGTCGGCGGCGAGGTTGCGGCGGGTCGAGACGATCATCTCAGCCAGCGCCCCGTCGATTCCGGGAACGGCCTGGAGGACCTGGGCGCCCGCGGTGTTCACGTTCACCAGACCCTTGAGGTCCTCCACGTCGTCGGCGGTGAAGCGGTCCAGCACGGCGGCCAGAGTGTCGCGTCCGACCCCGGTGGGGACTTCCCTTTCGCGGCCTTCCTTGTCCCGGAGCCGCAGCGTGGCATCGAGCAGTTCGGCCGGATGGGCGACGGTGGTTTCCGAGGCGGCCAACTCGACGAGGAAGGACGCGAACGCCGGGGCCAGTCCGTTGGTGTCGAGGTTCTCCGCCTTGGTCGTGTTGAGGCGCATCCGCGGGCCACCCGCGGTGTCGCGGTTGGATTCGTGGGAGAAGACGGTGATGAACGGCGCCAGGCCCGGGTTGAGGCGTCCGTCCTGGTCGTCGGGAGGATCCTTCTCCTCGCCGTCGTCCTCGTTGGGATCGAGGACGAAGTTCTGGTTGGCGTCCTCGCCGAGCACCACGGACGGGGTGAAGCCGCGGACGAGCAGCAGCTGTTCGGGCGTGGCGAGCGGGCCGTTGTGGATCCGGTAGGGACGGGGAAGGGCGTCGTAATACTCCTGTTCCGCGCCTTCGGGACGTGGGAGGTCGTCGCTGTCGAGGAAGTCGAGCAACGCGTCGGAGAGCAGCGGCTTCATCGCGGGGAGCCGTGTCACCAGCGAGGTCGGCGCGAAGTTGAGGTTCACCTTGCCGGCCTCGTCGGTGAGGCCGAAGCGGAGGCCGCCCTCGGCGTCCCCGGAATAGACCGTCCAACGCCATTCCTCGGCGCCGTCGTCGTAGAGGGTCCGGTCGCGGAAACGTTCCGGGGCGTCGAGCCAATCGAGTTCGCCGGGCCGGATTCCCGCGGCGATGCGCATCGCCTCCCGCACGCCGCTCATGGCGGCCGCCCAGGCCTGTTCGGAACCGGAACCGGTGGAACCGGCGGTCTCCTCCGAGCGCATTCGGAACAGCAGGCTGAGGGCGATCATCGAGAGGAGCATCACCACGACGAGCACGCCCAGGAGCACGAACGCCCGCGGGCCCGGCTTTCGGCTGATCCGGTTCATGGGGAGGTGGCCTCCGGGAAGAGCCCGCCTTCCGTTTCGGCCCCGGCGGAACTTCCCTGCGCGGTGGGGATGGCGACGATGCGTCGGTAGACCTCGAAGGGATACTCCTCCGGCGGCATCTGCTCGTCGGCGTTCCCGGCGACGAAGTCCTGCTCCGGCGCCGGCTCGAGCCCGAGGGTGATCTCGACGCCGAGCGGCGGGGACTTCCGTTCCCAGGTGTCGGACCAGCTGGAGCCGTCGAAGTAGCGGAACCGGAGGTGGCGGATGGTCTCGGTGAGCGGTGGCGCGGACGGGCCGACGGCGGGGAGGTTGGTGGAGGAGCCCTCCGGGTCGGCGACGAGGAGGGTGGAGACCGCGGCCTTGCGGGTGTGGGCGTGTTCCTCGCGCAGGATGCCCGGGGCGTTGGTGTCGGGTGAGAGGCTGTAGACGACCTCGAGCAGGTCGGTTTCGGCGGCGGCGACCCTTCCGAGCGAGCCGCCCCGCCAGGAGGTCCGCGAGGGCACCGCGACGCGGACGATCCTGAGCGAATGGGAATCGCCTTGGAGCAGGCGGGCGCCCTCGCCGGCGGACGCGGGCAGGGTGCGGAGTTCGGAGGCCATGCGGTCCATGACCAGACGGACGGCGGAAAGCTCCTCGGTGCGGCCGAGGATGTCGCTGCGGAGGGTGGCCGCCTGGCGGTAGAAGAGGAGGACTGCGGTGAGCAGTCCGACGGCGATGACGATGGCGAGGACGACCTCGAGCAGGGTGAAGGCGGCTTCCGGGCGACGGAACCGCCGTGGGGATCCGGTGGGTTTCACGGCGTGCCCTCCATCGGGTCGGGGATCGTGGAGTCGGCCGGTTCCGCGGGCGAATTGGTCGAGGAGAAGGAGCCGCCGGGCAGTTGGATCACCTGGGCGAGCCGACGGACGGGACTGCCGGACTCGTGGCGGACGATGATCTCGAAGGGGGCCCCGGGGAGGTCGCCGGCCGGCGGAACGATCTGCCAGGTCCAGTTGGTGAAGGGCGCCTCGAAGGGCGCCGGTCCGGGAACCGCGGCGGAGCGGTTGCCCATCTCCAGTTCGGCGACGACGGACGCGGCGAGGTTGTCGGCATGGACACCGAGCCGGAGGCGTTCGATGGAGTCGGCGGCGGAGGAGAGGGCGGAGCCGACGACGGCGGCGGCGGCGACGAAGAGGATGAGGGCGAGGATGACCTCCAGCAGGACGGCGCCGCCTTCGCGGGGGGCCTGCAGGTTGCGGAGGCGCATGTGCGCGGCGCTCCGGTTCGGGCCGGGCCGGGCCTAGGGCCGGCGCTGCGGCGCGGTTGCGGACGCCGGGGACGGCGCCGGGTTGACGGCATCGGCCCGGCCGGACTGGGTGCCGGAGGCGCCGTTCAGCGTGCCATTTGCGGCTGCGGAATCGCGCCACTCGCGGCGGGTGGTGCCGGTAACGCCCTGGACCCGCACGGCGACCTCGCGGACATCCTCTGCGTCCCGGGAGGCGAGAACGATCGTGCCGCCATCGCAGGAGCCGTCCGGATAGAAGGTGATCGCCGAGGGCTTCATCGGATCCGAGGCCGGATCCAAGGAACCGGCGGCCTGACCGGCGGACGCGGACGACTCGTCGGCCAGGGCGTTGGCGCCGGCGGCGACATTGCCGGCAACGGGGAAGGAGGCGGACGGATCGTCTTGGTTGGCGGACGGCCGGGTGTCGGCGGACTCCTTCTCAACGGAACGGACTTCGACGAGGTCGGTGACGTCCGACATCTCGCCGGAGAGCGACGCGATCGGTTCGAAGACACCGGGGGCGCGGACGGGGTCCGCTTCCCACTCGATTCGGAGCGGCAGCCAGGGTGAGTCCGTGGACGAAGCTCCGACGCCGGAGGAGTTGACCTGGGAGCCGGCATTGCGGTCCGACGACGAGGAAGCGGTCATGCCGGAGGCGTCGGCCGTGGGAGGCGTCGGAGCGAGCACCACCTGGACCTTGTGGCCGGTGCTGGCTGCGTGGGCTCGGGCGAAGCGCAGGGCGGTTTCGACCCGTTCCACGCCCTCATCGAGCTGGGCGTTCCGGCGGAGGCTGGAGAAGCCGAACGACACGGCCCCGATCAGCCCGGCCAGCAGCGTGACCGCGAGCAGCAGCTCCACCAGGGTGAAGCCGTCGCCACGGGGGCTGCGGAGGGCGTTGCGGGTGCGCATGGGGCGGTCGGTGGGCTGCCGGGACGTCACGTCACTTCGCCGGGGCGGAAGCGCCGGAGGCGCCGGACGTGTCGGACTCGGTGGCCATCTTGATGTCGTCGTCGGTGTCGGGCTGACCGTCGGGGCCGACCGAGAAGAGCTTGTAGGGCAGGGCGGACTTCGCGCCGTCCGAGGCCTGCGAGCGGTCCACGACCTCGTAGCGGAGGGCGAAGCCCCAGGGATCGTCGAGCCGGGTGCCCGGCTTGAGGTAGGGACCCTGCCACTTCTCGCCCTGGCGCTCGTTCTCGAAGGTCGGCTTGGTCAGCAGCGCGTTGAGCCCACCTTCCTGTTCGGTCGGATAGTGGCCGAGGTTGAGCCGGTAGGTGTCCAAGGCGGTGGAGACGTTGCTCAGCATCAGGCGCGTCGTGTTCTTCTCGGCACCTTCCTGCTGGGGGAGCACGAAAACCACGAGGGCGCCGGCGAGCAGCAGGATGATGACGATGACGAGCAGGATCTCGATCAGCGTGAAGCCAGCCTGCGAGCGGCGGCCGGCGGGGGCGGAGGGGCGAATCTGAATTCTCATGACGGGAGACCGGAACTGTAGCGGGTTTGGACGATCAGCGCCTAGCGACAATTCAATGGAGATGAAGTTCCGGAAGGGAATCTTCCATCGGTCCGCGGACCCCTGAAAACACCGGTAATCAGTGTTTTCCGAGCGAACCGGCGAGGGTGAAGATCGGCAGAAGCAGGCCGAGGGCGAGAAAGCCGATTCCGGCGGCCACCAGGCAAAGGATCACGGGTTCGATGAGGCGCACGGCCTGGTCCACCTGCTGGTTCGTCCGGCGTTCGACGGTGTTGGCGATCTGGAGGAGGACCGACTGCAGTTTGTTGGACTCCTCGGCGACGGTGATCATGGCCATGACCTGGTCGGGGAAGAGCCCGCCCTCGGAAAGCGGCGCCGAGAGGGCCTTGCCTTCCCGGACGCTTTCGGCGGCGGCGGCGATCTGTTCGCCGAGGAGGCGGGAGCCGGTGGCGTCCTTGGCGATCTTCAGGGCGCCGAGCATGGGCACGCCGTTGGCCAGCATGGTGCCGAGGATCCGGCAGAATCGGGTGATCGCCAGCATCCGGAGGGCGGTGCCGACCACCGGGATCTTGAACTGGAGGATCTCGAGGGTCCGGCGGGTGGACTCCTTGCGCAGGGCGGAGGCGAGGACGCCGACGACCACGGCGATGGCGATCGCGACCAGGTACCAGTAGCTGCGCAGAAGGGTGCTGGCGCCGAACAGTAGCACGGTGGGTAGGGGCTTCTGGGCGCCGGACAGAAGTGGCTCGAACTTCGGCACGAAGAAGATCAGGGCGCCGGCCATCACGGTCGCGCCGAGGGCGCTGAGGAGCGCCGGGTAGATCATGGCCCCCATGACCTTCGCCTTGAGTTCGTCGAGGCGTTCGAGGAACTCGGCGAGGCTCCGGAGCACGTCCTCCAGGAACGACGCGCGTTCGCCGGCCTGCACCATCGCCGTGTGCAGCGGCGGGAACACCTCGGGGTACTTGCGCAGGGCGTCGGTGAGCGTCTGGCCGTCCGAGATGGCGGTCCGGACCTCCTTGAGGATCGACTTGAGGTTGGCGTTGACCGTGGAACGCACGAGCGAATCCAAGGCGCGCAGCATCGGGACGCCGGAGCCGATGAGGTCGGCGAGCTGTCCGTACATGAGGCCCACGTCGCGGGAGGACACGCGGCGCCGTTTGCCGCCGGAGGCCTCCTCGGAGCGGATGGAGACGGGGAACAGCTGGCGTTCCGCGAGCAGCCGCATAACCCCGGCTTCGCCGTCGGCCTCCAGTTGCCCGGTCACCTGGCGTCCGGCGCCGTTGAGGGCGGTGTAGCTGTATTTCGGCATGGCGGGCGGCTCAGATGGCGGTGCAGGTGAGGACCTCGTCCACGGTGGTCAGACCCTTGCGGACCTTGTCCCAGCCGTCCTCGCGCAGGAGCCGCAGGCCGGTGTGGCGTCCGGCCGCGATCAGGCGCGGGGCGGATTCGCGGGCGACGATCATCTGGGCGATCTCCTCGTCCACGGTGAGCAGCTCGTAGATGCCGTAGCGTCCGCGGTAGCCCGACTTGCGGCAGTTCTCGCAGCCCTCGCCGCGGTGGAGCTTGTCGCCCGGCGTGTAGGCGAAGTCCTTGGGAAGCTTGGCGACGTCGGGTTCGTAGGACGTCTTGCACTTCGGGCAGATGCGGCGGACGAGGCGCTGCGCCATGGCGCCGGCGAGGCTGCTGGCGATGAGGAACGGCTCGACGCCCATGTCCACGAGGCGCGTGGCGGCGGAGGCGGCGTCGTTGGTGTGCAGGGTGGAGAGCACGAGATGGCCGGTGAGCGAGGCCTGGATGGCCGCGCGGGCGGTCTCTACGTCGCGGATTTCCCCGATCATCACGACGTCGGGGTCGTGGCGCAGGATCGCGCGGAGCCCGGCCTCGAAGGTCATGCCAACCTTGTGGTCGACGGGGATCTGGTTGACGCCCTGGAGGTGGTATTCGACGGGGTCCTCGACGGTGAGGACCTTGAGGGTGGGACCGACGATCTCGTTGAGGGACGCGTAGAGCGTGGTGGTTTTGCCAGAGCCGGTGGGGCCGGTGACGAGGACGATGCCGTGCGGACGTTCGATCAGGCCCCGGAAGCGGCCGTAGGTGTCGCCGTCCATGCCGAGCTGGGTCAACGTGAAGAGCACGTTGGCCTTGTCGAGGAGACGCATCACCACGCCCTCGCCGAAGAGCATGGGGATGACCGAGACGCGGACGTCGATCTGGCGACCGCCGACGTTGAACTTGATGCGGCCGTCCTGGGGGATGCGGCGTTCGGCGATGTTGAGGTTCGCGAGGATCTTGATGCGCGAGATGATGGCCGCCTGGAAGCGGTTCATCTGCGGCGGCACCGAGGCCTCGTGGAGCACGCCGTCGATCCGGTAGCGGATCGACATGTGGTGTTCGTAGGGCTCGATGTGGATGTCGCTCGCGCGCTCCTGGACGGCCTCGATGATGATCTCGTTGACCAGCCGGATGACGGACGCCTCCTGGGCGGCCTCGAGCAGGTCGTCGCCGGCCTCGCCCCGGACCGGGCCCGAGTCGTCGTCGTTCGCCGACAGCTCGTCGAGCGTGTCGCCGCCGAGGCCGTAGTGGGTCTTGATCAGCTTCTCCACGTCGTCGCGGGACGCGAGCACGGCCTCGACGTTGAGGCCGGTCATCATCCGCACGTCGTCGAGCGCGTAGAGGTCGAACGGGTCGAAGGTGGCCACGCGGATCGTGTTCCCCTCCCTCGAGATGGGGACGATGCGCTTCCGGAAGACGGTCTTGGTGGGGAGGATCTGCAGGACGTCGGCGGCGATCTCCCACTCCGAGAGGTCCATCATCGGGATGTGGAGCTGCTCGGACATCAGGCGGAGGACCTGGCGTTCCTCGAGCAGGCCGAGCTGGACCACGGCGCGGTCGAGGCGCAGTCCCTCGGTCGCCTGGAGGGCCTTGGCCTCGGCGATCTTGTCCTCGGGAAGGAGGCGTTGCTTCAGGAGCAGGTGTTCGAACGTCACTTTCGGGTCGGGTGGCGGTGTCCTTGTTGCCATGGGGAGGCCGCGAGGACAATGCCGGTTGCGGGGACACCGACGTGTCCGGCGGTCCCGGGCTTCATGGGGAATCGGGCCTTGTCGGCCTCCACCATGGAAACGCTCGCCACCGGGGACGGTCGGGCGGAGGATTCCGTCACCGTCCGCCCCATCCAAACCATGAGCACCGCGAAGACCGAACGCCGTCCGTCCTGCGTCGCCCCCGACTGGTGGGACTACACCACGATCCATCCCGACTTGGTCGCCGAGGCGGCCTCGTTGACGGCGCGTGCGTTGGGGAGGCTTTCGCGACCGGGGTTCCGGGTCCATTTCCACGACACGCTCGAGGACTTCTACACCGCCGAGGCGTTGGAATACGTGTCCGCCTGGAAGGAAAGCACCGAGGACAACCCGGTCGGCATCTGCGGTCCGATCGGTCCGACTGAGCAGCTGCCGTTGGTGGCGCGCATCGTCAACGCCCTCGGCCTGGACGTGCGCTCGGGACATTTCTGGGGCATGGACGAGTGGGTGGTGGACGGCGCGTCGGTGCCGGCGACCCATCCGCTGTCCTTCGAGAAGGCGGACCGCGAACTGTGCTTCGACCGGATCGACCGGAAGAAGGTGATGCCCGACGCGCACCTGCATTTCCCGGCCGCCGACACGCGGGCGTTCCGGGCCTCATGGGAGTCCGGCGTGCGCTGCGCGGTGATGCAGGGTGGCCAGGGCGACGTGAAGCACTGGGCGTTCAACGACCCGTTCCGCAGGGCCGGCAAGCACCGGAACGCACCGCCCACGCCGGAGGAATACCTGAAGCTGCCAACGCGCGTGGTGGACCTTCATCCGCTGACCATCGCGCAGAACGCCCGGACCAGCGGCGGCGGGAACATCTCACTGGTGCCGACCCAGGCGGTGACGGTGGGGCCGGTCGAGACCTGGAAGGCGGATCGGGTGTCCATCTGGCATGCCGGGAACCACGACAACCCGTTCGGCCAACGGCTGACCGCGCTGATGATCTCGAAGCGCATCGTGGACACTGCGGTCCCGATGTCCCTGCTCGGACTCCACCACGACGTCCACTTCCACTACTACGTCGGCGGGCTCGGGAACTGCGCGGTGGAGATGCACTGATGCCCTGAGGGGACTCACGCGAAGACGCAAAGACGCCAATGCTCCTGCTGCTCTGAGCTCTCGGCTCCTCGCTCTCAGCGCTGGGGTCCTACCGCACGAGCCGGAACCAGCGGGTCGCGGCGGTGTCGGTGATCCGGAATGGGGAAGTCACCGCGGAACCCGGGACGTCGGTCCAGGGGCCGGCAGGTGAATCGGCCTGCTGGAGTCGGAATGCGGCGCCGCTCCATTCGAGGATCGGCACAGAGCCCTCCCGGAGGATGCCGAGGACCGGCGGTCGGGCGACCGGGGTCTCCAGGACCACCTGTGCGCCGAAGGTGATGTCGGAGCTACGGGTGCTGACATTGTGCACTTCCACTGTCAGCATGTTCTCCCCTGGGACCAAGATTCCGTCGACCGGTACGGTGAAGTTGTCGGCGCAGGTGGCGTTGCCGGAGCAGGGCAGCGCGGTGGCGAGCGTCGTGGGGAGGATCGGCGTCGGGGCGTCCGGCATTCGGATCCGGTGCAGTTCCCGTCCGTTGAGGTAGAACACCGCTCCGTCGTCGATGTAGGCCTCGACCGCGAGCGTGGCCCCGGCGGGCGCGGCATCGGCCCGGAATCGCGTGCGGAAGAAGTAGGCGAGATAGGGGAGCCCGGTGGCGAAGTTCGGCTGGAGTTGGCCGCCGAGGATCTCGGGGTCCAGGTTGGTTCCCGCGGCGCTCGAGGTCACCCACAACACCGCGGGATCGGGACCTGCCCACGTGGAATCGTCGAAACCCGGAGTCGTCCACGCGACATCGGCCGGCGCTTCGAAGGTGTGGCGCCAGGCGGCGCCCATCGAGACGACTTCGCGGGTATCGACGGTGCGGGTGGTGGTGAAGAAACGCACCGTCGACTCGTGACGGGTGCCGTCGACGGCGGAAACCGCGACGACGCGGAAATAGTGCCCGATGCCTGGGGTCAGGCCCGACAGGACCACGGTGTGGTTCGTCGCGGCGGACGTCGCGGGGCCGGTGGTAATCCCGGGAGGATTGGAGGTTCCGTAGACAACCTGGACGGCGGAAGGGGCCGTGGTGGTGAAGCTGATTGTCGCGCCTTCGTCGTAGGGCGTCACGGACACGTCGTTGATGAAGCCCACGACCGGCTTGGCGAAGACGCCGAAGTGGCCACCGACGGTGCGTTCCCGTCCGGAGTCGGCCACGGCGCTGGAGGCGTTCAACCGGAGTGGTTGCCCGAGGCTGTCCTGCATCACCATCGTGGCGGATCCGCCGCCGTCCATGTTCACGGCGTCATGCGCGCCGGCGAGGAGCATCCAGGCGGCGGTCTCGTAGTCGTAGGCGCCGATGCTGTGTGCCTGCCTGCCGTCGATGCAGATGAGGAAGAGACGCGTGCCGTCCCGCGAGACGCCGAACGCGGTGCGCGGCTGGATCTCGTGGATGTTCCCGCCGCCGAGGTACGCGCGGGAGATGTTCCGGCCGGCGACGAGGATCGGGTAGTCGCCGGAGACGGCATGGAGAACGCCGTTGGTGGGGCCGGCGGGCCAGTTGGTGTGGACGATGCGGGCGGTGCGGTTGACGTCGAACAGCACGGACGCCGCCTCGCCCTGATTGGCGGGCGAGACGGGGAATCCGTCGCTGATGGAAAGCCCGTCCAGCCGCATGGCGGTGCCCTCGGGCAGGTAGTAGTCCGTCGGCGAGAAGAAGTTGGCGTTCACCGCGACCTGCACCCCGTAGGCCTTCACGAACTGGCTGACCGTGCGTCCGGCGGTCTCGCGTTGGTTGGCGAGGTAGTTCGTGTGGGGCGGCGTCGGCAGCAGGCGGACGTCGGGATCGGTCAGGTCGACGCGCAGGATGTGGGCGACCATCAGGCTCGTGAAGTCGCCGGACGGCGTGCTGTTGGTGCCGATCATGTAGTCCACGCCCTTGAAGAGCGGGATCCATCCGGTGGTCTCGGGCGCGCCGAGGAGCCGGGCCGTCCACAGCAGCGAGAGCAGGAGGAGGCGGAGGAGCCGGGACTGTCCGGCGCATTGGGAAGTCGGTTTCATGCAGGCGGGAATCGAAGGCGGGCTAACGGCCACTGTACCGGTAGGCGTAGCCGGGCAGCGGGTCGCGGGTGTAGGCGGCGTTGAAGCCGTCGTAGTGGATGGGAATCAGCGCGGCACGGCCGTCGACGTAGCCGACCACGCTCTCGGCGTCGTTGTAGAAGGGCGCGTTGCGGCGTCCGGTGCGGCTGCGGTGCCAGGAGAGCGGCCCATGCGCGGTCCACTCCATGACCTGCAGCGTCCGCGCGGGTTCACGGATCTCCGAAAGCCGCCAACCGGCGATGTTGGGCACGCCCGGCAGCAGCACGCCGTTGAAGGGATAGCTGCCGAAGTCGAAGCGTTCCGACTGGTGGAACGGCTTCGGATCGGTGTAGCCGCGGTCGTCGGGACAGGCGAACAGGGAATCCTGTGCCGTGGAGGCGCCGCGAAGCCCGGCGTAGGACTTCACCTGCTCCTTGTAGAACCACTGGAACTCGCCGGGCGACTCGACCGGGCCCGGGAGGGTCTGGTCGTGCTCGGCGGCGAACTGGGCGCAGGCACGGTTCACCTCGCGCAGGTTGCCGAGGCAGCGCGCCAGGCGTGCCTTCTCCCCCGCCATCGTGACCGGGATCCAAACCACCGCCGCCAGCAGCGTGAGCACGGCGACGCCAGCCAGAAGGTCGGTGCGGGTGAAGCCGTCACGACGGAAACGGAATGACAATCGGGCCTTCATCGGCCCACCTCCGTGAAGGATCCGTCGCGCAGGGACTTCCCGTCGGCCCGCCGGTACTGCGCCTCGAAGGCGGACTTGCCCGAAGGTGCGGTCGGGGTGGCGGCGACCCGCGTCCGGGCGACGACCGCGCCGTGGAGCAGGCCCATCTCCGAGAGCCGCCGCAGGTCCATGACGGCCGGGATGGCCCCGGGGCAGAAGGCGACGACCGAGGCGTGGGGGCTGGAACCGAGCGCCGCCCGCTGCTCCTCGGAGAGCAATGCCGGGCCGAGGAACGAGACCAACACGTCGCCCGCCTTCGACTTGCGCAGAACGTCGAACACGTCGCCTTCCGGAACCCGCAGGGGACGCAGCGGGTCCTCGGCAATCAACCGTGTCGCGGCGACCTCCCGTCCGGCGTCGGCGAGGAACCGTCGGAAGGCGCCGAGCGCCGCGTCCGCCGCCGGCTGCGGGAACTCGGAGGTGTCGCGGGCGAAGACGACGACGCGGCCCTGTCCGCCCACGAGGGAAAGGGTCTCCGCCGCCACCGCGCGTCCGACCTCCTCGGCCAGGACCGTGTCGTCTGACGGCGGGACGTTCCGGGAAACCGCGAAGACCACGAGGGCCGCGGCGCCGAGGGCGGTGACGGCCAGGGAGAGGGCCTGGATTCCGCGGTGGTCGCGCATGGGTCCGTGCGGTGGTTCAGAGCACGCCGCGGGGCTTGGAGAACACGACGTTGGTCAGTCCGCTGGCGAGCGCCTGCGAGATGGCGGAGCGCAGCGCCGGGGTCTTGGTGGTCTGCACGCTGCCGTCGGTCATGGCGAGGTTGCCGGCGCGGACGTGCAGGGTCTTGTCCCAGGCGGCGTCGATCGAGGTGCCGAGGAACAGGCTCCATTGCGGGTCGAATCCGCCGCCGCCGCCGGTGACGTTGGAATCCCCGGATACCATGGTCTGCGGCTTGTTCTCGTCGGCCTTGAGTCCAGCGAAGTAGCTGACGTTGGCGAGGCCGTCGAGGTTGACCCAGTTGGTGCCGGGCCGCTGTACCTTCTCCGCCGGGCAGACCAGCACCTTCGGCGTGGAGAACTCGTTCGAGCAGGCCCGGAAGTGGTCCGCCCAATCCTCCGAGCCCGACGTGCCGCCGTTGGTCAGTCCCAGCTGCCACGGGTACTTGTCGCCGTTGTCGTTCGCCCACATCCGGAGGCCGAGGCCGACCGTCTTGAGGTTGTTGATGCAGGCGACGTTCTTGGCCTTCGACTTGGCCGACGCCAGCGCGGGAAGGAGCATGCCGGCGAGGATCGCAATGATGGCGATCACCACGAGCAACTCGATGAGGGTGAAGGCGTGCTGTCTCCGTGTGGGATTCATGAACGAGGAGGGAGAGCCTAGCACGGAGGTTCACTCATGTAAGCCCCGAACGTGGTCCAAGCCGACCCTGGGTTGTCATGGCCGCCGCCGGCCCGAATCGGAAGCCCGTGTCTGCGGATCAGCGGTCCCATCGGGCACGAAGGGAATCCTCCTCGATCTCGACCGTACCGCCGGCGCCCCGGAATCCGAGTCGGATCCGAACCGGCCCGGCCTCGGGGCCGATGCGCACGGGCAGCGCCAGTTCCACGTCGCCCTCCTTTCCTGGGCGGCTCCAGACCCGGTTCGTCGGCGAATCCACCTGCAGGAAGACGCCGCCTTCCCCGCCGAAACCCGTGGGCTTGAAGGCTTCCACGCGGCCCTGGGCTTTCAGGCGCAGGTTCCCGGCCGGCAACGTCCCGGTCCAGGTCCACCCGGCCACGACCGGACCTCGGGCGACCAGACGCAGTCGTGCCGGGTGGCCCGGCGATTCGATCCGTTGCACCGTGGCCGCGTCGTTCTCCGCGTCGGCGATCCAGCCCTCCAGGCGGAGGCCAGCCACGGGATCGACCGTCCTCGGCCCGGAGGCCGCCCGCTGTTTCCGGAGCACCTCGTCGCGTCGCCGGATCTGCTCCAACAGCTCCTCGGTTCCCGCCCGGATCTCCTTCCAGCCCTTGGCGCCCACCTGAGACCGGAGCGCGTCCCGCCAGCCCTCGACGAGGGTTCTCAGCGCAGCGGTATCCTTCCCTTCTCCGGGTCCGGAAAAGATCCGGGACTCCAGTCGCCGCAGCCCTTCCGGCGAGACCGCCAACGCCGCCGCCATGGGTCCGCCGAAGGAGGGAGGCCAGGGGATCTCGGTGGCCATGAACAAGCGGTCGAGACCGTGGGGAATCCAGCGGATACCGCGTCCGTCCCGTGGCACCCAGAGCCGGTAGTTGTTCCGTGCGAGCCCATACCCGTCGGCATGGCCGGCATGAAGTTCCACCGCGAGGAAGTCCACCAGGGCCGCCGCATCCACCACCGGCGCGGCCCGTTCCCAGCGGGTTCCCATGGGACCGCGATGCGACTCCAGGAAGCCGGAGGGAAGCATTCCGGGCGGGCCTTCAGGAAAGCGGGCCACCTCCCGGAACGCGACGACGTCCGGATTGCCGGCCTGGGGCTCGAACACCGATCCGGGGACCTCTCCGAAGGTGCTTCGGATCCATTCCGCGGTGCAGCCTTCGACCATCACGTAGAGCCCGAGATCGCGTCCTTCCAGCATCACCCGCGCATGGCCCACGCGGGGGCAGGGGATCCCGGCCCGGGTGAACAGATGCCGTCCGAGGCGTTCGCGAAGCCGGCTCGGGTCCTCCACCGAGTTGTTCAGGTGCAGCTTCGTGATCCCACCCGGGAACGCCCAGGCACCGGAGGTCTCGAGGGTGAGCGACGGCCGGTCGTCCAAGGGACGGAAGCTGCCGAGGGCGCCCTTGAGCCGGAGTTCGATCTTCCGGGCCTCATGCCCATCGAGGACAACCCGCGCCTCGACGTCCTGTCGGGGCCTTTCGCGGAGGGATTGGGCGGCTTGTGCGGCGAGGCGAAGCTCGACGCGGTGGACGGTGGGAGTCGGTTCGAACAGGTCGGCGGTGTCGGGTTGCCGCGCGTACGAGGACGCAAGGAACACGGCCATCACCAAGACCCAGGTCCAGCGACGGAGCCAGTCCGCGGGGCCGTGGAGAAAGGCGTTCACGGCGCGCGACCGGCTTGGCGGACGATGGCCAAGGCGTTGGCGATGGGTCGTTCGGAGCCGTCGCTCGGCTGGTTCCGGATCGCACCGCCGGCCCAGAGCGTTGCCGAGCCGCCGCCGTCGAGGTTCATGGCGTCCGTACAGCCGAGCGACGCGAGATAGGCGCCGAGTTCCTCCAAGGTCATCCCCGCGGCGCCCTCGCGGCGTCCGTCGGACGTCACGAGGAAGAGGTGCTCCGCGTTCCAGCCCACGGCGGAGCGCGGATGCCGTTCGCGCATGGACTTGAACTGGTAGGCGTCGTCGTCGGGCACCTCGATGCGGACCGCCTTGCCGCCGCGGACGAGGACCGGTCCGCCGCCGATGCCGGTGACGGCGCCGTCGATCGGGACGCTGGTGGCGAAGTCGAGGGTGAGCACGGCGCCGGGCTCCACGGTTGGCAGACGGCGGGCGAGTGCGCGGCCCGCCGACAACACCAGTCCCGGTTCGGGGATCGGGGAATCGCCGCCGTCGCGAACGGACTCCACCCGCGCCTTGCGGCGCACCCCGGGCAGGATGGGCCGGAGCGCTCCGGCGCCTTCCACCGGGATCAGCTTCCATTCCCTTCCGCCCGAAGTGCGGGTCGACGGGCCGGCCGCGGAGGTGAACAGGACCAGGCGGTCGGGTTCCGGTTCCTCGTGCAGGCCCAGCGGACTGATGTTGCCGTCGGGCCAGGCCACCGTGAACCGGGCGGTCACCTCGTCGACATGCGGCGTGCCGTCCGGGCTGGTCCAAAGGCAGACGCCCTTCGGCGCACTGAGCAGTTCGCCGTCGAGGATCTGCAATCCGCGGGGATCTCCGGCGAAGGTGCGCTCACGCTGGTAGAAGTCTCCGTTCACCGCGGCGAGGGCGATGCCGGTGGTGGCCGGGATGCCGCGGACCTGGGCTGAGATCGTGGCGAGGCCGAAGGCTCGGTTGTCGGCGTGCAGCGCACGCAGCGCGATCCCGGGACCGCCGCGTGGGATGCGAACGACATGGACCGACCAGGGGCCCTGGGGCAGGTGCTGGTTGGTGTAGGCGAGACCGGGTTGGATCTCGAGGATCCCGGAGGTGGGTGCGACGGGGGCGTCCTGGCCGCAGCCGACCGCCAGCGCCGAGAGGAGTGCCGTCGCGGCGGAGGCCAGGTGGAATCGGAAATGCCGGAGGGATGCCAGGGAGTTCACCACGTTGAGGCGGGATTTGCCGTCGGAGACCCTGCCTCGCCCCGGGCCACGCGGGCAAACCTTCGCGCCGGCCGCATTCCCTGGCCGCATCCTCCCGCGGAAACGCGGTGGAGCAAACGCTGCTTCCATCGGGGAACGGGAGTGGGGTTCACAGTCCTGGGTGCGAGGTGGGTTGTTGTTCGTTGCCCGTCTTTCGACGCCCGAAGCCCGCTCTCCGCTGTCTCCGTGGCTTCACCCTGGACCCGGTCCGCATAGGCTGTCGGCGTGTCCGAGCTTCCCGATCTGGCCGCCCCGGCTTCCGCTCCAGGCCAGCTTCCCGCCGAACACGCCGGTGACGGTCGAGGCCTGGACACGCTGATTCCCGCGTTCTCCCCGACAACCGAGCCTTCCATGAACCCATCCTCCACCCGTTCCTTGGGAACCGTTCCGGCGCTGGCGATCGCCCTAAACCTCGTGGTTGCCGCCGTGGTGCCCGCGGGCCATGCGGCCATGATCAGCGTCACCAATCCCGGCTTCGAATCACCCGCCTTGGCCGACGGGACCTTCAACACCACGGTCCTGCCGACGGGGTGG
>JAIXUV010000034.1 GCA_027483345.1 Verrucomicrobiales bacterium | reverse complement strand
TCCGTCAGGAGCAGTTCGGTGAAACGGTCGGCGTCGGCGGGTTCGCAGAGCAGGGTGAGCAGGACTCCCGGCCGTTGCTTCTTCATCTGGACCGGCGTGTGGAAGGCATCCAACGCCCCGATCCGCAGCGACTTCTCAAGGACGTGTCCCAGGATCTCCGCCGAGACGTCGTCGAGGTTGGTCTCAAGCACCGTCACGGTGTCGGTCTCCCAGTCGTGTTCCACGGCGTCACCTTCGCTCAGGACCGCCCGGAGCACGTTCGGCCGGGTCTTGTTGTCCCGCGTGCCGAGGCCGTAGCCGACGCGGCTTGCGACCAAGCCCTCCATCGGGCCGAAGGATTCGGCGAACTCCGCCAGGATCGCCGCCCCGGTGGGCGTGACCAGTTCGTGCGGTTCCTCGCACTGGCTCAAGCCGACACCACGGGCGCCGAGGATCTCCAGGGTCGCCGCGGTCGGGATCGGGAAGCGACCGTGGGCGCAGCGGACGAAGCCGGTGCCTTCCACCACGGGGCCGCTGCGCACGCGCGGACGTCCGAGCAGCTCGAGCGCGATCGCGGCGCCGACGATGTCGACGATGGAGTCCACGGCACCGACCTCATGGAAGTGGACCTTTTCGGGAGGCAAACCGTGGATCTTGCCCTCGGCCACGGCCACCCGATGGAACATCGAGATCGATCGCTCCTTCACCCAGTCCGAGAGCGGGCTGCGCGAGATCAGTTCCCGGATGCCGGCGAAGTCGCGCGAATCCCCGTGATCGTGTCCATGGCCGTGGGAATCGGCGTGGGCGTGGGCGTGATCCTGATCATGCGCGTGATCGTGTCCGGGTTCGGCGCAGGTGTGTCCTTCGGATTCGAGGTGGACGTCGAACTTGACCCCTTCGATGGACGACTTGTGCCGCCGCTGGGCGTGGAGATGGAAGCCGCCGAGGCCGAGGAGATCCAGCTGCCGACGGAGTTCGGGGAAGGGAACCCCGAGGTCGAGCAGGGCCCCGAGGAACATGTCGCCGCTGATGCCGCTGAAGATGTCGAGGTGGAGCGTCCGCATGGGGTGGACGTTCGCATCGTCGGCGTCCGCGGGGAAAAGCAAAACCGCCGGGGACCTGGGGTCCACCGGCGGCTTGGATCGGATTGCAGACGGCTCAGTAGGCGGCCTGAGCGCCCTTGATGGAGCGCTTCTGCATCCAAGGCATCATCGAGCGGAGCTTGGCGCCCGTCTTCTCGATGGGGTGCTTCTCGCCGGCGGCGAGAAGGGCGTTGTACTTCTTGTAGCCGCCCTTGTACTCGGCGACCCAGTCCTTGGCGAACTTGCCGGACTGGATGTCCTTGAGCGCGGCTTTCATGCGCTTCTTGACCGAGGCGTCGATGATCTTGGGGCCGACGGTGACGTCGCCCCACTTGGCGGTCTCCGAGATCGAGAACCGCATGCCGGCGATGCCGGCCTCGTTCATGAGGTCGACGATCAGCTTCAGCTCATGCAGACACTCGAAGTAGGCCATCTCCGGGGAGTAGCCGGCCTCGACGAGCACCTCGAATCCGGCCTGCACCAGTGCGCTGGTGCCGCCGCAGAGGACGGTCTGTTCGCCGAAGAGATCCGTCTCGGTCTCCTCCTTGAAGGAGGTCTCGATGACGCCGGCGCGGGTGCCGCCGATGCCCTTGGCCCAGGCGAGCGCGATCTTCTTCGCGGTGCGGGTCGGGTTCTGGTGGACGGCGATCAGGCTGGGGACGCCCTTGCCCTCGGTGTACTGGCGGCGGACGATGTGTCCGGGGCCCTTCGGGGCGACCAGGATCACGTTCACGTCGGCCGGCGGGACGATCGTCTTGTAGTGGATCGAGAAGCCGTGGCTGAACAGCAGGGTCTTGCCCTTGGTCAGGTTGGGCGCGATGTCCTTCTCGTAGGCGGACGCCTGCTTGGTGTCCGGAAGGGCGATCATGATCACGTCGGCGCGCTTGACGGCGTCGGCGCTCGAGACGACCTCGAAGCCCTTTTCACGGGCGACTTTGATCGACTTGGACCCCTCGTAGAGTCCGATGATGACGTTGAGCCCCGATTCCTTGAGGTTCAGCGCATGGGCGTGGCCCTGGGAGCCGAAGCCGAGGACGGCGAGGGTTTTGTCTTTGAAGACGCTCAGGTCGGCGTCCTTGTCGGTGTAGACTTTAGCCATAGGTACGGAAACGAAAGCGCAAGCATGGCCATATTTTCATCCGACACAAGCCCCGGAGCGGTTCAGAACGTCGGGGCAGGGGGACCGAAGGTTGCCGAACCGCCCTCCATATGGCGGTTTCCTGCGCGTTCCCGGGCCTTGGAACAGGCCTTGAACAGCGGGGAGCCGGTCCTCGCCTTGGCCCCCATGCAGGACGTCACCGACCTCCCGTTCTGGCGCCTGCTCTCGGAGTACGGCGGTCCGGACATCTATTGGACTGAGTACAGCCGGGTGCATTCCACCAGCAACATCGACCGGGCGGTCCTCAAGGCGATCCAGGAGAATCCCACCGGCAGGCCGGCGATTGCACAACTGATCGGCAACGACGCCGAAGCGCTCGCCAAGGCGGCTTCGGAACTCCAGGGACATCCGGTGGTGGCGGTCGACCTCAACCTCGGTTGTCCGGCGCCGGTGGTCTATCGCAAGTGCGCCGGCGGCGGTCTCCTGCGCGAACCTGAACGCATCGACCGCATCCTCGGTGCCATGAGGCAGGCCGTCACCGACGTGGCCTTCACCGTGAAGACGCGCATCGGGTTCGACGACACCGAGGTGTTCGAGACGTTGCTGGAAATCGTCGCCCGCCATCGGGTCGACCTCCTTACCGTGCATGGTCGCACCGTGCGCGAGATGTACCGTTCGGAAGTCCGATACGGGTTCATCCGACGTGCGGTGGAGGCCTTGGGTTGTCCCGTGCTCGCCAACGGAAACGTCTATTCGCCCGGCCGAGCCGAACAGGTGCTTGCCGAAACCGGCGCGCGGGGACTGATGATCGGCCGCGGTTGCATTCGGAACCCATGGATCTTCGGGCAGATCCGCGACCATCGGGCTGGCCGCGGGTTCCGTCGCCCCACCGGACGGGAGGTCCTGGACTACGTCCGCAGACTCTACGAAGCGACCCAGCCGACGGCGGGTTTCCGTGAGCGGTTGCAGGTCGAGAAGATGAAGAAGTACATGAACTTCGTCGGGGACGGCATCAGCCCCGACTTCCTCCATCGGATCCGGCGGGCCACGACCCGGGACGAGTTCTTCACCGCTTGCAACGCCCATCTGGACCACGAGCAGCCGATGGACCTCGTGCCCATCCCGAAAGCCGCTTCGGAAACGTCCGCGGAAACGCAGGAAGAGACGTGCGGCTGATCGGCTTGGAAGAATCGAACGCCAACCGTGACCCGAGGCGGGAGCCGCTGGAAGGCGGTCGAGCGGACGGCGTCAGTAGGCGAGCAACTCGAGGAGTTGGGATCCCTTGTTGGTGAGTTCCCAGGATTGTCCGCGGCGGACCACGATCTTGCCGCAGGGATGGGCGGCGGCCACCACGGGATTGACGGTCAGGAGGGCGTTGCGACGTGAGCCCCCCAGTTCCTGTCGGCTGCGCGGGGTCGCATGGAGCGGGACGCCGTTGAAGCCGAGGGCCAGTTCCCATCCGGCGACACCGTCGCGTTCGGCCTTGGGGTTGGGACGGACCGCGCCGCGGTTGCGCCGGACCCAATCGGGATTCGGTTGGCGCAGCACCACCCGGCACAACTCGGGTATCCCGCCCAGGTGCCGCACGAGATCATAGCCGGGACCGACCTTGGACTGGATGCGGTAGACCTCCACGGGATCGATTCCCATCAGGTTGCGGCCGTTGAAGTCGCCGTGGTCGTTCCGGGTTCCCTTCAATGCACCCCGGTGCCATTCGGCATAGCGGGAGTTGGCCATGAAGAGGATCTCGAAATGGAGATGGGCCCGGTCGGGAGTGATGCGTTGGCGGGTATTGGAAGTCCGGCCCATGACACCCAGGACGTCCCCGGATTGCGTCGGGGTCCCGGCCTTGATCCCCGCCTTCACCGAGGCGAGGTGGGCATAGAGGGTGAAGACCTCGAGTTGGTCGATCTTGTGGCGCACCACCACGTAGTTGCCGTAGTTCGAGAGGGACGGCTTGGTGTTCACATAGGCCACCACACCTTCGGCGGCGCAGCGGGCGGGATCGGTCGGTTCGCCCCGCCGGTCCCGGTCCAAGGGCCGGATGTCGACGCCTTCATGGAGCTGGAACCCATCGGTCCGGACGCATCCGAACCGTCCGCTGGTCCAAGGCTTACCCACTGTGCCGACGAAATAGCGTTCCTGTCCGCCATCCGGGTCGAGGACCGCACGGTTTGCGGTAGGCAGCTGGAACGGCTGGGCGAAGAGGCGACCGACTCCTGGGACCAGGAGCAGCGCCAGGAGGGCGATGCGTCTGAGGTTCACTAGGGCTGGGGCAGGAACGGGTCGAAGTCCCTCTTGAAGGTGCTGGAAGGCCTCTCGGACTCCTGCTTCTTCTGCTTCTTCGCCGCCTTTTCCGCCGCCTTCTTCGCCTTCTTCTCATCCACCGGCTTGGGCTGGTTCTCCAACTTGATGGCCACGTTGTTGAGGCCCCGCACGAACCGGGTGGCCTCTTCGCGGTTCATGTCGGGGGTGAAGACCAGGAATCCCTTGTCCAGTTGGCGTCGGATGATCGGCGCGGCGATGAACCGTCCCATGACGTTGGTGCCGTCCGACCAACGCGCTGCGACGACCAGGTGCTGGCCTTGGACGGCGAGAGAGTTCATCTGGAGCACCAGGCTGCCGTGTGCGGTGAACTCCAGGCCGATCATGAAGCCGTTGTCGCCCTGTTCGACGAGTTGGGCGCGCTTGATGTCCCGTTCGTCGAGGAAGGACTCACGGAGGACCGTCAATTCGGCCGGGTCGGATCGCCCGACGGTCGCCTTGCTGGTGCCGAGGCTGCCGGCTTCCGCGGCGCGGCCGGAGAAGTCCTTGGCTTCCCGATACACCCGCACCTGGGCCAGGTCCTTCTTCTCCGCCTTGCTTTGCTTCTCCGCGGGCGTCGAAGAGCATCCCGTCGCGAGCAGCCCCACCGCGGCGCACCCGAGGAGAAAGTGGTTGATGCAGCCGCTGGCACGACGCATCTTCCGACTCAAGACTTGCAACATTTGCGAAAGTAAATCTTAGCCATGGGACAACAATCCAACAAAATCCAGAAGCGCCGCCGCCGTTACGCCTACAACAAGCGTAAGAAGGAAACCGCGCGCGTCGCGAAGACCGCCAAGGCCAAGTAGGCCCGTCGGTTCCGTCCAAGGGCCACCCGAGAGGGTGGCCTTCGTCGTTTGCGGCGACGGATTCCCAACGTCCCTTCCCAACAGATAGACCCATGTCCTTTCCCTCCCTCTATTGCGGCATCGGCGACGAGGCCGGCCAGTCGCTGGCCTCCCAGATCGAAGCCACCCGCGAACTGGGTTGGCGCCACATCGAGGCCCGAAACGTCACGGTACCGGGGCATCCCAAGGCGAATCTCCACGACCTGACGGACGCGGCCTTCGACTCCGCGGTCGGGATGCTGGAGGACGCCGGCATCTCGGTTTACTGCTTTGCGTCGACGATCGGCAACTGGGCGAAACGGATCGAGGACCCGTTCGAGATCACCCTGGCCGAGGTGGATCGCTGCATCCCGCGCATGCAGCGGCTTGGAACCCGGTTCGTCCGCATCATGAGCTACAAGGTGCGGGACGATGGGGACCAGATGGAGGCCGAACGTTTCCGCCGCCTGCGGGAGGTGACCCGCCGCTTCCTCGACGCCGGACTCCAACCGGTCCACGAGAACTGCATGAACTACGGCGGGATGAGCTGGAGGCACGCCCAACGCCTACTCGACGAGGTGCCCGGCCTCGCTTGGGTCTTCGACACCGCCAATCCCGTCTTCAACCTGGACCGTACCCGCCCGGAACCGATGCCCCGGCAGGATCCCTGGGAGTTCTGGACCCAAGTCCGCGACCGGAGCGTGCACATCCACATCAAGGACGCCCGTTGGAATTCGGCGCGGGGCGATGCCGACTACCACTGGCCGGGCGAGGGCGACGGTGCGGTCCGTCGGATCCTCGCGGACGCCAAGGCGAGGGGATACACGGGTGCGTTGAGCATCGAACCCCACATGGTCGCGGTGTTCCACGACGTCCAGGCCAACGCCGGCGCGCAAGACGAAGCCCTGAGGGCAAACTACGTCGAATACGGCCGTCGCTTGGTGAAGCTGGTCGGGGAGGTTTGAGATCCCGCCGTGGTCGTTCGGAAGCGGCTCCTGATTGCGTGAAGCAAGGACTTTGAGGCCTTGGCTTGCCGCTCCCGGGTGGCAGGCCGGACCCGCGTTCAGGGGGCGTGTCAGAAGTCGTGGAACAGTTCCACGTTCGAGGTGCCACCCGATCCCTTGGGATCCTCCTTGCGGCTGAATTTCGAGAGGACGCTGTCCGGCGGCGGCATCGGGAACGCGATATCGGGATCGACCGACGCTTTCCGTTCACTTGCCGAAATCGAACCCTTGTTGCCGTTTCCCGCGTCCCGCGTCGCGCACGGGTTTCGGAGGATCACGAGTTCCTCGCCGGTTGCCGCCGAAATGCCGGCGGTGGATCCGGTCGAAGTGGGCTGTGCCGGGTGCGGTTTTCCCGTGGAGAGTTCGGGTTGCCTCACAGTTGACGTCCTCCCGGATCCTTGGACGAGCTGCCCAAGGCTCCGCACGGCGTCCTTCAGAGCCTGTGTCTGTTCGGTAAGGTGGCTGATCGACTGGGTCGTCTCCTCTGTGGTCGCGGCGTTGTCCTGGGTGATCCGCTCCATGCGTCCCACAGACTGGTTGATCTGGGAGATGCCTTCGCTTTGTTCCTTCGAAGCCGCAGCGATCTGGGCCACCAGCTCGTCGACTTGGCGGACCTTCTCCAGGATGTCGTTGAGTCCCGCTGCGACTCGGTTGCTGAGGGACACGCCCCGTTCCGACTTGGCGATGGCGTCGCTGATCTTGGCCGAAGTCTCCTTGGCCGCCGCGGCGCTGCGTTGCGCCAGGCTGCGAACCTCCTCTGCGACGACCGCGAAGCCGAGTCCCTGTTCCCCGGCTCGGGCGGCCTCGACGGCCGCATTGAGGGCGAGGATGTTGGTCTGGAAGGCGATCTCGTCGATGGTCCGGATGATCCGCGTGATGCTGTCGCCCGCCGCCTTGATCTCCAGCATGGCCTGGGACATCTGGGCCATGTCGCCCGCCCCGGAATCGACTGCGGCACGCGCTTGTCCGGCGAGTTCCTTCGCACTGCCTGCGTGTTCCGAGTTGCGGCGCGTCATGCTCGCCATCTCCTCCAGGGCGGCTGCCGTCTCCTCGAATGACGCTGCCTGGCTCGATGCGCCGTCCGCGATCGCCCGGCTGGCCTCCTTCAGCTCCGCCGTCGCGGTGTCGAGGGTCTCCACCGTCGAACCGAGCTCGAGGGTGACCCGGTCGAGCGGACGCGCGATCGAACGAGCCAACGCGAACACCACGGCCAAGGTGGCGACGAGGGCCGCCAAGCCAATCAGGAGTCCCCGCAGGAGGGCGTCGGTTCCGGACTGCCGTATCCGGTCCAACGGAAAGCGCGCCTCGGCGATCCACGGCGTGCCGGTCTCACCGATCCGGATCGGGGCGTAAACCCGGTGGAGGTCGGCTCCAGTGGCCGGGTCGACGCCGGTCTCCGGGTGCAGGCGTCCTGCGCGGATGGCTTCGAGGAGCCTGGACAGCGATTCGGCAGGAATCCGCTTTCCGAAGTCTGAGGAGGTGGAGTCGGCCACCAGGGTCCCGGAGAAGGTCGCGATGCCGAGTTGGCCGTCGGAACTGGTCTCTTGGTCGAGCGCCAGCGCTTGGAAGGTCGAAAGGGGCAGGAGGATGCCGGCGGCGCCGACCACCTCTCCGCCTGTACGGATCGGAACCGCCAGCGAAACCACGTCGTGATCGCGGTCGCCAAGGCGGATCCGGAAGGGCTCCGAGACGTGCTCGTGACCGTGCTTCAGTGCGTTCAGCAGGTAGTCACCTTTGCCCGCGACCTGATGGTCCGGCAGGACCGAGTTGGTGGCCTCGGTCCCGACACGGAACCAAAGCGGAACGAAACGCCCCGTCGAATCGTGTCCCGCCTTGTCGGCGAAGTCCTTGTCCTTTCCGTCCAAGGCGTCCGGTTGCCAGCCGGACCATACGGCGAGGAAGTTCGTGTTGGCCGTCAGGACCTGCTTGAGGATGGAGCTGTAGAGCGATCGGTCGTCCACCCAGGCCGTCTTCATCCCCTCGAGTGCCTGCGAGACGGTCCGGGCGGCGAGGAGGGCCTCGTTGAGATGGCGCCCGGCCTCGAGCGCATGCCGCTGTGCGAATTGGCCGGCATCCCGATAGGCGTTCTCCGTCGCCGAGTGGGCCGCCTTGCGGGCCTCGACGCCCACGACGGCGGTGATGGCGACAAGCAGTATCCCGCCGATGGCGAGACTCATCCGAAGACCGAGTCCGAGTCGATTCATCCAACGCCCTATCGGTCCAGACACGGTTGTCCTTGAGCCTGGGATAGGGTGTTCCACATCGGGTGGATCCCTGATGCGGGACGGCGGGAACCGGCGTTGGCCGGCCTGTTCAAAGGGGCTTGGTGCCGCCGCCGTCGCCGCCTACCTTCCGCGCCTCATGAAGCGACAGGGGAAAGTGTTTCTGGTGGGTGCCGGACCCGGCGATGCCGGACTGATCACGGTGCGAGGCGCCGAGGTGCTCGGCACCGCCGACGTGGTGGTCTACGACGCCTTGGTCAATCCGGCGCTGCTGGCGCTGGCGCCGTCCACGGCGGAACGGATCTTCGGCGGCAAGCGTGCCGCCGCGCACGCCATTCCCCAGGAGGACCTGAACAAGCTGCTGGTCGAGAAGGCGAAGGCGGGTGCCACGGTGGTCCGTCTCAAGGGAGGCGATCCGTATGTCTTCGGCCGGGGAGGGGAAGAGGCGGTCGAGCTGGCGGACGCCGGAGTGGCCTTCGAGGTCGTGCCGGGAGTCTCGTCGGTGACCGCGGCGTTGAACTACGCGGGGATCCCGCTCACCCACCGTGACCACTGTTCCAGCTTCACCGTTCTGACCGGACACGAGGATCCGACCAAGCCGGATTCCGCGGTGGACCTCGGGCTTTTGGCGCGGTTACCCGGGACCAAGGTGGTCCTCATGGGCGTCGAACGGATCGACGAGATCGCCAAGCGCCTGGTCGAAGGCGGCGCGCCGGCGAAGACCCCGGCCGCCATGATCCAATGGGGCACGACCGGCCGACAGAAGTCGGTCTCCGCCACGCTCGGAACGATCGGCGAGGCCGCCCGCAAGGCTGGGATCGCCACCCCGGCGATCACCGTGATCGGCGAAGTGGTGTCGGAGCGGAAGCGTCTCAACTGGTTCGAGACGCGACCCCTGCATGGGCGTCGGGTGGTGGTGACCCGGACCCGGGAGCAGGCCTCGCTGGTCTCGGTCCAGTTCCGCGAACTCGGAGCCGAGGTGCTCGAGATCCCGACCATCCGCATTGCTCCGCCGGTGGACATGGATCCCTTGGTCGAGTGCATCTCCGGTATCGGCGAGTACGACTGGCTTGTTTTCACGAGTCCCAACGGCGTCACGACCTTCTTCGACTACTTCTTCAAAGCCTTCAAGGACGTGCGGGACATCGGCAACGTCCGGATCGCGGCGGTCGGGCCGGCAACAGCGGCCAAGGTCGCGGAATTCCACCTGAACGTGGATGCGATGCCGTCGGAGTACGTGGCGTCCAAGGTGGCTGCGGCCATCGGCGCCGTGGAGACGATCGAGAACCTCCGATTCCTGATCGTGCGGGCTGAAGTGGCGACGCCTGAGTTGCCCCGGATGCTGGAGGAGAAGGGCGGCATCGTGGACGCCATCGCCTGTTACCGGACCATTCCCGAGACCGAAGACCTCAACGGTGCCGCGACGTCCCTTTCCGAATCCGGTGCGGATTGGGTCACGTTCACCAGCGCCTCGACGGTCGAGAACTTCCATGGCCGTTTCGACCTGCCGGCGCTGCGCCGTCGGTTTCCGGGGTTGAAGACCGCGAGCATCGGGCCCGAGACCAGCAAGGCATTGAAGGCCCTTGAGATCGAGCCCGACGTGGAAGCCCGGGAGCACAACATCCCCGGACTCGTCGCCGCGGTCCGCAAGGCGGCCGTGGGCCGCTGACGTCGGGAGTTCCAGAGGTCTTGAGCGGTTTCCGCGCAACCATCCTCATCGGCCGGCATTTCACCGGTTGCGCCGAGGCTGCCCACTGCCAGTATCCACCGAAGTTTTTCATCCTATGTCCAAACCGACCATCACTGCCTACCTGAAGCCCTGGTGTGGCTGGAGCGCGGGCGTCCGCGCCGTTTTCAAGAAGTACGATCTCGCCTTCGAGGAGAAGGACATCATCAACGTCCCCGAGAACTTCGACGAGATGGTCCGCAAGACCGGCCAGACGAAGCAGCCCACGGTCGAGATCAACGGCCGTGTGTTGGCGGATGTCAGCGGCGAGGAGGTCGAGGCGTGGATGCTCCAGAACGGGGTGGTCTCGGAGAACGGCCGCGTCCCCGAGGTTCCCATCAACCAGCCGTGTGCCCATGAGATTCCCCAGGCGCAGGCGGCTCCGATGACCTTCAAGCGCTGAGGTCGGTACCCCCCGGTTTCCACCATCCATGACAGCCCGCCACCCCCGGTGCCTCCCGTCGCCGGGGGTGTTCCGTTTCCTGTCCCTGATTCCGGCACTGCTCTTGGCCGGTTCGATGGTCCTTTCGGCTCAGGAGGCGCCGACATTCGTCGACACCCTCGACTTCATCCGCCGTTCCCTCGACGAGCATGGCGACTTCCGGAACCTCGCCGGTGGCGGACGCGTGCAGCAGAAGCTGACCGAGGTCTTGGGTCGCCGGTTCCGTGTCCGCAGGATCCTCTCCGACGGCACGCCGGGCGGGCCGGAGATCCGTGGTGCCACCGAATTTTCGCTCGCCGAGCTCGACCCTGAAGCCACCCATGTCCGGATCACCTTCATCGGCGACCGCATGGCCTACGCGGTTTGGCTGGCCGACGTCGGCAAGGGGGCCGGTGTCCGCGAGTGGCGCGCCGGCAACGAGGATCTCGGCGCCGCGAACCGGCCCTATGGATGGTTTGCGGTGGATTCGGAAGAGTTGGCCCAATCCCTGGTTCGGGCGGTGAACCACTGCATCGCGCTGGCCGGCGGGAAGGCGCGGCCATCGGTGGACCGCTTCTTCGGCGCTCCGAGCCAAAGCCGGGCCGTGCCAACCTCGCCGATCACCGGCGAGGTCCATCATGTGGTGTCGCTGGAGGATGCGGAGAAGCTGGTTCGTCGGAAGATTCGCAGTGATCCTGCGGTTTTTCCCCAGATCACGGCCAAAACGCCCGGAAAGGCGGGCTGGGCCGCGGTTCCTTGGATGGGCCGGCCCCTTTTGGTGACACTTCCCGGGACGGGATCCGGGTTCGAGACCAACTATCTGGACGCCGTGCGTTTCGACGGGACGCTGGCTGGGAAAGGCAACGCCATCGCGCTGTTACTGGAAGTGGTCCCGGATTTCATTTCCGCAGGTGTATCCGGGCTCCGGGACGGTCCTTTGCCCTGCGAGTTGGTCCAACTGCCCCTGAACGCGGGACAGCTCAGTCCGCTGGCGCAACAGATTGGGGAAGGCACCCAGGTTCGGCTCTGGAGTTCCATAGGTGACGGTTGGCCCGATGAAGAAGGCGGTTTCGTCTGGTTGGCCAGGTCCCGGGAAGGCGCCCGCGAATGGAGGGTGGCGGCGCATTCCATGAAGCGCTTCCGCGAGTACGGACCGGACGCCGCGCGGGCGGCCGCGACCGACCTCGGCCTCAAGCTCGCGGATCCGGTCGTGGACCTGCTGAAGTCCCGGGCCAAGGCCGCCAAGAAGGCGATGAAGGAAGATCGCTGAGCGGTGTTCGTGTAGCCGCGGCCGGGTTGGCGAAACTTGCAGGTGCCTAGGCTTCCATCCGGGCCACCACCGCCTCGAGCACATCCGACGGACCGATCCTCTTCAGACAGGCCAGCTTCTCGGAAATCCGGCAGCGGTTGCTCATGCAAGGAGCGCAGGGAAGGGCGCGGACGCGGAGGACGTTGGACGACTGGCCATAAGGACCGGTGCGTTCCGGGGCGGTCGGCCCGAAGACGGCAACCACGGGGCGACGCAAAGCGACCGCCACATGCATCGGTCCCGTGTCGTTGGTGACCAGCATTCGGATCCGCCGAAGCCCTTCGATCATCCCGGGCAGACTCAGGCGGCCGGTGAGGTCGAGGATCCGCCCCCTTCCATCGGCCCGCACGATCGTCTCACCCAACGCCGTTTCATCCGGGCCACCAAAGACGGCAATCCGCGCAGAAGGCAGCCGCTCTTGGAGGTCGTTGGCCAATTGGCTCCAACTCTCGATCGGCCAACGCTTGTTTTCCCAACGGGCGCCCGGCTGAAGGCCGATCCAGCCTCCCTCAGAAAGTTGCGGGAACAGCCGCTGGATTTCGGCGACGCCTGCAGGCCGAGGTGGCAGCCATTCGAACGGTTGGTGGGTGTCCCATCCGAGATGCCTGGCCACCGTGAGGTACCAGTCCACGGCGTGGGTGGACGGCGACGGGCGGGGAACCGACTCGCCATGGAACAGAGGTGCGAATTCTCGCCAGTCCCCGACGCCGACAAACCGACGCGCACCGCAGGCGCGACCCACCAAGGCGGATCGGGCGAGTCCCTGGAGGTCTAGGACGAGGTCGTAGCTTTCGGACCGGAGTCCCGACACCTCGCGGAGGATCTGGGCGAAACCGAGGGGGCGTCCCCAGGCCTTGCGGTCGAAGGGGATGATCCGGTGGATGTCCGGATCCCCTTCCAGCAGGGGAACCAGGTTCTTGTGGAGCCACCAGTCGACGCGAGCATCCGGATGATGTCGACGCAGGTGCCGGAGTACCGGCAAGGCGTGGATCACGTCGCCGAGCGAGCTCGGCTTGAGGACCAGGACCTTCACAGGCGTCGGGCCGTGCGGTTCGGACCCGGCGTCGCAAGCCGGGAAGGGGCTCTACTTGCCGGTGGCCAAACGGTCGGCAAGGCGCTGTGGGAGACCGGCCTGCATGATCTTCTTCTGGGCGGTCGCAATGTCATAGTCCAGACGCCGGAGTTCGACGGTCTGGGTTGGCATGTCATAAACGACATAGGCCGCGCGGGGGTCTCCGTCCCGGGGTTGTCCGACGCTGCCCACGTTGATGAAGTACTTGCGACCCGGCTCGATCTTGAGCTTGGAATATTGGCCGCCACGGACCGCAGTGTCCCGGATGAACGCGACTGGGACGTGGGTGTGGCCGAAGAAACAGAGTTGCGTGTTCTGGTAGGTGAAGCTGGCCGCGGCCTCGAGCTTCTCGAAGACGTAACCCCAGCGCTGTGGACCATCGAGAGTCGCATGGACGATCGAGAAGTTGGCCACCAGGCGGAAATACTTCAGGTCGCGCAGCCACTTGCGGTCATCCGGAGTCAGCTGCGAGCGGCTCCAAGCCACGGCCTCGGCGGCGGCATCGTTGAATCCCTCCGGATCCTCATCCAAGCCGATGTACTCGTCATGGTTGCCCTTCACCGTCGGGATGTTCATCCCCCGGACGATGTCGAGGCACTCCTTCGGATTGGCCCCATAGCCGACGACATCCCCCAGACACACAACGTGGGTGCACTTCTGTTCCTTGATGTCGGCAAGCACCCTTTGGAATCCTTCCAGATTCGCGTGGATGTCGGCTATGATGGCGTACCTCATTCTGTCTACTGCACGATCTCGAATCCCCGGAACCCTCCGGAGCCGGCAGACCAGTTAACTTGTTCGTCGCGGATCATCGGTCCCATACCGCTTTCCCGGATCGCAATTCGGAACGTTTCTAGTTCGTCCCGACTGCCTTCCGCGATGAGTTCGACCCTGCCATCCAGCAGGTTCCGAACCGTTCCAGCGACTTCGAAGCCGGTTGCCAGATTTCGGGTCTGGTACCGGAAACCCACCCCTTGGACACGTCCGGAGTACCAGATGTGCATTCGGAAGCGGTTCATCATCGTCAACGCCGCAACTACGGCCGGACCGGATTTCTCCGGCTCAGCAAAGGCAAAAGCTTATCCACACCCTCCGGAGGGGGCGCAAACAGTTATTTCCAGTGACTTTACCTCGGCAGGAGCCGGACGCGGATCGCCCGGACCGCATTCCGGCTCCCTGCCTCTTGATGCTCTGCGCGGTCCACGTCAGGCTGAGGCGTGATTTCCACGCTGCGTGCTCCGTTCGCACTCCTGCTGTCCGTCGGACTCCTGTCCTCGCCCCTGACGCTCCAGCTTACGGCGGCGGAAACCAGCCTCGCTCGCGTTGTTTCCATTGCCTTGTCCGCAACCGATAAAGAGGTGCGGCGTGATGTGCTTCGGGGTTTGGAGGCGGCGGTGCGTGGCCGGACGGGATTGGCGACGCCAGAGGGATGGGAGGCCTTGGAAGAAGCGGTTGCACAAGGGGGAGATGCCGAGTCGCTGGCATTGGTTCGCAGCCTCGGTGTGGCGTTTGGCAGCCGGCGCGCGCTGGATTCCCTGCGGGCCACCGCCTCCGACACCATCGCATCCCCAACGGACCGCAACGCCGCCTTGGCCGCCTTGCTCCGCACCCGAGACGCCTCGTTGGCGGGACTTCTCCTGAAATTGGCCTCGGATTCCGCGACCCGTGTGGCGGCGGTGCGCGGTTTGGCCGGGTTCGACGCCCCAGGGACTCCGGAGACGCTCCTGAAGCTCTTCCCTGGGATTCCACCTGCGGAACAGCGGGAAGTGCTGAATGCGCTGGCTTCCCGTCCCAGCTATGCCCGCCCTCTGTTGGAGGCCGTGCGTTCCGGCGTCGTTCCCAAGACGGCGCTGACCGCGGATCTCGTCCGTCAGCTGCGTTCGCTGAAGGACGACAAATTGGCTGCGAATCTCACGGAGATCTGGGGTGTGGTGAAGGAGACCAGTCCCGACATGACCGCGGAGATCGAGCGGGTGAAGCGGGTCTATTGGGCCGGTGGCTCCACTCCGGGCGACGCGTCCCGTGGTCGTGTGGTTTTCAATCAGGTCTGCGCCCAATGCCATCACCTGTTCGATTCCGGGGGCCAGGTCGGACCGGACATCACGGGCGCCAACCGCGGCGACCTCGACTATCTCCTGCAGAACATCCTCTTCCCGAACGCGGTGATCCCAAACGAGTATCGGGCCTCCACCGTGGAGTTGAAGGATGAGCGGGTTCTCACCGGACTGGTCCGGTCGCAGGATGCCAATTCCGTGGTGGTGCAGAACGCGACCGAGGTGCTCACGCTGCCGAGGGCTGAGGTGGTCAAGATCACCGGCTCGGAGATCTCCATGATGCCGGAAGGCCTGGTCGCCGGATTGAGCGAAACCCAAATCCGGGACCTGCTCTACTATCTCGGCCGTCCCGGACAGGTGCCGCTTCCGGGCAACGCCAAGTAGAAGTATCGGACCGGGACTTCAGCCAAGCGGTTGGGTCAGCCCAACAGGATGACCTTGCACGCCTTCTCCAGCTTCTTCATCTGGGCCGCCGACTTCGCCTCGATGTAGCAACGGATCAGGGGCTCTGTGCCGCTGGCGCGGAAGGCAACCCATTCGCGGTTGGGCAGCAGGAACTTGAAGCCGTCGGTGGTGATGAACTTCTCCACCTTGAGGTTGCCGACCTTTTCCAAACCACCGGCAAGCCGGGCCAACAGCGCTTCCTTTTTGTCTGCCGGAATCGCCACGTTGATCCGGGTGGTGTGGAACTCGCCGGTCTTCTTCTCCAACTCCGCGAGGATCTTCATGAGCGGCTTCCTCTCGGTGGCCACCAGTTCCGCCATGAGCAGGCACGCGAGGATGCCGTCCTTTTCCGGCACATGTCCCTTGACGCTGAGTCCCCCGGACTCCTCGCCACCCACGATGATGGGACCGGCTTCCATCAGGGCACCGATATACTTGAAGCCGACCGGTGTCTCATGGAGCTCGACGCCCAGCAATTCGGCGACGGCGTCGACCTGATGGCTGGTCGGCACGGTGCGGACCACGCCGCCGGTCCAACCGCGGTTCTTCTTCAGGTGGTACAGCGCCAGGGCGAGGATCTGGTTCGGGGTGAGCCAGGTTCCGTCCCGGTCCACGATTCCGAACCGGTCCGCATCGCCGTCGAGGCCCAATCCCAGTGTCGCCTTCCCGCCCAGGATGGCCTTGCGCGCCTCCTCCATGCCTTCGGCATTGGGTTCCGGATGATGACCGCCGAAGCTGGGATTCAGTTCGTCATGGAACCGGAGCACCTTCGCCCCGCCGTCTTCCTCGAGCAGGGTGTCGAGGTAGCCACGGCCGGTTCCGTACATCAGCTCCACCGCGATCTTCAGACGGGCCTTGCGGATCACGGCGAAGTCGATGAGGCGTCGCACCTGCTTCAGGTAGGAAGGCATCGGATCGAAGGTCTTGCATTCGAAGGTGCCGACCACCGCCGACTTGAAGGTCCAGCCGGCTTCCTGATGTCCGCGAATGGCGGCCTCGATCTTCTTGGTGACTTCGGGAGGCGCGGCGGCGCCGTTGGACACGCTGAACTTCAGTCCCTGGTATTCCGCCGGGTTGTGGCTGGCGGTCATGTTGATGCCGCCGATGGCCTTCCGGGCGCGGATGGTGTGGGCGATGACCGGGGTCGGAGCGTCCCGCTGGCAGAGCAGGGGAATCAAGCCGTTGGCGGCCATCACCTCGGCCACGGCGAGGGAGAATTCGCGGCCGAGGAATCGGGTGTCATGCCCGATGACGACCTCGGGCTTGCGCCCATGGATCGCGGACGCCGGATCGGCCAATTCCGCCTTGAGGTAGTCGGCAATTCCCTGTGCCGCGAACCGGACGTTCTCGAAGGTGAAGTCGCGCGCGATGAGGCCGCGCCAACCGGAGGTGCCAAACTTGATCGACGTCATGCAGGGAGTCTTCCGGAATACCCTGAGGAAGCGCAAGCAACCTGGATCGGGCGCGGTGGCCGCCGATGTCCTTCAGCGGGCGCTTCCCGACCGGGCCGCCTTGGTGAGGGCGTCCAGGTGCTCGGTCTCGGCGCATTCGTTGCTGATCCAGGAATGGATGCCGAGAACCCAGAAGGAAACGATGACGACGGCGGCGGCGAAGATAAGAATGGAGCTGGTCATGAGTCGGACCCCGGCGTTGCGGCACCATGCCGTCCCGATGGGGATGACCATCTCATAGAGCCTAGGCCTCGGCCCGACTTGCCGAGGGTTGTTCGTGTCTGCCCGGATTTTGGCTCGGAACCGCTACTTCTTCGCAGGCTTCTTCGCAGGTTCCGGCTTGGGAAACAGCGCCGGGAAGGATTCCGCATGGCGCCAGAGCAGGAATCCGGTGAGCCCGGCGACCACGGCGGCGGGGATCCAGTTCGCCCGCTGCACCAGCGTGTGGAAAAGGACGATGTTGACCACCACCGGACCGCAGAGCGTCAGGGCCAGCGGAACCCGCCGCAGGAGCAGCAGGAGACCGGCGGCCACTTCCAGTCCATGCACCACCCAGAGCACGTGTGTGGATTCGAGAAGGCGCAGGAATTCGCCGCCCTTGCCGCCCGGTGTGGGGAGGTGGAGAAAATTGTGGAATCCGTTGACGCCGAAGACGAGGAGGGCGCCGCCGAGTCCGATTCGGGCCAGGAAGGTGAGGAACTTCATTTTCAGTCGGGATGGAGGATGGGCAGGGGAGGGATTCCCGCCCGGATGCATGCATAGCAGTCGGAAGCGGGCCGCGCCTGTGGAAAAGGGCGGTCTGGCTTCCTGTGAGCGAAACAGGGCCAAACATCGCTCCGCCGATCGACGGCGATGGCTAGAGAACCCGGACGAGTTTCTGGATGGTGGCCCGCCCGCCGATCTCGATCTTCACGGAATCCCCCTCTTTCCGTCCGACCAGTTGGCTACCCAACGGGGACTGGGGCGTGATCACCATGACCTCGGCGCCTTCGAAGACCACCTCGGTGCCGCCCGCCCTGGAGCAGATGAAGTAGCAGGAGGTCTCCTTGCGATGGGACACCTCGACGAAGGCTCCGACATCGATGGGCAGTCCACTGGAGAAGTCGCGGGGTTCCATGGCCCCGATGGTGTGGATCGAGAACTCGATCTCCGCGGCCTGACGGGATTGGCCGCGTGCGAGGTAGGAGGCCTCGAGACCCCGGGTGTCGTACTTGTTCTCCGCTTTGCTCTGTTCGTGGGTGGCTTCGAAGCGGGCGACCGTGGCCGCCTTGAAATACAGGGCGAGGTCGGCGGAGAGCTTCTCGACGATCGCTTGGAGCAGGGCCTTCTTGTTCACGGTGATGACGGGCGCGGATTGAACGGGGATTGGCACCCACTGGGAACCTCAAATCCGTCCACGGAATCTTTCTCGTCCTGCCGGTGCCGTATCGACATCCTTCCTCCAATGAGCACACGTGACGCCGAATCCACGATGGCGGTCTTCCTCGACCTCGAGAACATCGCGCTCGGTGCGCGTGACGCGCACTTCCCGCGATTCGACATCCAGAAGGTCCTGGAGCGCCTACTGCTCAAGGGCCACATCGTGGTGAAGAAGGCCTACTGCGACTTCGACCGCTACAAGGAGTTCAAGCGGGACCTCCATGAGGCGGCGTTCGAGCTCATCGAGATCCCGCACGTCCGCCAGTCCGGCAAGAACTCGGCCGACATCCGCATGGTCGTGGACGCCCTCGACCTCTGCTACACCAAGGGGCATGTGGACACCTTCGTCATCCTGAGCGGCGACTCGGATTTCTCCCCGCTGGTCAGCAAGCTTCGCGAGAACGACAAGACGGTCATCGGTGTCGGGGTCAAGAACTCCACCTCGGACCTCTTCATCAACAACTGCGACACCTTCATCTACTACGACGACCTCGTGCGTACGGCACCGACCCGGGTTCGGGCGCGCGCGAAGACCACGGCGACGGCTTCACCTTCCTCCTCGTCCTCGGCTTCGAAGGCCCCCGCAAGCGGTGCCGGTTCCTCGGCTGCCGCCGCGGGCGATGCCAAGGCCCTGTCGTTGGACAAGACCCTCGACCTGGTGGTCGAGACCATCGAGGACATGGCGGATGAACGCGACGAGGACGAGTTGATCTGGGGCTCGATGGTCAAGCAGGCGATCCAGCGTCGGAAGCCCGGGTTCAGCGAACGTCCGCACGGATTCCGTTCCTTCAACGACCTGTTGAAGGAGGCGGAGAAGCGGGGCCTGATCGACCTCGAGGCCGATGCCAAGTCCGGCGGCTACATCGTCCGCCCGGTGGACTGATCTGCGACGGTCGCCGTGTCGGTCAACGCCGTATCCCTCATGCCGGGCGCCATCGAGGCCGCCGCGCGGAAATCTGTCCCCAAGCGTGACTTGGCATAGGTCAGGGCAAGAAGGGAAAATGTGGCGCCAACCACCAGGGTCATCACCAGGAAGCCTTTGAAATCGAGGCCTCCCCGAAGTCCTCCAAGGGTGAGCATAAGGAGCAGGACCAGCCACGGGCCCATGATGACGATGAGGAACGGTTCCTGACGGAGTTGCGTTCGCCGGGTCGACGCGCCGATCCAAAGCCCGAAGTGGGCGAGCGCGAGCGAGTCCAGGACCAGGAACCCGCCCCGGCTCGCCATGCTGAGCATCCATTCGATCGAATCCTCATTCCGGAGGGCGTCGCCGGAGAGGACCCAGACCGTGATTCCCGCGTCGAGGACGAGGACGGACAGGATCGGCTTCAGGTAATTCCGGCGCAGCGCGAGCAGGTGCTCCTGCACGTGGCGACGGTCATCGATGGGCAGCGTCAGCAGGAGTTCCATCGCGCCGGAGCGTCGGGCATCGAAGAACGACCGCTGGGCGTCGTTGGAAAGGCACGCCTTCAGGTGCAGGTGGAGCAGGATCGACATCGCCACCCATGCCGGGAACTCGAAGAAATCGGATCCGAAGGCGAGTCCGATCCCCGCCCAACCCGCGAGGATCACGCCGCCGCCGATCCAAGGATTCCAGCCTTTCCAGCGCGAGCGCAGGTTCGGCCACGTAAAGGGGATCGTGTCGAGGATCTCCCTGCGCGCGTCGCCGGAGGTCAGCGTCCGGGAGCGGACGAAGGTCCTGAGACGTTGGATAAGAGCGGGTCTTCCCGCGGCTTCCGGCCGGTCCTTCCAGGCGTGTCGAAGCCGGCGTTGCGTCGCGAAAAGGAGTCCAGCGGAGGTTGCGGCGAGGGTGACCACTCCGAGGAGATACCCCATGTACCAACCTTGGAAGACCTGGGGCATGGAGAAGGCCAGGGTGGTTCCGGGACTCAGCAGGAAGAGCGGTGCAACCAGCAGACGGACGGACGGACCGTCGAATCCCTTGTCCAAAAGCACCGCCTGAAGGATGCCTCCGATGCCTGGGAGGCCACCGGCGATGAGGAGAGTGAAGGCCACGGACCGGGTCTGCACCTGTTGAAACCCGCCCCGGAACGTGGAAAGGAAAAGCGACAGCGATAGGGACCAGGTCAAGGTGAGCAGGAGGGCCAGTGAAGCACGCAGGTAATCCATTCCGCCGACACCGCCGCACAGCATCGGCAGGCCAAGGACCGGAAGGATGGCGAGGAGGCTGTACACGGAGGACAGGGAACCTGCGGCCAGCTTCCCTGCGAGGACGTCGGACGGGCGGAGATCGGTGAGGAAGAGCAGTCCCAGGGTCCCTTCACGGACCTCGCCGCTGATGGAGTCCGAGACCAGCAACGTTCCGACACCCAGTGCGACAATGAATGCGGTCCAGAAAAGTCCCACGAAGAGCGCCAGTCCGAGCTCACGGGGAGCCACGAGGCCGACGACCTTCACGATGAACGCCGCGACGGCAAGGGACAGGCCGGCGGCGGCACATCGGCCCCAGAACGTCTGGCCCCTCCGGGACGCTATCCGGAGTTCGCGGTTGGCGACCGGAAGGCGTTCCATGCGCTCAAAGCCTCGACGTATCGACGACCACGTGGCGGATCTTTTCCCGCTTCCAGGTGTAGGTGATGTGGATCCGGCCATCCTTCGACTGGATCACCGCGGGGTAGCTGAGTTCGCCCGGATTCCGGTCCAAGGCGCCGTTGCCTGCTGCTGTGGTGGACTCGAGGTCCTGGACGTGTCTCCAGTCCTTGCCGTCGCGGGAAACGGCGATGCCGATGGTGGCCCGGCTGCCGGCGTCCGGATTGTAGACCAGCAAGGCGCGTCCGTCTTGGAGCATCACCGCGTCGATGCCGCTGTTCGGGTTGGGTAAGGAGGTTTTCGCGACCGGAGTCCAGGTTCGGCCACCGTCCCGGCTCCACGTCTCGGCCACGACCTTCTGGCGGGTGCGCAGCAGGGCCTGGATCCGGTCCGGCGCCCAGGCAAGCAGGGTCGGTTGGATGGCGCCCCAGTCGTTGGTGCCATTGAGGGCCGGGGTCCGCGACCATTCCTTGAAGGGCGGACGGCTCCATTCCATGTGGATCCGCCAACCGGCGTCCTCCGAGCTCGAACCGAAGAGCCAGATGCCGTCGGCAAGTCGGATGGGCTTGTTGCGAACCGGGCCGACCAGACCATCGGGAAGCCGGGTGCTTTTGCTCCAGGTCTTGCCGCCGTCCTTGGACGACTGGTGACGTCCCCACCAGGTGTCGGGGCTTGGTCCGACCTTGTAGAAGAGGTGGAGGGGACCGGCCGGTTCCTGGACGAGGACCGGGTTCCAGCAGGCATACTGCGGGGCGCCCTGATCTTCGTTTCCTCGGGCCACCTCGACCGGAGTCCCCCAACGTCCGCCCTCCAAGGTCGCGTACCAGATGACCACGTCCTTCGCCCGCTCCGCCGTTCCGCCGAACCAGGCCGCCGCAATGCCCGTCGGCGTCTCCACGATGGTCGATGCGTGGGAGGATCGGGTCGGTGGGGCATCCGCGACGAACGAGTTCCCGACGATGGCGTCGGCGGACACGATGGCCGGGATCAATCCCAGCCAAGCCAGGAATCGCGAACATGGATGGGACATGCGGGAGGTCTACGGCTTCTTGTCGGAAAACCCAAACAAGAACCGGCGCCCCGCCGAATCCATGAGGAAGGGACCCTCAGGCCAAGGCGCCAAGCCTCGAAGCGAGGGGAAGGGAGGCGACGGTCCTGTCCTGGGAATGACGGACTTCGGCCGTTGTTGGCATTGAGGCTCCTGATCCTGTTCGCCCTTGGCGGTCTTGCACTTCTTCGGGAAACCTCAGCGCGCCTCCTGGAAATCGCTCCGGATCAGGGATCGTTGATCCGGCTGAGGACCATCGAGTCGGCGTCGAATTCCACCACGCCCGAGTCTGCCCGCAGTTCGGCGATCAGCACCGCATCCTGCTCGCCACCCATTCCCCTGCGGCCACCTTCCTCGCCGGGAACCGCGAAATCATACCGAAGCGTTCTCCAGTCGTTGGAACCTTCCAGACCCGCACCACGCCGGTTGCCGCTGATCCGGATGCCCGCGCCTCGTCCCCGGCCGGTTGGGTCTGTGCCGCGGACCTCGGTGGTTTTGACACGGGTCTCGAAACGGTATCTTCCTGGAGGCAGGGCCAAGCGGGCCCTCCAGGATCCGTAGGAACCCGGGCCGGAGACCTCGATGCTCAGGATCCGTCTGCCGTCGACCTTCTGATCCGTGAACTCGACGTCGTCACCTTCCTGGCTGGTGGTCCAGGAGCGCACCGGGCTCCGGCCATCCGCGTCGAACGCGATCGCATGGGGTGTCTTGTAGGCCTCGCCGTTGAAGGTGGCCATCCGCGAGCGTATCCGCCCCCGCGTTTCCTCCATGGCGGAAAGGATGCGCTGCCGTTCCTCGTGTCGACGTTCCTTCTCGTAGGCCTGGATCAGACGGGTTTTGGCCCGCTCGAACACCTCGTCCACGAACCCGGCGTTGTAGACGGTGTTGGTCAGTTCCCGCATGCGGGTCACCAAGCGTGCGGACATGCTCTCCAATCCGAACAGGCTCGACGCCACCACGCCGTTGAAGCGCGGCGAGAAGCCGCTCCTCGGATTCCGCCAGAGCTGGTCCATGCCATGGGGCATGAAAACCAACCGGCCGGAGGTCGGATCGTTGTAGATCCGGTAGTTGTTCCGCTGACGGGCATAGCCGTCCCAGTCGTCGATCAGCACCTGGATTGCGGTGTAGGAGATGAACCGGTCGATGTCGACGCTGCCGACGAGCCGCTCCAGGCGTCGGGCCCTGTCGGGCTCCCTGAGCGCGTCCCTCAATTGCTCGAGGTCGGCCCAGTCCGGTTCACCTTCGCCAGAGGCGCGACGCAGGTTCCCGTCGATGTCCTGGGAGAACTCGCCGTCGTAGAAGTTGCCCTTTGAGCTGCCGAAATGCTGCTTCAGGAACGGTTTGTCCCAGCCGCCCTTCACCACGTAGAGGCCCAGTCTCCGGCCGTTGACATGGACGAATCCGTGAGTGGCGCGGGGGGTTGGCACACCGCTGTTCAGGTACATCTCGGAGGCGAGCAGCTCGTCCATGCGTCCGGCATCCTGGACTGAGTTGTTGAGGTGGAGCTTCCGGTGGCCGAAGCAGGTCTGGCCGTCCTGGACCTTGCCGAAGTTCAAGGTCAGGGCTGGATTCTGGTCGAAGTGCCGGAAACTGCCTGCGGCGCCCTTGAGGTGGATCGCGACGTTGGTCCAGACGTGACCACCGGCCCGGACCGTGCAGAGCGCTTCGGGTCTTTCCGACGTGAAAGGCCCGGCGGCCCCGCGCAGCTTCGCCATCTCGCCGCGGGACAGCTGGATCTCCCAGGTCAGGATGGGGCCGTCGAAGAGTTCCTCCCGCCGGATGCCAGCGGCCCGCAGTCCCGAAGTCGTCGCCATCGCCATCGACAGCACCAGCCAAAGCCAGCGGAGGGACTGGAAGGCGGTCGCAGCGGCAGGGGGCATCCGTGGATGGATGCGAACCGTCCGCGGATGTTCAAGTAGGGAAGTCATTTGCAGGACACCACCCGGTGGACCCGTGGTTGGTTTCGGAAGGCGGACGGTGTTACGACGGCGCGGATGGGATCGTTCGAAACGAAAGAGCCCCGGTTTCCACCGGGGCTCTCTTGCGATCTCAGGCGACGGCCTCCTCGCCTTCGAGGAAGCCGTGGAGCTGCCTCAAACGGGTCGGATGACGCATCTTCCTCAAGGCCTTGGCCTCGATCTGACGGATGCGCTCACGGGTCACCTTGAACTGCTTGCCGACCTCCTCAAGCGTCCGGCTATAGCCGTCGAGCAGGCCGAACCGGAGTTCCAGCACCTTCCGTTCGCGTTCTGTCAGCGAGTCCAGAACGTCCGCCAGCTTGGCCTTCAGCAGGCTGTAGCTGGTCATGTCCGACGGGTTCTCCGCGGACTTGTCCTCGATGAAGTCGCCGAAGTTGGTGTCGTCGGAGTCACCCACCGGGCTCTGCAGGGAGATCGGCTGCTGGGCCATCTTGAGGACGGCACGCACCCGGTCGACCGGCATCTGCATCTCGTCCGCGATCTCCTCCGGGGTCGGTTCCCGGCCGAAGTCCTGGATCAGCTGCTTCTGCACCCGCATCAGCTTGTTGATCGTCTCGATCATGTGGACCGGGATGCGGATGGTCCGCGCCTGATCGGCGATCGAGCGGGTGATCGCCTGCCGGATCCACCACGTCGCGTAGGTCGAGAACTTGTAGCCGCGGCGGTACTCGAACTTCTCCACCGCCTTCATCAGGCCCATGTTGCCCTCCTGAATGAGGTCGAGGAAGGAGAGGCCGCGGTTCGTGTACTTCTTGGCGATCGAGATCACCAGGCGCAGGTTGGCCTCGACCATCTCGGTCTTCGCCTGCAGCGCCTTGCGTTCAAAATGCTTCAGCTGGCTGAAGGCCTCGATGTAGCCCGCCACGGTCATGCGGACGAACTCCTCCAGCGCTTTGATCTTCCGCTCTTCGGCATGGATGATCGCCTGGGCCTGAGCGGCCCGCTTCTGGGGCTCGAGTTCGTGGATGGATCGCCGGGAGATCTGGAACTTCTCGTGGATGTTCTCGGCGACCAGGGACATCTCCTCGATGACCTTTTGCTTGTAGTAGAACTTGGGAAAGGAGCGCTGGAGTTTCTCGTCCAGCTTCTTGAACTCCACGCCCATCTTCTCGTGCTTGGTCTTGGAGGCCGGTTCCTGAAGCCCGCGCCAGTACTCGTCCACCTGCTGGTCGATGGCACGGACATCCTTCACCAGCTTGCGGAGCGCCTTGAGATGTTCTTCACGCACCTCGATCTTCTTGTCGACGATCACCCGGTCGAAACGCTCCTTCGGAGGTTCCGAGATCAGCTTCTCGGCCAGTGCGATGTGTTCCTTCGCGGAGAATCCGAACGAGTAGATGATCCGCTTCACCTCGTTCTCGTTGTCCTCGATCCGCTTGGAAATCTCGACCTCCTGTTCGCGGGTCAGCAGCGGGACCTGGCCCATCTGCTTGAGGTACATCCGGACCGGATCATCGAGGATGTCGAGCCGTGACTTGTCCTCCTCTTCCTCCTGCTCAGCGTTCTTGGGCCGGTCCACCTCCGCCTGGTCGACGATCTCGATCTCGAGGTTGCGCAGCTTGATGTACACCTCGTCCATCTCCTCGGGGGACATGGGGGTGTCGGCAAGCGCGTCACCGATGTCGCTGTGGGTCAGGTAGCCCTGCTCCTGGGATTGCCGGACCAGTTCCTTGATCTTCTCGGTGATATCAACGCCGGAGGCGTTCTTGATCGTGCCGATGGCGGAGGGCAGGCCGTCGCCCTCCCCGGAAGCGATCTGTGCGAGTTGGGCAGGGCTGGGCCCGGTGAGTTCGACCGGCTCCTTGGGCACGACGATCTCCGCAGGGTTGGCGGCCGCGGCCGGCTTTTTGGCGGGACGCTCGGGGCGTCCGCCCTTCGACGCGGAATGCGTCGAGGCCGGTGCGGTGGCTGCGGGAGGGGTCGGCTTCTTCAGGGCGGCCTTGGCGACGGGCTTCTTCTCTTTCGTCTTGGACATAGGTGCGTTGACCGCGGGGAAGGCGGGGCGCGAACGAGCGGGACAACTTGTCGGTCGCGCCCCGCGGAGTCAAGGAAGCGGTTCGGGAGGGGGAGTCAGCCAATGGGCCACCAGCGGAAGATCCGCCGGACTTGTGACCTTGGGATTTGGGTCCGGACATTCGGTGAGGACCACCGGGTGTCCGGCAAGACCGCACGCCGCCGTGTCGTCGGTCACCAAGATCCCCTGTTTCCGCACCTTCTCCAAGGCTGGAGCCAGGACGTCCAGGGCGAAGCATTGGGGAGTCTGGACGCTCCAGAGCCGAGAACGGTCGAGGTGCTGTCCGATCATCCCGCCTTCGGCTGTCGACTCCTTGATGGTGTCGACCATCCGCTGGGCGGCCACGGAGGCTCCGGCGCGGCGGGCGTCGGCGAGGCATCGGGAGATCGTGGCGGCGGAGGTGCAGGGTCTGGCGCCGTCCTGGACGGCCACCCAGCGCGTACCGGGAGGCACCGCTTGGACTCCGTTCCACACGGAGTCCTGCCTTTCAGCACCGCCGGCCACCAGGGACCACGGTTTGGAGAGGTCCAGTGTGGCACCGATCTCATGGAATGCTGGCTCGGAGCCCTTCCGGACGACCAGGACGACGTGGTCGATCTCGGGATGTCCGTCGAAGCGTTTCCACGTGTGGCCGACGACGGTGCGGCCGGCGATCTCGAGGAAGAGCTTGTCGATTCCCGGGCCCATGCGGGTTCCGCGTCCGGCGGCGACGATCACGGCGGTGGTCATGGGAGGAGGTGACGGAGGATCGGGAAACGAAAAGGGGCGCGGCCGATGCCGCGCCCCATTCAAACTGGCTGGGAGACTACTTCTTCTCCTCGGTCTTGGGAGCCTCCGCCTTCGGCGCATCGGGAGGAGCGGAAGCGGCCAACTGCTTGGAGACCGACTCGGAAAGGTCGTTCTCGGAACCGGAGAGGGTGCTGTAAAGGAGGATCGGGGTCTGGTTGGCGGAGAGCGCCGCGGTGTCCAGGACCATGTTGAAGCCGCCCGCCTTGGCCTTCTCCTCGATCACGCCGCGGACTTCGCGAAGGATCGATTCACGCACGCGGAACTTCTGTTCCATCAACGACTTCTGGCTGTTCTGTTGGAACTGCTTCAGGTTGTTCTCCATCTCGAGGATGTCCTTGCGCTTCTTCTCGAGGTCCTTGCGGCGCTTGTCCTTCTCCTCGTTGGAAAGAGCAGGGTCGTTGGCGGCCTCCATCTGCTTTCCAAACTCCTCATTGGCCTTCTTGTAGTCCTCAAACATCGTGGCTCCGAGCTTCTCGAACTCGGAAAGGCGATCCTTGATCTGCACGTCCGCCTGCTTGGTGCGCCAGAAGTTGTCGAACACCTTCTGCAGGTCGATTACTCCGACCTTGCCCTGGGCATTGGCCGGCATGGAGAGGAGGGCCGCGGTGATCGCGGCGGCGAGGAACTTCACAGGTCGTTTCATGCTTCGTTTGGGAAAACAGACGGGAAAGGGATGTCAGAAATCACGCGTCCAGCCAACGCCAAACTGGAACCTCCCGGATCCTCCCGAGTCGGGGTCGTGGTTGATCGGGATGCCGTAGTCGAGCCGCAGCGGGCCGATGGGGAGGTTCAGTCGGATGCCGATACCCCAGTTGTCGTTGTAGAGGCCGGTGTTCCCGCGGACCAACGGATTGCCGATCGCATCCACACCGGAACTGGTGGGATCGAAACTGTACGCCTCCGGGTAGACCATGCCGATGTCGTAGAACAGGGCGAAGCGCAGGCGTTCAATGATCGGAATCGTGTATTCCGCGGATCCGAACCAGTAAGTGCCACCGCCCAGGGGCTCACCGGAGTAGAATTCCCGCGGACCCACGGCGCGGAACTTGGATCCGCGCAGGTTGTAGAGACCGCCCAGGTAGTACCGGTCGAACAGGGGAACCCGGCTCGAGTCGCCATAGGCCTCGACCACGCCGATGCGCCCGGCCAGCTCAAGGGTGTGCGTGTCCAGAATCTCCTTCGCCGTGCCCTCGTCACGGAACAGGCGTCCCGGACTCCAATACTGGGCGATCCGGGCCTCCAGCTTGTAGAAATCGGAATCGCCGCCGAAAGGACCGCCCGCCAGTTCCCCAAGCAATTCGGCGCGATGGCCCCGGGTCGGCAGGAGGAAGTTGTTCCGGGTGTCGTGGGCCAGCGAGCTGCCCACGCGAGAGACGAGACGTGTGCCTTCCTCGGCGAGGATCGCGCTGCCCACGGCCTGCTGCTGGGCCCGGTAGGAATCCGAGAACCGGATCCCGATGCTCTCGATCGTGTAGCTGATGTTCCCGACGAGGTTCAGCGGGAGCTGTCGGCTCAGGCCGATCCGCGCGCCGGTCTGGCGCTGGTTGAAGTTGTCCGACAGGAAGTTCAGGTCCCGGTGGTACAGATCGGTGCTGAGCGAGAGCCGCTTCCCGAGGAACCACGGCTCCACGAAGGTCATCACGTAGTCCTGGCGCCTCGAGCCGACCTGGGCGCGGAGCCGGGCCTTTTGGCCGGCTCCCGTGAAGTAGGGCGGATTGCCGATGTCGAAGTTGCCCTGGCTGATCTCCACGAAGCCGACCAGGGAGTCGACAGAGCTGAACCCCGCTCCGACGGCGACGTTGCCGGTGTTCTTCTCCTCGACGGAGATCACCAGGTTCTTCCGGTTCGGGACGTCGGTGCCTTCTTCCTTCGTCTCCACCTTCTCGAAGAACTGCATCTGTTCGAGCCGGCTCTTCGAGACCTTCACCCGGATCATGTCGAAGGTCTCGCCGGGCGTGATTGCCAACTCGCGACGGATGACCTTGTCCTTGGTCTTGGTGTTGCCCTGGATCTCGATCTTCTCGACGTAGAACTTGTCGCCCTCCTCGACGTTGTAGCGGAGGTCGAGCGAACCCTTGTCGATGTTCGCGATCCGCTCAGGTCGGACCCGGGCATCGATGTAGCCTCGCGCACCGTAGAAATCCTGGATCGCCTCGGTGTCCTTGCCGAGACGCGTCGGAGAGAAGACCTCGCCCGAACGCAATTGCAGGCCCCGCTTCGTCTTCTCGCCGTCCTTCGAGGTGAGGTTCTGGACGATCTGCTCGCGAGGGAAGAGCTCGTTGCCCTTGAATTCGACCGTGCCGACCCGGTACTGGGGACCCTCGACCACCGGCAGGTGCAGGATCAGGTTGTTGGTCTTCGGATAGACGAACACCGGATCCTTGAGCTCCATGTCGATGTAGCCCTTGTCGGCGTAGAACTCGCGGAGCTTCTCCTTGTCCTCCTCGAAGACGTCGTCCTTGAAGCGGCCGGATCCGGTGATCCAGGAGAAGATCCACCAGCGGCGGGTCTTGATCGCACGACGCAGCTTCCGCTGCTTGAAGGCCTGGGCGTCGTCGAAGACCACGTCCTTGATCTTCACCCGCGGAGCCTCGCTGATCTCGAAGGTGACGATGCCCCGGCCGAGCGCCTCGTTGATGCTGGGCTTGTACTCGATGGTGGTCTTCTGCAGACCGGCCTTCTGGTACATCTTCAGGATCTCCTGCGTGTCGTTGAAGAGCCGGCGCTCGTCCATGGGCTCGCCGGTCTTGGAGGTCAGCTTCCGACGCAACCGCGAGGTCGAGTACTTCTTGTTCCCCGAAAAGCGGATCTCCGTGATCACCGGCTTTCCCTGGACCACGTAGGTCAGCGTGTACTCCTTCGCGATCTTGACGCCGCCGGGACCCGTCTCGGTCGCGGTCACGTCCTCGGTCACGCGGATGTTGTAGAAGAAAAGGGTGCCGTAGAGGTTCTTGATGTCGTCGTCGATCGACACCCGGCTGTACGCCTCCCCCTCCTTCACTCGGATGTTGGCCCGGATGAGCTCCTCGCTGACGGCAGGCGGACCGACATGCTTGATGACGATCTTCCGGATCACGGGACCTTCTTCGGCGGCGGCCAGTTGGAGGCAGGCGACGAGGACGGCGCAGAGCCTAAGCCAGCGGCGAGGAAACAATTTCATCAGCAGTTCAGTCTTCGGCGTCGAGCTTCGCCGCAGACTCGTACCGTGTGAAGCTCTTAAAGAAGGTCAGTCGGACGTCGCCGGTCGGGCCGTTGCGCTGTTTTGCGATCAGGAGGTTCACGGGGTGGGATTCCACCGGCTGACGGGCCTCAGACACGTCTTCCTCCTCCTCCGCGGGCTTGTAGAGAAGGCCGACCAGATCGGCGTCCTGTTCGATCGCACCGGATTCGCGGAGGTCCGACAGGCGCGGCTTGCGGTTCTTGTCCTTCTCCAGTTCACGGTTGAGCTGGGACAGGACGATCACAGGGACGTTCAATTCCTTGGCCAGCGACTTCACCCCGTTCGAGATGTCGGAGATCTCCTGTTGGCGGTTGTCCTGCGCCTTCTTGGACGTGGAGTGCATCAGCTGGAGGTAGTCGATGATGAACAGCTTGATGCCGTGCTGCTGCCACATCCGGCGCGCGCGGGCGCGGAGCTGGAGGATCGAAAGGCCCGGGGTGTCGTCGATGAACAGCGGCGACTTCGCCATCTTGGCAGCGGCGCCGGTCAGCTTCTTGAAGTCCTGCTCGGCCATGAAGCCCTCGCGGATGGACCGCCCGTTCACCCGTGCCAGGGAACAGAGCATACGCATGACCAGCGACTCGGAGGTCATCTCGAGGCTGAACACGCCGACCGGCTGCTTCTCGTTGATGACGATGTGCTCGGCGATGTTCATGACCAGGGAGGTCTTGCCCATCGAGGGACGGGCCGCGATCACGATCATCTCCCCTCCGTGCATGCCGCTCGTCATCTTGTCGAAGTCGGCGAATCCGGTCGGCAGCCCCGTCAGGCCGCCGGCCCGCTGGTGGAACTCCTGGATCATGTCGATCGCCCCGCGGACGAGGTCCTTCATCGGCCGGATCGTGGAGGTTTCGCGGTCCTCGCTGATCCGCAGGATGTCGCGTTCGACCTCGTCGAGCAGGCTGTCCACCTCGCCTTCGTGTTCGTAGACCCTCGAGACCACGCCGGTGCAGGCGCTCAGCATCCGGCGCAGGACGTGTTTCTCCCGGACGATGTCGATGTAGTACGAGAGGTTGGCCGCGCTGGGAACGGCGTCCTGCAGCCCGCTGAGGTAGGCCAGCCCGCCGACGCCCTCGAGCTGGTTGGTGTCCTTGAGCTTCTGCTGGACGGTGATCAGGTCGATCGCGTCCTTCTTGTCGTACATGTCGGCCAGCAGTTGGTAGATGGCCTGGTGGCGGAGGTCGTAGAAGGTCTCTGCGCCCGACTTGAACTTCTCGATGCAGAGACCCATGCACTCGTTCGGCGAGAGCAGCACGCAGCCGAGAACTCCCTGTTCCGCCTCCACCGAGTGGGGCGGAAGACGGTCCAGCTTCGAGATGTCCACCGCGGAGCGGTTCCGCTTGGAACGCTTGAAGTCCGGCTTGGTTCCGGAATCGGCACCGCCGATGCCTTCTGGGAGGTCTTGCACGTGCGCAATCTCCCCGTCGGGACAGGGCCGGGGAAGGGGGATCCGGCGGAAGATGTTGACCGTTTTCGCCCGGCGGAATGTGGAGAACTTTTTCTGGATTCCCGGCCGGTGGTCGATCCGAGCCCGAAAGGCTCCGCGCCTGGGTGTCAGGGACGGACGCGGTCCTCGGACAGGCGACCGACGAGCTGTCCCGGAATCCGGGGATCGGCCGAACCCTCCTGGGGACGTTGCGGTTCCACGTGTCCATCAGCGAACGCGGCGAGCGCGCGCCGGCGGTGGCGGAAATGGACCGACGGCGTCAGCAGGTCGAAGTAGTAGAACTCCTCGAGCATGGGATTCGAGGGCGAGGCCGGGGGCTGGAAGTCGTTGACTTGGGCACAGTCCGCGAAGACGGCGAGGTCGGTGGGGCTCCGTATCTCTGGGATGCGGATGCCGGCTTCGGAGCGGGTTCCCACCAGGAGATTGTAGCCGTAGCCGTAGGCGGCGCCGGAGGCCTTGGACTTGAACTGTGCCGACGAGCGGTCAAGGGCGGGACAAACGCCGATCGACTGTTGGCGCAGGTGCGGCCACAGCGCGCCGCGGGTCGGGTCGAATTCGCGGTGGCCTTCCGAGCCATCCGCCAGCCAACCAAACCAGTAGATCCATCCACCATTGGTCCTCACGCCGCGTTCAGGAAAGGCGCGACCTCCATGGTCGTCCCAATAGAGCTGTGCCGCGAGGGCGAGTTGACGCAGGTTGGTAGTGCATCGGCTCCTGTCGGCTGCCTGACGTGTGCTTCCCAACGTCGGCAAAAGAAGTCCCGCGAGGATCCCGATCACGGCGACCACCACCAGGAGTTCGACCAAGGTGAAGGCCTGTCGAAAGTCTTCGCGGCTCCCATGGCTCATGGCCGAACCGCGCGAACGCGATAGAACTGCTCCCGGAAAACCGCATCGCGCAGGTCGGACATGCGGACCACTCCGTCCTCCGTGGGTTCCACGGTGTCGACCACGCTCCATTCCTGGAGATCCCCGGAGGCCTCCAGCCGGTATCGCCAACCCTTCGAAGCCCGGAAGGAGACCTGCTTGCCGTCGATCCGGACCAGTTCCACCGGCGGGGCTGGGACGGTGATCAGCAAGTTGTCGACCACGGCACGGGCAAGGACGGATCCTCCGAAGAGCGGATGCTGGCCCTGCGCCGAGTAGCTGCAGATCGCGAAGGCGTCGACCGAGAACCCGGTGAACGCCGGAGGCAGGACGATGCTGTCCAGGGATGGACCGGGTTCGCTGCCGGTCTTCATGCGTAGCCTCAACGTCCGGTCGGAGGCCGTGTACTGGACGTCGAACCGGTAGCGGGTCCCGACCTCCAGCGTGACGAAGCTGTCGGCGTAGCCCCAAGGAAGCCGGCCATCCGATGGAATGACCGTCGGCGAGATCGACGCGGCGATGGGGTCCTTCGCCCCGAACCAAGTCCATTCAAGGGTGTCACGGGGTCCCGGCAAAGCACCCCGCACGTAATCCAAGGAACGAACCGCATCCAAGCGGACCAGTCCCGCGGCGATCTGAAAGGTCGATGGCCGGGCCGGGTCGACGCCGACTTCATGGGACAACAGCTCGAGGTCGAAGGCGAAGGCCAGGTCGTCCTTGTCGGTCATGACCCGGGGCAGGCGATGGGCGATCCCGCTGTTGGGGCGGGAGGAATCCCAGGTGAATTCCAGCTGCTGCCCCACGGAATCCCAACGGGACAGCTCCGTGTCTCCGAAGCGGATCCAGCCCGACTGCTGGGGAGGCTTCGAGAAGTCCTCGGACAACCGCTCCGCTGCGTTGGTGGCGAGGGCTGCCGAGGCCGCCGTCAAAAGCAGGACCGCGAAGGTCGGCTTTGGCTGAACGCAGTTCCTCATGGTTCCGGAAGCGGGGTGGTGAAGCCAAAGGGGCAGTGCCTGCAGCCATTGCCGCAGCAGTAGCCCCGACGCAGGTGGTAGGCGGCCCGGAAGACCAGTCTCCCGGCAGCGTCCTGATAGGTCTCCGACGGCTCGGCGCGCGGCATCCAGCGGGTTTGCTTCCGGTGTTCCGCGATGCACCCGCGGCAAAGGCAGCTCCCAGTGGCGCCGACCTTCCCGGCCAGGACGGCAGGGATCTCAACCTTTTGGCACCAGCAGGTTCCGCCCGTCGAGATGCGGTCCGCGCCGCAGGCGTTTTCACCGCCGCAAAGGGGACAGGCCGACGCGTGGTGCGCGACCTGTCCCTTGGCCTTCATGGAGTCCGTCGGATTCAAGCGGAGGGTCTTCAGCGGTTACGTTGGAATCCGAGGCAGGCCAGTGCGCCGACGGCGAACAGGGCGATGGTCGACGGTTCCGGGACGGCGCCGACCGCGGCGAAGCCGTCGATCTCCGAGCGGCCGCTCAACACTTCGATCCGGACGAACGAGACGCTGTCGAGGGACACCGGACCGCCTCCGGAGGCACGGGCCCAGCCGAGGTCGTAGCCGGCGCCTCCCGCCGAACCGGCGTAGCGGATCCGCACGTCGGCCAACGTGAGTCCGCCGAGGGGCTCCGACCGGAGGGAGGGCGGGACGGGGAGCGTGAAGTCACCGCTGCCATCCGTCGGGAAAAGGTCGTCGACCTTCGGCGCCAGCGCCGGGTCGAGGACGAACCAGTTGGAGCCGTCCGGACTGACGCTGACGCGGGTGCTGCCGCCGTTGGGATTGAACAGGGTTCCATCGGTGGACGGGACCCCGATGTAGCTGAAGTTGGCGTCGAACGCGTTGGTGACGAGGAAGCCGCCGCCGCCGAAAACGTTGAAGTCGATGCCGTATGGGTTGGCGGGGTCGTTGCGGATGGGATTGGCGAAACCGACGGTGATGGAACCGCCGGCGCCGACGCTGACCAATTGCGTGGCCGTGTAGGGCGGGGCGAACGGGTCCACCGGCCCACCGAAGTCGCCCGGAGTGATCCGGCTGGGCTCGCCGAGTGCGGCGATGGCATTGGTGCGGGTGGCGGAGAATCCGGCACCGGGGATGTAGTCGACAACCGTGGTCGCGTACTGCGCGAACAAGGATGTGGCGGTGAGGATGCCGGCGGCGGTCCCGGCGAGTCTGTGGATCGGTTTCATGGTCTCTTTCACGATCCCTCCATGCGGTTCCGTCATGGTGGGGGTGTCGATGTGAGACCAGGGCCGGCGGCTGAAGGGTTCCTGGAATTGGAAACGCCTCCATCCCCGGCAAGGCAGTGAATGAAGGCGTCGGACATTCGCATGCTCCGCCCCAACCGGTCGATCGGGGCAGTCCTGGCTCCATCCTTCGCTTTGCGGCGAAGTGACCCCGGGTTGTTCCCGGGATCGGACGAGCATCACTGGCGCGATATCCTGACTACGGATCTCAACCTCGCCCCCCGCCTTCCCGGAATCGCTTCCAGTGGCTGTCTCGATGACCAGGGGGGTTTGTAACCCGATACAGTGGCGCAACCGTCGCCGATTCTCACGGCGTTCCCGCAGCTCCAATGATGTTTGATCGAGGCCGGACGTCGGGTCCGGCCCTGACAAAGAACGCCGTCCATCAACGGCGAAACACGGGGGGAATCAAGCCTCCATCGGGAAAAAGTTTCCGGCATCGTCGAGCCGGCCAGAAACCCTCCCAAAACGGCGCCATTGCACCGGATTTCCCATGTGGACTAACGTCCCGGCCGTCGCGATCCACCCTAGAATCGATCTGATCTGAACATGAGCGTCCTCGTCGTCGGAACCACCGCACTCGACTCCATCAAGACCCCGAAGTCGGAGAATCCCCGTCTTCTCGGAGGTTCCGCCAGCCATGCGGCCGTCGCCGCCAGCTTCTTCGCCCCGACCAAGCTCGTCGGCGTGGTCGGTGGCGACTTCCCGGCCAAGTACATCAAGCTGTACGAGAAGCACGGTCTTTGCCTCAAGGGGTTGGAGCGTGTGGCCGACGGACGGACCTTCCATTGGTCGGGCGAGTACGAGGTCAACATGAACAACCGCCGTACGCTCGAGACCGTCCTGGGTGTCATCGAGAACTGGCAACCCGTGCTGCCGGGCGACTACGAGACCACTCCCTTCATCCTCCTCGCCAACATCTCGCCCTCCGTCCAGCACCGCGTCCTGGATCAGGTGTCCAAGCCCAAGTTCGTGATCGCGGACACCATGGATCTCTGGCTGAACATCGCGCTGCCCGAGGTGTTGAGCCTGCTCAAGCGCATCGACTGCCTCGTCCTGAACGACAGCGAGGCCCGGCAGTTGGTCTCCGAGGACAACGTCGTCAACGCGCTCCCCAAGATCCACAAGCTGGGGCCCAAGTACGTCATCATCAAGAAGGGTGAACACGGCTCGGTCCTGTCCGGGCCCAAGGGGCTCTTCGTCGCTCCGGCTTTCCCCCTCAAGAAGGTGGTCGATCCCACCGGCGCCGGAGACTCCTTCGTCGGCGGCCTCATCGGCTTCCTCGCGTCCCAGAAGTCCGGCTCGATCGAGACCAACCTCCGTCGGGCGATTGTCCACGGATCGGTGGTCGCCTCGTTCTGCTGCGAGGGCTTCGGATTGAACGTCACCACCAAGACCGCCAAGAAGGAGATCCTCGCCCGGGTCCGCGAACTGGAGAAGCTCGCCAAGTTCTGAGCTCTGGTCGGGGTCCCATCCCATCCCGGCCCGACGGAGACCCAACGCGCTCGGCGTCCCACGACATGACCCTGTCCGTCGTGATCCCGACCCTGAATGAGTCGAGGTCCCTGCCGGGTGCCCTCGATTCCGTCTTCCAGGTTCCGGAGGTCTCCGAGGTGCTGGTCGTGGATGGTGGCAGCACCGATGGGACGGAGGCGTTGGCTCGCGCCCGGGGATGCCGATGGATCCCATCCGCCCGCGGGCGCGGACTCCAATGCCGCGTGGGCGCTCTCGCCGTGCAGTCGGATGTCGTCCTGTTCCTCCACGCGGACACCTGGCTGCCGTGGGGTGCGGGACGTGCGATCGAAGCGGCGCTGGAACGGTCCGCGATTTCGAATCCGGTCGTGGGCGGCGCCTTCCAAAAGCGTTTCCGGGACGCCCCGTGGTGCATGCGTGGGGCGCGGTTCCGCTCCTGGCTCTGGTTCCAACTCACCTGTCGACCCTTCGCCGACCAGGCGATCTGGGTCCGCAGAAGCGCCTTGGAGTCCGTGGGCGGTTGTCCCGACCTGCCGTTGATGGAGGAGTTCGAGTTGGTCCGGCGTCTTCGGAACGTGGGAAGGATCGTCCTGCTCGGAGAAGTCGTCAGCACCTCGGCACGGCGGTTTCGTCGACGTGGCGTCTTCCGCACTTACCTGCTCATGGCCCGGATCCTCGCTGCCCATGCCGCCGGCACTCCGCCGGACGAACTCCGTCGCCGGTACGAGTCGGCCTGATCGGACCTGCCCATCTCAATGGGAGCCTCACGCAAATCCGCAAAGCCGCGATGGCAACCCAGAGTTCCGAAGACGCGATGCCGGCCGGCAAACCGGCCGGTGCGGACCGACTTGGAGGCCGATTTCGATCAGCGCCGTGCGCGCCGGAGGAACCGCAGTGCGGGGATCATCATCATGCCCGCGATCACCGCCATCCGGTCCGGTTCCGGCACCGCGACGGCGACCTCGTAGATCGAATAGGTCGCCGCGGCGGCCGCGGTGTTGTCGCCCAGGAAGATGTAGTTCTGGAACGTCGCGTACGGGATCGCCGGAGCACCGGCTCCAGCGTAGTTCCGCAGGCTTCCGGTCAGCAGCGTCCCTCCGGAGTTGGCGAGGGTGTAGCCCGATCCGAAAACCGAGAGGGTGTAGGTGTTCCGGATCGAGGTGTCCGTGGTGGCAGACTCGGCCCGTGTGAAGACCGTGGGCGTGGTTCCCTGGGCCCACACGCTGTCTCCGTGGAAGCCGAACTCCACGCCGAACCCGTCGGAACCCATGGTGGTCCAACTGAAGCCGGCCCGGTCGTTGCTCGAGTGGTTCTCGGAGCCGACGGAAAGATCGAGGGTTACGGTGTACCCCGTCGACCTGTCCAGAATCGGGAACGAGGGCGCGATCGTCCTGCCGTAGGCCCAACCTGCGCGATCCGTGATCGCCGGTGTGGTGTTGCCCACGGTCGCGCCACCAGAGAATCCGGTCGTCGCGGACGCCGTGCCTCCTTCGGGAACCGTGCTGGCCTGGTAGGCCCATCCCTGGTCTGCCATGGAGGTCCCGAGTCCGCCGGAATACACGACTTGGGCCATGGAAACGCCTGCGACCGCGGTGAGCGAGAGGGCCGTCGTCAGCAACATCTTCATGGGTGAAGCGTCGCCGGTTCCCGGAAGAAACTCCAGTGCCGGCAAGCGTCCTCCCACCTCTTCTTCAGGTTTCGTACCCAAGGGGACGAAGCCACTCCTCGAGTTCGTCGGCGCCGAAGTCCGCCAGCACGTGGCCGTCGAGCTCGATGGACGGTGCCTTGGACTGGCCGGTCAACGACAGCATTTCGGCCCGTGCCGCGGAGTTCCGGATCACGTCCAGGGTCTCGTAGACGTAACCGTGGGAATCGAGCCATTCGATGACCTCCTCGCACCAGGGGCAACCGGGTTTGACGAACAGCCGTGTGTGTTTGGGTTTCATCGGGGATTCGGACGGCTTCAATCGAGGTTCTCGACTCTCAGGACGACCGGCGGGGCCTTGACCACCGGAAGACGAGCGATCCGGGCCATGGCCTTCCGGGTGGCTTCGTTCGTCGCCTCATCCAGCATCAGGATCACCGGCACCGTCTCGCCGGCATGGCCCTCGGGCTGGATGATCGAGGAGATGCCGATCCGGGCCTGGGCGAGGATCGACGCGATCCGCGCGAAAACCCCGGGGCGGTCGGCCACCTCGAGCCTTACGTAGAAGCGGGAGACGATGCCGTCGATCGGCGCGACCTTGGCCGAACCGTCGTGTGCGACGAACGGCGGCACGCGGTGGTGGTTGCCGGCGCGGAGATCGAGGACCGCGTCGGCGAGGTCGCTCAGGACCGAGCTGGCCGTCGGATCCTGTCCGGCGCCGCGTCCGTAAAAGAGGGTGTCGCCCACGACGTCGCCGCGGATCGCCACCGCGTTGAAGGCGTGGTTCACCGAGGCGAGGACGTGGGAGTTGGGGACGAGCGCGGGGTAGACGGTGACCTGGATCGCGGCCGAGCCGGCGCGCTTGGAACGGGATTTCGGGGCAGCCACCGGTTGGACGATGCCCAGCAGCCGGATCGTGTAGCCGAGTTGGGCGGCGAACTGGATGTCCAGCTTGGACACGTGTCGGATCCCCTCGGTGTGGATCTCCTCCGGCTTCACCCAGAACCCGTGCGCGAGCGAGGCGAGGATCCCGGTCTTGTGGGCCGCGTCGTGGCCGTCGATGTCGAGGGAGGGTTCGGCCTCCGCGTAGCCGAGCCGTTGGGCATCCGCGAGGACGTCGGCGAAGTCCGCGCCCTCGAGCTTCATCCGGGTCAGGATGTAGTTGCAGGTGCCGTTGACGATGCCGGCGATGCGCAGGAGGCGGTTTCCGGCGAACGACTCGCGGATCGCCTTGATGATCGGGATGCCACCGGCGACGGCGGCTTCATAGTACAGGTTGGTGCCGTTCTTGGCGGCCAAGGCGAAGAGCTCGGGACCGTGCGCCGAGATCAGGGCCTTGTTGGCGGTGACCACCGGTTTGCCGAGGGAAAGCGCCCGGCGGACCACCTCCCGGGCCGTCGAGGTGCCGCCCATGAGCTCCACGATGATCCGGTTGCGGGAATCCTCGACCACCGTGAGCCAGTCGCCGGTGATCCGGTCCCGAGGGATGTCCACGGCCCGCGCGCGACCGGGGTCGCGCACGGCCACCCCGGTGACCTCGAGGGCCACGCCGAGGCGGGCGGCCATGAGTGGGCCGTTGCGTTGCAGGGCCTGCCAAACGCCACCCCCAACGGTTCCTCCGCCGACGATTCCGACATGGATCTTCTCCATAGATTGAGGGGAAAGCGTGACCGCGAAGCGTGGTCGGTCACAACGGCATTCTGGACCGGACGTAGGACCGCCGATCCCCGTGGACAACGGGGATCAGGAAAAGAGGTCGAGCTGGTCCGAAGGGGCCAGACCCACCAGGGCCCGCCGGCCGGCGGATCCCTTCCTCGCGGGCTTCTTGGGGTGGGCATTTCCCTCGTCGCCGCCATCCGCCGTGCCGGAAGTAGCGGCCACCTGGTGCAGGTTCAACTCGGCCTCCTCCAGCACCCGCAGGATCTCCTTGGCGCGGCCGATGACCGGGTGTGGAACGCCGGCGAGTCGGGCGACCTGGATGCCGTAGCTCTTGTCGGCCGGACCCGGCTGGATCTTCCGCAGGAAGACGATCTGGTCGTTGTACTCCCTGACGGCGACGTTGAGGTTCCGAACCCGCTTGAGACGGCCCGGATCCGTCGCGTCTCCGCCGGCGAGTTCGGTCAGCTCGTGGTAGTGGGTGGCGAACAGGGTCTTGGCACCGACCTGATGATGCAGGTGCTCCACGATGCTCCAGGCAAGGCTCAGGCCGTCGAAGGTGCTGGTACCGCGTCCGATCTCGTCGAGGATCACCAGGCTCCTGCGGCTGGCGTTGTTCAGGATGTTCGCGGTCTCGCTCATTTCGACCATGAACGTGCTCTGCCCGCGGGCCAGGTCGTCACTGGCGCCGATCCGGGTGAAGATGCGGTCACACAGGTCGATGCGTGCCGACTCCGCAGGCAGGCAGGAGCCCGTGTGTGCAAGCAGGGTGAGCAAGGCGACCTGCCGGATGAAGGTGCTTTTGCCGGCCATGTTCGGCCCGGTGATCAGGGCGATCTGGCACTCGGCCGGGTCGAGGTCGGTGTCGTTGGGGACGAAACGCTCCCCGGTCATGCTGAGGTCGAGCACCGGATGGCGACCTTCTCGGATCGAAAGGATCCCGGCGCCGCCGACCGTGGGAAGAACCCATCCATGGAGTCGGGCCGTCTCGGCGAAGGCGCCCAGCACGTCGAGTTGGGCCAGCGCGGAGGCGGTGGCTTGGATCGCCTTCAACTGGGCGAGGACCTCCTCGCGCAGACGCTGGAACAGATCGTACTCCAGCTTGGTCGCCCTTTCTTCAGAGCCGAGGATCTTCGACTCCATCGTCTTCAGGTCCTGGGTGATGTAGCGCTCGCCGTTGGCGACGGTCTGCTTCCGGACGTAGTCGGCCGGCACCTTTGCAAGGTGGGTCTTGGTGACCTCGATGTAGTAACCAAACACCGAGTTGAATCCGACCTTCAGCGAGGGGATGCCGGTGCGGGCGACCTCGTCCTGCTGAAGCTTGGCCAACCAGTCCTTGCCGCCGCGCGCAGCGTTGCGGAGCTCGTCCAGCTCCGCGCTGAAGCCGTCCCGTATCATGCCGCCCTCCCGGACCGCCAACGGTGGCTCGTCGGCCAGGGCGCGGGTCAGCAACTCGACCAGGTCGGGCATCTCAAGGACCTGGGAAAGAAGGTCGGCGAGCAGCGGCGGGGGATTTTCCGGGCCTGGAGGGATTCCGTCTTCCTCCAGCAACGGCGGCGCCGGCTCCTCGCGGGGAAGGAGCCCGGAGGCCGAGGCCCGGATCGCGGGAATCTGCTCCAAGGCGATCCTCAGCCCGAGCAGGTCGCGGGCGTTGCCGCTTCCGAGGCTGAGACGGCTGACGGTCCGTTCAAGATCTCGCACTTCCGTCAGCCGGCTTCGGAACCCGGCCAGCACATCGGTGTTGCCCAGCCAGGCGCGGATCGCTTCTTGGCGGCGGTGGATGGGGCCGAGCGTGGCCAGCGGCTGGGTCAGCCAATCGCGCAGCCGGCGGGCTCCCATCGGGGTGACCGTGCGGTTCAATGCGGAGAAGAGGGTCGTGTTCCTCGGGGAGTCCGCGTGCAGCGGTTCCAGGATCTCCAGGTTGCGGAGCGAGGTGGCGTCCAGCACCAGGAAGTCGGTCGCCTCGTAGGTCGTGAGCCGGGTGAGATGGGAGACATCCCGCCGCAGGTGGGTCGAAAGGTAGTGCAGGACCGCACCGGCCGCGCCGACCGCCGCCGGCCGGTTGCGAAGCCCGAATCCATCGAGCGAGGCCACCTTGAAATGCTCCTTGAGCGTGAAGACCGCGGTCTCGGGCAGGAACGTCCAGTCGTCGTGTCCTACGGTGATGGTGTTGGCCTGGGCGGCGAAGGCGGCGAGCGTCTTCGACTCGGCCGGGTGGATCAGCTCGGCCGGCCGGAGGCGGTCCAATTCGGCGAGCACGGGTTTGGAATCGGACTGCTCGGTGACGCGGAAGTCGCCCGTCGTCAGGTCCACGCAGGCCAGCGCGAAGGCCCCTCCATGTTGGTACAGGGCGGCGAGGAAGTTGTTGTGCTCCGCCTTCAGCAGCCGGTCGTCGAAGTGGGTTCCTGGCGAGAGGATCGAGGTCACCTCCCGCTGGACGAGCTTGCCGGGCTTCGCCTCCTCGGTCTGGTCGCAGACCGCGACCTTCCGACCCGCCTTCAGGATGCGGCCGATGTAGCCGTTCGCGGCGTGGTAGGGCATCCCGCACATCGGGATGCCATTCCTCTTGGTCAGGGTCAGTCCGAGGATCTGGGAACAGGTGACGGCGTCCTCGAAGAACAGCTCGTAGAAGTCGCCGAGTCGGAAGAGGAGCAGCGCATCCTTCGGCAGTTCGCCCTTGATGCGGCGGTACTGCGCCATCATCGGGGTCAGCGCTGCTTCGTCGGCGGACATGCGTGGAGGCTATCGGAGGCGCTGTCCCGGGCTCAAGGCCGTCCGACCGTCCGGAGGGCTAATCCCTCATGGCCTCTGGATCGATCCCCGTGGACCGACACCATTCCAAATAGGCGAGCGGGGAGATCTCGCTGGGCTTGATCTCGCTGCGGCCGCCCCAGAAGACGTTGGTGTATCCGATCGGGATCCCCGCCTCTTCCAGGTGCCGGTCGATCGCGGCCTTATGGGCGAGGACGGTCGCCTTGTCGGATCCATGGGCCACTCCCATGATATTCACGTTGCGGAACTCCGGGCCGCCTTCCCGCCAGTAGGCGTGGGTCATGATGTAGTGGCGACCGACCTCACGGCCGGCCTCGAGTTCCCTTCCGGGCGGAACCGCCCAGTGAAAAAGGGCGTTGAACTTCGTGACCCGTTCGCCCGAGGCCAACGTCTTCACGTGCTCGAGGAAGGTGCTGAAGCGGCCGATGATCTTGCGACGGTTGAGGTCCTCGGCCACCTCGTGGAAGACCGACGTCGGCAGGTCCGCCTCCCGGGCCCGTGCTTTCCAGAGATCCACCCGGAGTTCCTCCGGCGCGAACTCCCGCTTCAACGCCGCCAGGACCCGCCATTCCAGGTCGCTGAGTTGGGCCACCTGAACGTCCACGGCTTCCGCCGGCTCGTCCGCCCGTGCCCCGGGCTCCATCCCGCGCCGGCGGACATGTCCCACCCCGAGCGCGAAGAGGTTCTTCGCCTGCATGAGCCGGTAGTGGCGGGCACCGATCCGGTTCGCCAGATGCCGGGCGTGCTTCTCCAGCGAGAATCCCTGCGGAACCTTCAGGGTCGTCCAGAGGCGGTAGTTCGAACCCGGTGTCGCGGCATCCGTCGACCGGACGACCACGTGTCCACTGAAGGGATCCTGCTGGAACAGGAAGTCGAAGGCCGTGTCTGTCGACTCCACGGGGACTTCCCAGGCGCAGAGCGCCCCCTCGGCCAGGCTGGTCGCGAGCAGCGTCTGCCTCACGCGGCGGATCGTCCCGGCTTCGAGGAGGGCCCGGATGCGTTCGATGACCGTCTCCACCGGCAACCCGCTCAGCCGGGCGATCTCGGACATCGGATCGCGGTGGTAGCCCTGGAGGCGATCCTCGCTGACGGCGAGGATCCGGGCGTTGACCGGGTCGGTGGTCTCGACGGGAAGGACGGTCGACATGGAAGGCTGGGACGGCGGGGATCAGGTCTTGCGGTTCGGATACAGTTTCCCGACGAGGTCGGCGTATCCGTTCAGGTAGCGGGTCGGGACGCGGTCGCCGGTGTCCACCATGCGTTCCGTGGACTGGCTCCAGCGGGGATGCGGCACCTTCGGGTCCACGTTCGATTCGAAGGGATATTCCTTCGGGTTCAGCGTCTCCCAGAGGGTTGCCGGCTGCTTGGCGGTGAATTCGATGCGGACGATGCTCTTGATGCTCTTGTAGCCGTACTTCCACGGTACGACCAAACGGACGGGTGCGCCGTTCTGCTTCGGCATGGGGCGGCCGTAGATGCCCGTGGCTAGCAAGGTGAGCGGATGCCGGGCCTCCTCCAGCGTGAGGCCTTCGGTGTAGGGCCACGGGTAGTCGGCAAGCCGCGCGATCCCAGGCATCTCGTCCGGCCGCAGGGCCGTGGTGAACGAGACGAAGCGGGCCTCGGACTTGGGTTGGGCCTTCTCGATGACCTTCGCAAGGGGAAAGCCGGTCCACGGCACCACCATCGCCCAGGCCTCCACGCAGCGGAACCGATACACGCGCTCCTCCGGGCTGAAATCCCGCGTCAGCGCCGTGAGGTCCAACTTGAACGGCTTCTCGCACAACCCGGCCACCTCCACCGTCCAGGGATCGGTCTTGAATTTGCCCACGAGTTCCTTCACCCGCGTCTTGGACGTGCTGAATTCGTAGAAGTTGTTGTAGCTGGTCGCCGCCTCCTCCAGGGACAGCGGTTCCTTCGGATCGAACTCCGGGTTCCGCGGCACGGCCGTCTTCGGTGCGTCCGCCGCCTCCGCAGCGAGGCCCGTCAGGAGGCCGCCGCCGATGAAGCCCATCGACCGGAGGAACTCCCTCCGCCGCAGGTACGCGGATTCCGGGGTGATCTGGCTGTCGGGCAGGTGCCAGGGGGGGCGGATCAGGATGTTGGCCATGGTGGTGGGAGCGGGTTTCGACGGTGGCGCCCTGGGATCCGACTTCAGACGGCAGGGCCGAATTCGGCAAGGATCACGGCGTTGCCGAACGGGTAGGGCGAATGGTAGCGGGCCGCAAGTGCCGTGGTGGCATCGCAGGGTCTCCACCGCAGTCGGGAGACCCGATGGAAGAACTCGAGACGATCGGCGCCGATGCGGTTGTCGCGGATCAGGGCATCGAACGCCGGGTTGTAGCCGGGAGCGGCGGTCAGGACCAACCGTCCCCGCGGCTTGAGCCAACGCCGGCAATTGGCCACCGCCTGGAGGATCTTCCCGCCCGACGGATCCTTGTCGTCGTCGTCGTAGCCGATGTGTTCAAAGGTCGAGATCGACAGGACCAGGTCGCAGAGCCGCGGAGGCTGCCACGTCGCGGCGTCTTCGTTGAGCACCCCGTCGGCCTTCTCGAACTTGTCCACCACCTGATGGGAGATCGGACCGTAATGCCCGAGGACATTGCCGATCTCGATCACGTCCGGTCCGCCGGCCTCGTCGACCAAGGTCCGTCCCACGGGCACCTCGACCACCCGTTCGTTGGCCCAGGTGGTGTTGTAGCGGTGGTAGAACTGCTCCAGTTGCCGGCCGCGGAAGGGGAAGGTGCGGCGGGGCAGGAATGGGATCAGCAGCGGGCTGACCGCCATGCGGAGCGGGATCAGCGCCACCTCGGCGGGACCCATCTGGCTGGCGACCGCAGCGGCGATGGTGAGGTAGTTGCGGTAGGGATTCGTGGCGGCCATCGGCGGGCGTAGTCAGACAACGTCGCGCAACAGAGGCAAGTTCCGGTCCCGTTCCGACAGGAATGCGGCGGCCGGATTGTTCCAGCCGATCGCAACCTCCGGGTCGTCCCAACGGAAACCCCGGGCGAGTTCGGAGACGTAGAGTCCGCCCATCAAGTAGGAGACCTCGCTGCCGTCACCGAGGCACTGGAATCCATGGGCGAAGCCCGCCCCAACGTAGAGTTGGTGTCCATTCTCGGCGCTCAGCTCGAAGGAAAGCCAACGGCCGCGGGTGGGTGAATCGTGTCTCACGTCGACGACCACATCCTGAATCGCGCCGGCGGAACAGCGCACGAGCTTGATCTCCGGCGCCTGGGCATCCTGCCAATGCAGTCCGCGGATCATGCCGCGACGGAGGGTCCGGGTGACGTTGCCCTGCGGCCAACGGGTGTTCAGCCCGTGGGCGGCGAACTCCATTTCGCACCAGGAGCGTGTGAACCAGCCCCGTTCATCATGGCGGCGTTCCGGACGGATCAGCCAGACGCCTTCCAACGATGTGGACTCGAAGAGCATGTCGCCTGAGTGCGGGCTAGACGACGCGGACCTCGGGGATCGGCACGATGAAGCGTCCGCCGGAATCCCTCCAGGCCTGCTGCTGGCGAAGGATCTCGTCGGCGAAGTTCCAGGTGAGCAGCAGGGCGTGCTTGGCGAAACGCGTGTGCAGTTCCTCGACGGGCAGGATTGGCAGATGGCTTCCCGGGGTCAGCTTGCCCTGCTTGGCGGTGCTCCGGTCGACGACGAAGTCGATGCAGTCGAATCCGTCCCGACCGATCCCGTAGAAGTTCAGCAGCGTGCTGCCCTTGGCCGAGGCCCCGTACGCGCAGATCCGTTCCTTGCGGGAGCGCAGATCCCGGAGCAAGGCCAAGGTCTCCTCCTTCAACCGGCGCACGTGGTCGCCGAAGGCCTCGTAGTAGGCCGCGGTGTGGACACCCTTCGAGGTCTCCTCGGCGAGGAGGTCCACGATGCTCTCGCGGATCGGGTGCGCGCCGCGATGGCCGGCGAAGAGGCGCAACGAGCCGCCATGGATCGGATACCGCTCGACGTGGAACAGTTCGAGCCCGTGCCGCTCGAAGAGGGGCTTGAGGGCGGTGACGGTGAAATAGAAGACGTGCTCGTGGTAGATCGTGTCGAACTCCGTGTGCTCCACCAGGTCGCAGCCGTAGGGGAATTCGAGGGCGATCCGCCCCCCGGGCTTCAGCAGTGCGGCGAGGCCGGCGACGAAGCCGTTGGTGTCCGGTACATGGGCGAAGACGTTGTTGCCGAGGATGAGGTCGGCCTGACGGCCTTCGGCGGCCAGTTCGTTGGCGAGTTCGACGCCGAAGAATCGGTTGAGGGTGGGGATGCCCTTTTCGACGGCGACCTTGGCGATGTTCCCGGCGGGTTCGATGCCGAGGCAGGGGACACCGGCTGCGACGAAGTTGCGGAGCAGGTAGCCGTCGTTGCTGGCGATCTCGACCACGAGGCTGGACGGGCCGAGTTCGAAGTCGGCGAGGTGCCGTTCGACGGCCTCCTTGGAGTGCTTCAACAAGGCGTCGGAGAAGGACGAGAAGTAGAGGTACTCCGAGAAGAGCCGGACGGGCGGCACGATGTCGGTGATCTGAAGCAGGTGGCACCGGTCACACCAGACGAGCCGAAGTGGAAACCGGGGCTCTTCGCCTCCCAGGTCGACCGGGGAGAGGAGGTTGTTGGCGAGCGGTTGGTTGCCGAGGTCGAGGATGAGCCGACCCGAGACCGAACCGCAGGACCTGCACGTGAAATCAAGCATAGGCAATCTTCAGAGCCACGCCGCGCGAGACTCCAACGCAGCACTCTCAAAACGGTGAATCTGATCCATTGAGAAATCGACCATTTTCGAGTCGGCAATTTCATGCCGGGCGCGGTACCAGTTTGCTGTGTTTTCCACTGCAGCCTCCAACGTCCAAACTGGTTTCCAGCGAAGTATCTCAAATGCCTTTTCAATCGAAAGGTTCAGACGTTCCGCTTCTTTTGCGTTGGTTTTCTGGGTCCGAAACTCATAGGGGCAATCCCAATGTTTCCTGAACTCCTGCACAAGTTCCGATACAGGCAGATTTCCTCCAGGTCCCGGGCCGAAGTTGAATGAGATCAACGAAGGATGCTTTGGTTGATTGGCGGTATAGACTCCAAGTGCGAGGTATCCGCCGAGGCAATCCAGAACGTGCTGCCACGGACGGGTCGCTGCGGGGTTTCTGATTTCCAAAAGGGACTGAGACATTTTGGCTCGAACCAGGTCTGGGATAATGCGGTCCTTGGCATAGTCACCGCCACCAATGACATTCCCGGCCCGAGCGGTTGAAATGGACCCCAATTCGGCATCTGGATAGTAGAAGGATTTCCACCATGAGGAAACGATCAATTCGCACGCCGCCTTACTTGCGGAGTAAACGTCTGCTCCGCCCATGGGATCGTTTTCGCGATAGCCGAAATCCCAACCTCGATTCTCGTAACACTTATCAGTAGTCACAATAACCACGGTACAATTGATGCGCAGATTGCGAATCTCCTCCAAAAGGTACGCGGTGCCAAGAAAGTTGGTGGTTATCGTTTCAATAGGTTCGCTGTAGGACTGACGAACCAAAGCCTGTGCTGCTAGGTGGAAGACAATTTCGGGTCGTGTGACTGAAAGAAACTCTCTGAGGGAATCTCTGTCACGAATGTCACCGATCGTGCTGCTTTGCAAAGCAGCGGTTTCGACAATCTGAAACAAACTCGGATTGGTGGGGGTTGGTAGGCTAAAGCCATGGCACTTGGCTCCCAACTTTGCAAGCCACAGCGAAAGCCACGAGCCTTTGAACCCCGTATGTCCAGTGATTGCGACTTTCTTGTCCTTGTAGAAATTGCGGACTGTAGGAAGGGTTGAATTCGACATTCTATCTGGGATTCAAGGTTTTCTGGAAATGACTTGATACTGTCGCTGGCTTGCCGCGGAGGTTCGATCAGAGTAGGTCAAAATTCCTCCCGTTCCAGGGATGACCGGCGCAGCATTGGTCCATTGATCCAGCGTGCCGGGTTCGGAATACTGAATCTGATAAACACGGTTCAGTGAAGAATCCCACTTTATCTGAACCTCCGAGACTTGGATATCGAGGGTTGGGTACCTCGGAAGAATCTCTGCCGAAATCTCGGTCAACAGAAAGTTGCCATTGATGGCTCGCCCTGGACCATTGCCAGGAAGCGAATTGTCGGGAATCACTTCGATTCTAAACCCGGTGATCAGGGTTAGTGACGTCTCAAACTCTAGAAAATAGATATCCTGAGCGGGGGAGGGGCCGGAAGCGAGTACGCTGCTATCCGAAAGTATGCTCAGGGTTGTTCCATTCGTCGAAGTAGCCCGCGTCGGAGTCAGTGCGGTCCAGTTGGCGTTGACGGATCCTCCGGTGGGGAGTCCATCGGCAAATTGATTGCGGGGACTTTGAGTAACCGAAATGCGAAATCGACCAAGTGTATGACGCGGATTGAGATGAAGCTGATGAAGGGCAACTCGAATCACGGATCCGTCAACGAATCCGACATCTTCAACAGTTTCGAAAACGGCAGCATTCTGGGTGCCCGTTTGCGGGAATATTCCCCAGCCAACATCATTGACTAGATTCGTGTCGATTGCGTAACTAGGATGGTATAGCGGAAAGCCTCCAATTGGAGGCTGGGAAAACGTTGCGGTTGCGTTTGTTAGTCCGACAGTTGCCCCAAGCATTGGTGCGGATGTGGCTAATCCGATTGCTGCTGCTTTTGCAAATATTCGGGTCCAGAAGATCCAGTATTTCACTGTGATGATTGAAGTTTGGGTTTTCCAGAGAAGTAACTTGGAGGGAATATAAGGTTAAGGTCGACAAAGATTTGAGCCGCATGAAGTAGCTAGCAATCCCGGGGCACCGCTCTTGATTGAAACCGCCCACAGAGTACCAGCCCAAGACCTGTCATCAAGGCATTGACGAGGATCAGCTCGGTCCCGAAGCGGAACCCATTCCACCACCGAGTGGAAGCCAGGTCCAAGATTCCGGCCAAAAGCATCGAAACCAGGGCCACGACGGGAATCGCGGCACCCGAGACACGGATCCGGGTGGCCAGTCCGACGAAGAACAGGCCCAGCAGGGGGCCGTAGGTGTAGCCGGCGACCTTGAGCACCACGTCGATGAGCGGCAGGCCTTCCGCTAGGCTCCGGAAGATCAGGATCGTCGCCAGCAGCACGCCGGCGAAGGCGACATGGACCCGCCGCCGCAGTCCGACCCGCGCTTCCTCGCCCAGGTCCTTGCGCTGCTCGAAGCCGAGGAAGTCCACGCAGAAGCTGGTGGTCAGCGTGGTCAGAACCGAGTCGGCGCTATTGAAGGTCGCGGCGGTCAATCCCAGGAGGAACACGACCGCGGTGGACGTTCCTAGGTGTTGCAGGGCGATCCGCGGAAACAGCTCGTCCGTCCGCGCCGGAATGCCGATCCCGCGTTCGGCCGCGAACCGGAAGAGCAGGGCGCCCAGCACCAGGATCGCCAGGTTCACCAGGACCATGATCGGCGTGAACAGGGCGAAGTTCTTCCGGGCGTCCGACAGGGTCTTGCAGGACAGCGTCTTCTGCATGTTGTTCTGGTCGAGTCCGGTCATCACCACGGCGATCGCCGCCCCTGAGACCAGCTGCTTCCAGAAGAACCCGGCGCTGCGCCAGTCCCCATTGTAGATCGCGGTTTCCGGGGCCGAACGGAGCATCCGGAGCAGGTCCACCGGTCCAATGTCGAGCTGTCGCAACAAAGAGCCGGCGCAGACCACCACTCCCAGCACCAGGAATCCGCTCTGGATGGTGTCGGTCCAGACCAGGGTCTTGATGCCGCCCTGGAGGGTGTAGATCAGGATCAACCCGATGATGACCGCGGCCGTGGTCCAAAAGGGCACGCCCCACGCGTCGAAGACGAATGTCTGGAAGACGGTGATCGAAAGCAGGAGTCGGGCGGACGATCCGAAGACCCGGGAGAGGAGGAAGAATCCCGAGCCTGTCTTCTGGGCCGCCGGGCCGAAGCGTTGTCCAAGGAAGCCGTAGATCGAGGTGAGGCCCAGCCGGTAGTAGTGCGGCAGGAGGATGCCGCAGATCACCAGGTAACCCAGTGCATAGCCGAAGACGACGGCAAGGTACTCGAAGTGGTCCCGGGCCACCTTGCCTGGGACGGAGATGTAGCTGACCCCGGAGAGGGAGTCGCCAATCAGTCCAAGCGCCACCACCACCCAAGGGGAGCGGCGGTTGCCCCGGAAATAGCCTTCGTTCCCGGCCGCCCGTCCGGTCCACCAAGCGACACCGATGAGCACGGCGAAGTACGCCGCGACACAGGCGAGGATGACGCTCGGAGTCACGGGAGGACGGAAGCACGGCCACCGACGTCGGATCACGCGGAATCTCCGCGTCCCACTTCCCAATCGTCCGTGGGCCTGATAACAAACGGCTCATGGAATCCCACGAGGTGATGCGGGAGGTGTTGAAGTCCACCAGCGCCAAGCAGATCGCTTCCGACATGAACCTCTCGCTCTCGTTGATCTACAAGTGGGCGGAGAAGCCGGATCCGGAGGCCATGACGGCTTCCTACAATCCCCTGGACCGCATGGACCAGCTCACGCAGAGCACCCGGGACCTGCGGTTGATCCACTGGCTCTGCCAAAGGACCGGGGGCTTCTTCATCCGCAATCCGAAGACCCATCATTCCCACCCGGACTACCTGATCCCGGCCACCAACGGCGTGGTGCAGGAGTTCGCGGATCTGCTGGCGGTGATCGCCAGCGCCGCGGCGGACAACCACATCGACGAAGGGGAAGCCCGGAAGATCCGCGCCCGCTGGGAGGAACTGAAGCGCTCCACCGAGACCTTCGTTTCGTGCTGCGAGGCCGGGAACTTCAAGAAGCTGGAGTCCGTGGCCACCGCCGAGTCGGCCCGGGCTGGAATGCTCTGAGATGGGAATCCGGTTGCCGACCGGATTCGGCGCGGATCAGGCGGAGCGGTCCGAAAGCAGGTCGTACTGCCAGTCGAGCAGGTCGTCCCAAGCCCCGGGCTCGTTGCGTCCCAGGGCGAAGAGGGTCGCCTTCGACGCGATCAGCGTCGGATCGATTCCCAGCTCCTTGGCCTTCTGGTCCCGACGCTTCCCGATGCGGTCGGCCTCGTCGAGTTCTTCACGGGTCATCCGGCGCGAATGGACCCGGATCGGCCGCGGACGCTGGTCCTCCGGAACCTCCAGCCCCCGACGGACGGCCGCAACCAGGTCGGCGCGGCGCTTCGAGGTCAGGAAATGCGGAAGCGTCAGGCTGCGTGTGGAATTCTTCGAGGCGGCCTCCGCGGCGATCTCCGCCATCGTCTCGTGCTTGAGGATGAAGAAGGGCGGGCGTCCGGTCCGGAAGGCGTCCTTCTCCCGCCAGTGCCAGACTTCGCGCAGCACGGCGAGTCCCAGCGGATCGAGCTTGTCGTGGCCCTTGGAACGCCAGACGGAGTTCTCGTCGATCTTCTCGGGCTGACAGCAGTCCTCGACCAGGCGCCCGCACGACTGCCGGTGCCAGTCGAGGCGACCCAGTTCCTCGAGCCGCGAACGCAGCCGGCGTTCCAGCGGACGCAGGTGCAGCACGTCGTTGAGGGCGTACTGGATCATCTTGTCGGTGAGCGGCCGCCGGCCCCAGTTGGCCTTCTGGGCTCCCTTCTCGAGGGTGATGCCGAGTTCCTTGGTCAGGACGTCGTTGAGCCCGAACCGCGTCTCGCCGAGGAGCCGCGCCGCCCACATCGTGTCGAAGATCCGCGAGGGCCTGAAATGGTGGCCCTGGAACAGCAGCCGGAGGTCGTAGTCGGCCGCGTGGAAGATGATCTCGTGGTCGTCCATCGCCTCCCAGATCGGTTCCAGGTGGAGGTCGGCGAGGGGATCCACGAGGACGGCTTCGCCCGGGATGGCGACCTGGAGCAGGCACAGCTTCTCCGGGTAGGCATGGAGGGAGTCCGCTTCGGTGTCGAGTGCGACCCATTCGGACTGCCGAATGCGTGCGGCGAAATCCCTCAACTCGGAGGTGGTGCTGATCACGGCGCCGGGAAAATGCGGAAACGCGACGCCGAGGTGAAGCGCAATCGCGGCCGGATCAGCCTCGGCCGGATTTCCGGACCGTCCTTTCCAAGAGCAGGATCAGCAGCATCCCGAGGACGATCCGGGCAAGCCAAGTGCCCGAAGCCCCCTCGGGATCGAACCCGCGCCAGCCCCATTCCCACAGCTCGCGGAAAAGCAGCGGCCCCCCGATGGACACCGCCACGGGAAGCCCGGCGCGATGGATCAGGACGGTCATCGGGGGAATCGCCAGCATCCAGAGCTGGAGCCCCGCCAGCCAGGGAAGCGCTTCGGCCGGAACCGGGAGGCGCCCGTTCCGCAGCCATCCCATGAGTTGGCTGCCCGCGGCGGCACCGACGGCGCCGAAAACCCCGGCGATGCGGACGCGCAACTGCCACGCACGGAGCAGGCCTTCTGGAGGCAATGGGGTTGTACGGAGCAGTTCGTCGGCCTCGGTCTGGAAGATCCGCCTCCATGAATGGAGCGCGCTCCCGGAGCAAAGGGCCGCCAGCAGGAGATCGCGCTGTTCGCCCGGCCGACGGCTGAAGGTCCCGGCGAGCAGGATCCCGACGGCGAAACCCAGCAGCAGCCAAAGCCGGGGATCATGGAGGGGGCCGTCCACACGACGCACCAGCCAGGCTGCTGGATCCCAGACGATCCGGTGCGACGGATTCCCGATGCAGTCCGACGGGGTGGAACCGCGGGACGGTTGCTCCGCGGGACGCCAGGTCCGGACGAGTGCGCGGCCCGCGAGATGGACCGCGGCGAGGACGGCCACCAGTGAGAGGGCCAGGACGCCAGCCGCCGCGGCGACGTCGATCCAACCCGTGCCGGTGTTGATCTGGGGCGCCGAGAGGAAGTTCACGGAGCCGTATTGCAGCCCGGAGGTCCACCAGAGCATCCGCCACCGCAGGAACCACGAGTCCTCGAACGAGCGGACCAGCAGGTTCGAAGGCGTCGCGAGGTGTTGTCCCAGGGTCGCGGTCGTCACATGGAGGAGCACCACACCGGCCGCCGCGGCGGTGGAGAACCCGACCGCGGCCAGGCGGGCCAGCAGTCCATCGCGACACAGGGACGAGGCCAGCAGGCCCGACGTCAGCGCCAAGGCGAGGGCCGCCGACTGGAAGAGCGCCATCCGGACGACGTCGGGGAAGGTGATGCCGCCGAGGAGCATGGGGACCACCAGGATCGGCACGATCGCGAGGAGGACGGAGGCGCCTTGGAGGCAGTGAGCGGCGACCTTGGACAGGACCACCTCGATGGGCCGTAGCGGGGTGAGGAAGAGCAGGCCGATGGTCCCCTCGCGCTTCTCACGGCTGATGCAGTCCGCCGTCAGGAGCGGACCCACGATCCAGAGGAAGGCGAACACGAGGCGGTTCAGGCCGATGAAGAGGGGGCGGCCCGAGGTCGCGGCCCCGAGACGGAGCGGCTCGACGGCATTCCAGACGACCACCGCCATCACCGCGACGGCAAGGGACCGGACGACATGGGTGGTCGATCTCCGCGCCATCTCCAGCAGCTCGCGGCGGAAGGCGGGGGAGGCCGTGAATCCCATGGTCTGTCCTCGACCTACTGGGTCTCGCCCCGGGTGACTCGGAGGAACACCTCCTCGAGTCCGACCTCCTCCGGCTTCAATTCCAGGACCCCCAGTCCCGCGTTGACCAGCGTGCGGGCGATCACGGAGGGATCGGCGTCGGGGCTGGCGAGGACGACGCGGACCTGCCGTTCGAGCGGCGTGGCCTCGAGGATGCCCTCCGCACCCTGGAGACAGCGTGCGACCGTCTCCGGCTCCGAATGCGACCGGACCAGGTACACAGGCCCTGCGGAGGCCGGGCCGCCGGCCCCCTGCACGGGACCGGAATAGATCAGGCGGCCCCGCTCGATGATCGCGCACCGGTTGCACAGCGCCTGCAGCTCGCTGAGGATGTGGGAGCTGATGATGATGGTCTTACCCATCCGCCGGAGCTCCTGCAGGATCGCCATCATCTCGATGCGGGCCCGCGGATCGAGGCCCGAGGCCGGCTCGTCGAGCAGCAGCAGCTGGGGATCGTGGATCAACACCCGAGCGAGGCCCAAGCGCTGTTGCATGCCGCGGCTCAGGGCGCCGATGACGGAACCCCGTTTGCCGGTCAGACCCACCAGCTCGAGGACGTCGGCGACGGTCCGTTCCCGGCGTTCCGCGGGAATGCGGTAGCACGCCCCGAAGAAGTCGAGGTACTCGGTGACCTCCATGTCCTTGTACACGCCGAAGAAGTCCGGCATGTAGCCGATGAGGTGGCGCACCTGGTCGGCTTCGGTGACGACGTCCTTGTCGAAGATCCGCGCTGTGCCTGCGCTGGGGGTGAGGAACGTGGCGAGGATCCGGAGCGTCGTCGTCTTCCCGGCGCCGTTGGAGCCGATGAAGCCGAAGAGGTCCCCGCGCTGTACGGTCAGGTCGAGCCGGTCGAGCGCCGTCATCGTGCCGTAGGCGCGGGTGAGCCCGAAGGTCTGGACGGCGGGCCCCGGGGGAACCGGGGGTGGATTGGCGGCGGCGGCACCGGGATTCATGGGCGGCTGGGATTCTGGGGACGGAGCAGCATCCGGAAGACGGTGGTCGTCCGGTGGCGGGAAACCTCGAAGCGGTTCAGTGGACCGGAAGGCCGATGGTCCTCGACCAACGCGAAGACGAGCAGGCCCTCGTCCCGCAGCAGCGAGGACATGTCCTGGCCGGTGGCGCCGCGGCTTCGGTATCCCCGATCCTCTTCCCGCTCGCCCGCTTCCTCAGGAGGGGGCACGTCCGTACCCAGGATGGAGGCCGCGACCACCGTTGCGCCCCGGTCGGTGAGGCGCGGCGGATCGTCGCTGCGGCCGAACATGGACCGACGGTGGTTCAGTACGGAACGGAACCGGGGAAGGTGTTCTTCCAGGAAACCCATCCGGGAGACGCCGCCGCCGGATCTGCGGTTCAGCGCCGCGGTTCCACCCGGCGGAAGGTCCCGGATCGGGCCGTGCACCAACCCGGATTCGACAACCCAGATGGCGGTGATGCGGTCGGGACCTGTGTTGCGGAAGGAAACGTTGGCGCCATCGGCGGAAAGGGCCGCCTCGAATGGGGCGGTCGCCGTGCCGGCCCACTCGGCTGCGGCGGTGCGGCTGGTCCAGATCGGCACGAAGAGTTCTGCATCCATCCCCTCAGCCTTGCCGCGGCTCAGGAGCCCGGAATTGCCGCCGACGAGGTCCATCTCGCCGAAGGGTCGGCGGAACCCGGCAGAATCCCGGTCCAACGACAACGCGTAGCGCTCGTTTGAAGGGGAATAGACCGAACCGTAGGTCCTGCCGCGGACGCCCACGACCGCGCCGTTGGTCCCGAGAGGGTGCAGGTCGGCGAGGTGGATCTCGTTCCACTCCGTCTTCCCGGCCCGCAGGTGGAAGCCGATGGCGTAGAGCATCAGGGAGAAAGCGACGACATAGGCCGGGAAGGTGACCCAGGTCAGCATCGGCTTCCGGAGGCGGCGGACCAGCCAGCGGTCGAAGGGGCCGATCACTACCAGGTACACCACGAGCAGCGCCAGGAGTGAGACGATCGGAAGCTTGCGCACCTGTTCGGTCTCGACGAGGGCCGACATCACGTCGTCGAACATCGGTTCCGCCCACGTCAGCGAGGCCTCGGAGGTGAGCAGTTGCGGAGGCACCCCGAAGAGGGCGGCCCAGAAGTGTCCGCCGGCCGCCGCACCACGGAGCGGTTCCCGTTCCGGATTCCAGCCGAGAAGGGTGACGCGACCCCAACCCACCGCCCGGGTCGAGGCGATGGTCGTTCCGCCGGCCGAAATCATCGGACGGGCGTTCGGTGCCAGCGGTCCGAGGACCGTCGAACTTTCCAAACCCCGGTCGAGGCCGTCGCCCGGGGCCGTCTGGAAGAGCCGCCCCGATCTTGGAGGTTGGTCCTCATCCTTGCCCTTCCGAGACCGCAGGCGAGGCGAGGGCGACTCGAATCCGTGGGAGGGACGTGCCGGGGCCGACCGGATCCATTCGAGAAGGGCTGGCCCGACGACGATGGCACCGCTGTTCCGCGGCTGGATGGGCAGGAGGGATTTCAGCGCAGGTGCCGAGTCCGCGCCGGTGACCTGCTCGAGGGCGAGGACCAGGTGGCCGCCGTTGTGGACCCAGGCGAGGAGCGCGTCGACCTGGGCCGGTCGGAACGAGGCCAGCCGGTCGGAGTGCAGGTAGAGTCCGCCGAGACCTTCCAGCGCGAGCGGGTTTTCCGGGAAGTAGGCGGGATCCATCCGGGCGATCCGGATGCTGCCGTCCCAAGCTTCCGACGAAGCTCCGGGCATGGATGGGAGTCCGCTGGACGTGGCCGGGATGGCGCCAAGCACCGCCCCTTCCGCGGGGACGAAGGCCAGGTTCTGGGTTCGTTCCGCCAGGGTCTTGCCGAGGGAGTCGGCGACGCGGACGTGGACGCCTGAGGCGTTCGCGGAAGACGCGTAGGCGGAGAGCAGGAAGCGTTTCCGGGTGCCGGTAGGAAGCGATTCCCGGAGTACCTGACGGTCCGAGGTGGCGCCGCCGAACCCGAGTTCGATCGTCGCATCGAACGCCCCTCCGTCGTTGAAGACCTCCACGGCCACCGGGAACCAGTGTCCCATTCGGGCGGCGCCTTCGTAGCCGGCGAAGACATCCAGTTGGATCTCCGCCCGCGCCTTGAGCATCAGGAGGCCGAAGAGCAGCAGGAATCCGGCAAGCAGGCTTCCGGTCCGGATGCGGCCGGGCGTTGGGGATGGTCGTCCGTTGAGGGAACCGTTCATCGGCGGATTCCTTCCGTCTGGGCGAGTTCCTCGAACAGCCGTTCGAAGTCCCCGAACACGCGATCCAGGCTGAAGCGTTTCCGGACGGTCTCCCGTGCCGACTCGGTGAGAAGGCGGGTGCCAGGGCCATCGTCCAGCAGCCGCCGCAACGAGTTCAGGTAGGCTGCGGCATCGCCGGGTGGGACGACGAGGCCGTCGACGTCCGAGGTGAGGATCGCGGCGACGCCGCCGGCACCGGCGGCCACCACCGGAGTCCCGACCGCCATCGACTCGATCAGCACCCTTCCGAAGGGCTCCGGCTTCAGCGAGGTGTGGAGGAGGACGTCGAGGCTGGAAAGCGCGGCGGCGATGTCGCTTTGGAAGGGGACCATGGAGACGCGTCCGTGGAGCGGGGCTTGGGCGATGCGGCTCCGCAACTGCTGTTCGAAGGGGGCGTCTTCGTTGAAGGCGCGTCCGATGATGACGAAACGTCCGGCGCGTCCGGAGGCGATCCATTGTTCGGCGATCCGAAGGAAGAGTTCCTGGCCCTTCCAGGGTGTGATCCTTCCGACGACCCCGATGAGGGGTTCCCCGGGCGCCAGGTCGAGTTGCGTGCGGAGCGGCCGGGAAGCGTCGCGGACGTAGCGGTCGAGGGGGATGCCATTGAGGATCGTCCGGATCCGTTGCTGGGGGACACCCAACTGGACGAGGGCGTCGGCTCCGGCCTGGGACACCGGAGCCAGGCGGGAGGCAAGTCGGCGGGCCTTGTGGGAGAAGGCCCGCCGGACCGGCCATCCGAAGAACTCCGGGGTGAGCAGGTCGTTGACCCACCAGACGGAGGGGATCCCTGAACGGGCGGCCGCGGCGCCTGCGGCGAAGTGGTCCTTGTTGGTCGGCGTTAGGACGGCCTCCGGCTTCAGGCGGGAGATGAGTTCGCGGAGCGTTCCCGAGGCCCGTTGGAGCTCCAGCAGGCCCTTCACCTTGGCCCAGGGAGAGAAGGAACGTCCCACCACCCTAAGCTCGTTCAGGGCCGGCGCGAAGCCGTAGGGAACGCGGTCCACGCCCATGGCGGCCAGCGCGGAATCCAGCGGGCTGCCCGGTGCGCAGGCGACCGTCACCTGCCATCGACGGGCCAGTTCGGGATGCCCCAGCAGCTCGACCACGTTCACCTCGGCCCCGCCAAGGACCTTGCTGACGTGGTCGGCGATGAGGATGCGCCTCGGTGACATCGGGACGAAACTAGCCGAGTCCGGACGGGAAGACCAAGGCGGGACACAGGGCGGGAGGCAAGGAATTCGCCGACCGCTCCGCATTGCTGGTGGACGGTTCCTCCGCGAGAAGTGCGAAGGCGACGGAGACGCGGATTCGCAGGCATGGAGTCCCGCCGTCCGCCGGTCTCGGGAATGTGGCATGGATGGTCGGTTCTACTCCGGCCGAGGCCACAACGTCCCTTCCACCGCGGTTTGAGACCGATTGAGGCATCCGCGGCGTCTCGACTCCTTTCCGCGCCTCCCAAACCGGTCTCCTGAGAAGTGGGACACAATTGGGGCCTGCAGCCATTTCCCAAGGTCGTCCAGCGCTGCCCACGGCCCAGGCTCGGACCTCAATCGTCCACGGTGAATCCGACCTTGATGGTCACCTGCCAGTGTTCGACCCGACCCTTCGCAATGCTGCCCCGGGTCTCGACCACTTGGAACCAGCGGAGGTTGTTGACCGTCTTGGCGGCTTTTCGGATCGCATTGTCGACGGCCTCCTCGACGGACTTGTCGGAGGTGCCGGTGAGTTCGATGAGCTTGTAGACCGGATCTTTCATGGCGGAACTCGGGGAAGGCCCGGGACCTGCCGGTTGGCAAGCCCGGGGCGGGATCAGCATTTGCAGCAGGAAGTCGAAGACTCGTGGATGGCCTTCTCCACCGCTTCCCGCGCCTCGCCGGTGCGCTTCTGGATTCGCCCGATCAGTTCCTCCTGCTTGCCTTCGACAAACCGGAGGTCGTCATCCGTCAGCTTGGCCCACTTCTGCTTCAGCTTGCCTTGGATGATGTTCCAGTCGCCCTTGATCTCGAGTTTGGTCATATGTCGTCGTGTATCGATACCGAATTGCCCAAGAGAGGGATTCTCCCGCTCCGCCGGGAATCGGAACGGAGCCGAAGTTGATCCCGAACCTCGGGCTTCTCAGGGTCGCGGGCCATGGGGTCAAACCCGACTCATTCGGGCGTCCTCGGACGATCCATCGGTTCCGATCTGCACGATCGTGAACCGCAAGGGCGTGGGATCCGGATCGGGCTTTCGCGCGCATGCCGAGAGAGCGGGGGTTCCGGCTTCACGCGGTCCGGCCCACCGACACAAATCGGCGGTTCTCGTCCAGACGCATCCCCGTTGCATCGCATGAACTTCGTGGAGCAGACGAAAAGACGGGTGATCCACGGCGCGTTCGCCGGCGAAACCCGGGTTGGATGGGTTTCGTGGGACGCGGTATCTGCGCCCTCCTCGTCTGGGTGAACTTGGGTTGCCTCCATCGGATTTTTGGTTCGGCTACCGCGAGGGAAGCAACGCGGGATTGGCAGGAGCCTGCATGTGCCTCATTCTCGCGCGAAACCCATGCAACTGCGCCCCATCGACTGGGTCATCATCCTCACTGCGTTCGCGGTCTACCTCCTGATCGGCTTCATCGCCGGCAAATCCGCGGGGAAGAACTACGAGAGCTACTTCCTCAGCGGCCGGACCATGCCCTGGTGGCTTCTGGGCACCTCGATGGTCGCCACGACCTTCGCCGCGGACACGCCGAACCTGGTCACGGGGATCGTCCGTCGGAACGGCGTCTTCGGGAACTGGGTCTGGTGGGCGCTGCTGCTGACCGGCACCAGCACGGTGTTCCTCTTCGCCAAGCTCTGGCGACGGAGCGGCATGCTCACCGACATCGAGTTCTACGAGCTCCGCTATTCCGGCAGGCCCGCTGCGTTCCTCCGCGGCTTCCGGGCGGTCTACCTCGGCATCTTCTTCAACATCCTGGTGATGGCCAACGTGACCCTGGCGGCCATCAAGATCGGGGGCGTCATGTTCGGAATGGATCCGCTTCAGACCATTGCCCTCGCCTCGGTGGTGACGCTCGCGTACAGCATGGCCGGCGGCCTCACGAGCGTGTTGCTCACGGATCTCGTCCAGTTCGTGATCGCCATGGTCGGCGCCATCTGGGCCGCGGTCTTCGTGACCGGTCTCCCGGAGGTGGGCGGCCTCAAGCGCCTGCTGGCGGACCCGCGCGTCAGTCCCAAGCTCGACATCATCCCCGACTTCGCGACGGCTCCGTCCGACCTGGTCACGGCGGTCTTCCTCGTGCCGCTCCTGGTGACCTGGTGGAGCATCTACTACCCCGGCGCCGAGCCTGGCGGCGGCGGCTACGTGGCGCAGCGGCTCCTGGCGGCGAAGAACGAGAAGCACGCGGTCGGCGCCTGCCTCTTCTTCAACGTGATGCACTACGCGGTCCGTCCGTGGCCCTGGATCCTCGTCGCACTGGCCTCACTGATGGTCTTCCCCGACCTCGCCTCGCTCCGCTCGAAGTTCCCGCACCTCGATCCGAAGATCATCCAGGACGACCTCGCCTATCCGGCGATGATGACCTTCCTGCCGCCCGGGCTGATGGGGATCATGGTGGCCTCACTGATCGCTGCCTACATGAGCACGATGTCGACCCAGGTGAACTACGGTTCCTCGATCGTGGTCAGCGACATCTACACCCGGTTCATCAATCCCAAGGCGACCGACGGACAGCAGGTCTGGCTGGGACGGATCTCCACGGTGCTGCTGATGCTGGCTTCCTGTGCGCTGGCGCTCCAGATGCAGGACGCGCTCTCCAACTTCAACCTCATGATGGAAGTGGGAGCCGGCACCGGACTCGTCCTGATCCTCCGCTGGTTCTGGTGGCGGATCAACGCGCAGGCCGAGATCGTGGCCATGCTGGTCTCGTTCGGCATGGCGGCCTTCTGGCGGTTGGGAAGTGCCGGCGAGGTGTCCGAGGCCCGGCGCATGGTGATCGGCGTGGCGGTGACCACCATCTCTTCGATCCTCACCGCGGTTCTGACCACGCCCACCGAGGAGGAGAAGCTCCGTGACTTCTACAAGCGGGTCCAACCGGGCGGGAAGGGCTGGGCGCGGGTCCTGGAAGATGCCGAACACGAGCGGGTCCAGATGCACGAGTTCGAGTGGTCCAAGCGATCGGACATCGTCCCGGGAATCGTCTGCACGATCCTCGCCTCCATCGGCATCTGGGCGCTGATCTTCGCCGGAGGCTGGGCCATCTACGGCAAGTGGGGCCAGGCGGCCCTCGCCGTCGTGGTGGCGGCGGTGTGCGGCGGGATCCTGCCCGGCCAGATGAGCCGGCTCCGCATCCGCGACTGAACCATCCGGATCCGGCCGCGCCCGTTCACTCGGGCTTGCGCCAACCCAGACGGATCGTCTGGGTGATCCGCGACAGGAGCTTCCTCGGATTCAGCAGCACGCTTCCGGAGTCCCCGGAACGGCTGAATCCGGGGATGACCTCGCATTTGCCGTCGCAGTCCGGACAGAAGAGCAGGGGAAGCCGGCCCGAGCTGAGGCGGACCTGCCTGAGGGCGCTTCCATGGAAGGGCCGCTGGCACTTCGTGCAACGGAACGCGGCCTGGAGTTCCGGAAACCGCGAGCAGGCCAACGTGCCGTCGGCCAGGGTCTTCGGTCCGTTCTCCTCCACCGCCGTGGAAGGCAGTGTCGGAACCGCGATGGTGACCGACTCCTCCTCCAGCACCAACGCCACGGTGCCCAGCTGGAGCACCTGTCCGGGCCGGATCGCAGACTCGGCTACCGGTTGGCCGTCGATGAACGTGCCGTTGGTGGACTGGAGGTCGCGCACGACGACTCCCGTTTCCCCGATCTCGATCTCGCAGTGGACGCCGGAAACCGAAGGGTCCGGGATCCGTACCAGGTTCTCCGAGGATCGGCCGATGGTGTTCCGCCCGGAGCCCAGTCCGTAGGAGGCCCCGTGGATCTTTCCCTTGAGTCGGTACAGGTTCATGGCTTTTCGGAATACGGAGCGTGACCCACCGCGACCGAACCGGGACGAAGCCTTGGGCTCCGTCGAACCTCAGAAGATGCTGCCGGCCGCCGTTCCGATCACCTGGAGCGGTCCGGCGTCCTCGAGGGTCTCCGTCGCCTTCTCGACCTTCTGCAGGGTGAGCTTCACGTTCTTCAGGAACGCGTCGTCGTTGATGAGCTGCCCGACCGTCCCGTTGCCGCGGTTCATCTTCTCGGTGATCTCGCGCAGGTTGGTCATCATGTTGGTCGTCTCACGGAACAGGGACTCGTCGACGAGCAGCTTCCCGACGGTTCCACGGCCTTCCTGAAGTCCGGCGACGATCCTCCGGGCGTCGGCCAGGGTGAGTTTCATGTCCTCGGAGGTCGTCATGAGGTTGGTCACGGCCACCAGCGTGTTGGCGTAGAGGGTGTCCTCCTTCATCAGGCGACCGAGCGTCCCCTTGCCGTCGTTCAAAGTGGTCGTGAGGTTCTGGAGGTTGCCCAGGATCATCGCGATGCGGGGCTGGTTGTCCTTCACCAACTCGGTCAGAGGCCCCAGCAACTTGCCGAACTCCTCGCCCGAGAAGCTCTTGCTCATGTTCTGCATGCCGTCGGCGGCCGTCTCGAGCTTGGCCATGATCGCGGCAAGGTCGGGCTGCTCCTTGGTCTCGAGGATGGCGTCCGGCGCGAGGGTGGGGGAGTTCTGGCTGCCGAAGTCGATGGCCACGAAGTTCTGTCCCATGAGCCCGGTGAACTTGATCACCGCCTTGCTGTCGGTGCGGATCTCCGCCGCGGGATCGACGTCCATGAGCACCTCGACCTTGCCGGAGCTGATCCGGATCGAGCGCACCTTGCCGACGTCCACGCCCGCGAGCTTCACTGGATCCCCGGCCTTCAGGTCGCCGGCGGTGTTGAAACGGGCACGGATCGGGATGCTCTTCGCGAAGTAGCGCTGTCCGCCGACCATCTCGAACAGGATGAAGGCGGCGACGACGACGACGGCGAAAAAGATTCCAAGCCGCGTTTCGAGGGAGTTCTTCATGGGGATGTGTCCGGGCCGAAGCCTTCGACTGCGGGCACGCTAGGAAGGTCCGGTGGTCCGGTCAACGCCCCGTCCGCGCGCCGGATCGGGAACCGGGTGACGGTTGGATGAACTTTGAAACACGCCGTTTACGCGGCCGATGGGATGCGTGTAGGCTCTCCGGACCGATGGAACGCACACTCATCCTTTGCAAGCCGGACTGCATGAAGAAGAACCTCGCCGGCGAGGTCCTGAACCGTTTCCAGAAGGCCGGACTCCGGATCCAGGCCGCCAAGGTGCTCCGTCTCAGCGACGCGCTCCTCACGGAACACTACTCGCACATCGCCTCGAAGCCCTTCTTCCCGGAGATCGTGGAGTTCATGAAGTCGGAGCCGGTCCTGGCCGTGATCCTTTCCGGCGAGAACGCCGTCGCGACCGTCCGCGACCTGCTCGGCCCCACCGACAGCCGCAAGGCGCCGAAGGGCACGATCCGCGGCGACCTCGGCGAGACCAACATGATCAACATCGCGCACGCCTCCGATTCCGTTGAGAACGCGGAGATCGAGGTGAAGCGCTTCTTCCGCGCTGACGAGATCCCGGCCTGAGGAGGAGTCCGGCGGGAGGGAGCCGCACGCGAAGCCGCAAGGCCGCGAAAGGGACCTCCCGGTCTTCAGTGGCAAAACCGATCCTCTCACAGTGATTCGGCTTCTGTTCCGAGGCGGACTTCATTGAAGCCTGGAACCCAGATTCCGAGCACCCCCGGTGTCCCAAGGATGCCGGGGGGTTCGCGTTCCAGGGCGGGAACCGGTCCATGCGCTCGGCGCTTTGCAGATGGGGGCGCCGCATTGACTCCCGACGGTCGGACCATAGCTTGGCCGCCCGATGCCGGATCCCGCACGTCCCGACACCCACGAATCCCGTCCCGACTGCATCCGTCTCCGCGGTGTCCGTCAGAACAACCTCAAGGGTTTCGACCTCGACCTTCCCCTCGGTGAACTGATCGTGGTCACCGGTCTCAGCGGCTCCGGCAAGAGTTCGCTGGCGTTCGAGACGCTCTACGCCGAGGGACAGCGCCGTTACATCGAGACGTTCTCGCCCTACGCCCGCCAGTTCTTCGACCGCATGGACAAGCCGGCGGTGGATCGCATCGAGAACATCCCGCCCGCGATCGCGATCGAACAGCGCAACGCCGTCCGGACCACCCGCAGCACGGTCGGCACGATGACCGAGCTGTGCGACCACATGAAGGTGCTTTGGCCGCATCTGGCGGGACTCCATTGCCGTCAATGCGCCCGACCCGTCCGTAGGGAGCCGCCCGAGGCGGTTTGGGAGCGCGTTTCCAAGGATTCGGCCGCCGGCGCGGACCTGCTGGTCGCCTTCGACCTGCCGCTCTCGGACAAGATCCCGCTCACCGAGCAGTTGGCGTTGGTTTCCAAGCAGGGCTTCCAGCGGATCGTCGCCGGAGGCGCCGTGCTGCGCGTGGAAGAAGCCGCCGCGTCGTCCTCGAAGGGTATCGCAGGACGACTGACCGTGGTCGCCGACCGGGTCCGAATGGCATCCGGCTCGCGGAACCGCTTCGTCGAGGCGTGCGAGCAGGCCTACCACTTCGGGCAGGGGCGCCTGACGGTCTTGGGTTCCGCCGACGGGGGTAAGCTCTGGTCCTCGGTCGGCCATTTCTCCAAGGGACACCATTGCGCCGCCTGCGACCTCGAGTACGCGGAGCCCACGCCGGCGCTCTTCTCGTTCAACCATCCCGTGGGCGCCTGCCCGGCGTGCAAGGGGTTCGGAAGGGTCATCTCCATCGATCCCGACCTGGCGCTGCCGGACCGCTCGAAGTCGCTTTCCCAAGGTGTGGTGAAGCCCTGGCAGACCGAGTCCGGCGCCGAGTGCCAGGCGGACATGATGAGGATGGCCCGGAAGCGGGGCATCCCCACCGATGTCCCGTTCAACCGCATGACGGAAGCGCAGCAGCGGTGGTTGATGGAAGGCGACCCGGGCCATGATCCGGAGGATCCGGAGAACGCGTGGCCGAAGAGCTGGTACGGTGTCCGTGGCTATTTCCGGTGGCTGGAAGGCAAGGCCTACAAGATGCACGTGCGGGTGCTGCTCGCCCGATATCGGAGCTACCGGCGTTGCACCGTCTGCGAAGGGAAGCGCTTCAAGCAGGAGTCGCTTCTCTATCGATGGACGCCGCCGGGTGAAACCGTGGCGATGGACCTGGCCGGGTTCTATGCGTTGCCGGTCGCCGACGCTGCCGTCCTGATCCTTCGACTGCTGGAGCAATCCCGTCATTCCGGACGCGATCCGGTCGGGATGGCCCTCCGCGAGGTGCGAACGCGGCTCGACTACCTCCTCGAGGTCGGACTGGGCTATCTCACCTTGGACCGCGCCACCCGCACGCTGAGCGGCGGAGAGACGGAACGGGTGAACCTCACGACCTGCCTTGGGACGCGCCTCGTCAACACGCTGTACGTGCTCGACGAACCGAGCGTCGGACTCCATGCCCGGGACACCGTCCGGCTGATCCGGATCCTCGAGCGCCTACGCGACCTGGGGAACACGGTCGTCGTCGTCGAACACGAGTCCGCCGTCATGCGGGCCGCGGATCGGATCGTGGACATCGGTCCCGGCCATGGTGAATCCGGCGGCCAGGTCGTCTTCCAAGGCCCCGCTTCGCAGTTGGCCCGGGCCGAGGGTTCGCTCACCGCCGACTTCCTCACCGGACGCCGCCGCATCGAGCTGCCAAGACGCCGCCCGGTCTCCCTGTCGGCGATCGGGACAAGCCTGCCGTCCATGTCGATGGAAGACGCCCTCCCGACCCGGAGCCGATACACGGCCACCGGCCGGTCCGAGACGCTGCGTCTGAAGGGCGTCACGGCCAACAACCTCCGGGACCTCTCCGTGGAGATCCCCTTGGGAAGGCTGGTCGGCATCAGCGGCGTCAGCGGTTCCGGAAAGTCCACGCTCGTCCGCGAGGCCCTGCTGCCGCTGCTCCAGGCGCGGCTTGCGGGCACCGGTGCGGCGCAGGCCTTGGAGGAGGAGGTCGATGGCGAGTCCCTCGACGAGGCTGCCGGAGCCCTGGCCTCCGCGGAGCTGGAAGGGGCGGAGAACCTCGGTGCGGTGGTGCTGGTGGACCAGACATCATTGGGCCGCACGCCGCGTTCGAATCCGGCGGTCTACATCGGGGCGTTCGATGACATCCGCGACTTCTTCGCCTCAAGCGACGTCGCGAAGTCCCTCGGTCTGCAGCCGGGACACTTCAGCTTCAACTCGCAGCTCGGCCAGTGCGAACAGTGCCGCGGCGCGGGCCACGAGAAGATCGAGATGCAGTTCCTGAGCGACATCTTCATCCGGTGCCCGGCTTGCAACGGCCGACGCTTCCGCGAGCACGTCGCCAGTGTCCGCATCACCGCGCCAGCGGGACAGGCGTTGTCCGTGGCCGACCTCCTGGAGGCGACGGTGGAGGATGCCGTGGCTTTCCTCTCGGGGTTTCCCGACTCGCGCCCGGCGCGCCGTGCCGTGGAGAAGCTGCGTCTCCTGGACGAGGTCGGGCTGGGCTACCTCCGGTTGGGTCAGCCGATCAACACGCTCTCGGGTGGCGAGAGCCAGCGACTGAAGCTGGTCAGCCACCTCGCGCAGACGCCGTCGGCGGCCGCGACGCGGATCCCTCCGAAGATCGCCGC
>JAIXUV010000315.1 GCA_027483345.1 Verrucomicrobiales bacterium | reverse complement strand
TATTCAAGTGTACCACGCCCATTTGGACTTCCCTGAACCTTCCAACGCGTTCCAGATTTTGAACCAAAATTTTCCTTTACGAATTCCTTGTTGAATTGCTGAACATTTGAGTATATACCCCAACTCTCTCCATTGATGACCAAATGGACCAAGCTTGCTTTTGGGGCTGGCAGATACTCCCTCGCAATCCTACTATAAAGCACCGTTCTTAGAAATGACGGATCTTCGTGCGAGTTCAGCAGATTCAACGTTTTATAACCGAGAAGATTCTGCCCTTTGTTTACCAGGTCCATTGAAATATTCAATGACCTCTTCTGTCCTTCTCTTACCATCGAGTAAGATGACATTCCGCGAAAATGGAGACCAACCGCTTTGTATACTTTCCCATCCACTTGAAGCGTAGCGGGAACTTCGACGTCCGTATCTCTAAAATCAGACAACTCCTTCTCCCATTCACTGGATTCAAAAGTCAGGAAGAAGGTTCTAACTTCATCTTGATCATAGAGATCTGCACTTTGGTTCAATTCAACATCCTCCTGTCGGACCTTGGGACCGGGAGTTGGCTGCGCAGTCGTCGATCCTGGTCTTCCAGGCCCTCGGAATCCGGGAGGTCCCGACCTCAGGTCCTGTGCGGCCTCCCGGCGGGCAGCCGATCTCTCGTCGGAATCCAAGTAACCGTTGCCGTCGAGGTCATACTTCTTGACCAGCGCACGCGGTTCCCTCGATGGAGGACCGCCGGGTCCGCGACCACCACCGGGAGGTGGGCCAAACTGGGCTGAACATCGGTCCGACAGCGACACCAGAAGACTGATTGCGAAAATTCGAAAGGTCGTGGACTTCATCGGTGGTGGAATCCGGACGCGACCCATGTCGGGAACGCATCCGTCGTTTCAGAAGAGGCCGGGCAGATTAGCCTTTGATTTCCGGAAACGCCCGATTTGTAAAGGCGGCTTTATGTCCCTCGAAACGGCTCCCAAACGACCCTGTCGCAATGGCCAGAACATCCCATAGGGAGTCGCTTGAGCGGCCCCTTTCCTCGATTCTCAACAGAGGAGAAGCCGCGAGGCCTTCAGGCGAAAGTCCTCCTCAGCGGTGGCTCCCAAGGATTTGGACCTTGTCAGACTCCGCCGAATCTTCATTTTCGCGGCTCCCAGAAGGGGAGTGCTCCGCTGGGGTCCGTTGCCTGCATGGAAGAACATATTGAAGTCGAGGGTAAGGTCGTCTCCGTTTTGGCTGGAACCATGTTCCGGGTCGAATTGGACAACAAACACGTCGTGCTGGCCACGATCTCGGGGAAGATGCGAAAGCGCTTCGTCCGCTTGACGCCGGGGGACCGGGTGAAAATGGAGATGTCCCCGTACGATCTCAACAAGGCCCGAATCACCTGGCGCATTGGCTGAGTGTTGATCGGTCCTCGGATGGTGAATGCAAAAAGGCGCCGCAAAGCGGCGCCTTTCGCTTGGTTGCCCCTGTCGGCTTCTATTCTGCCGGCGGTGCTTCTCCGCCGACGGCTTCCTCTTCCTGGGTTTCGCTGATCACCGGGGCGATCGCCTGGAGACGATCCTTCTCGGCAAGGTCGATGAGCTTGACGCCCATCGTGTTTCTTCCCGCCTCACGAATCCCCCGGACCGGGATACGAACCATCTGCCCACCGACGGTTATCAGCATGAGTTCGTTCGCGTCCTTGACGCTGAGCGCACCGACCACCTTCCCCGTCTTGTCTCCGGTCTTCATGGTGATGATCCCTTTGCCACCGCGGCTCTGCGCACGGTACTCCTCAAAGCTGGTGCGCTTGCCGATTCCGTTTTCGCCAGCCACCAGAAGTGTCGCATCCGGGTCAACCAAGGCGAGAGCCACCACGGAGTCGCCAGTCTCCAGCTCGATGCCCTTCACGCCGGCGGCATTGCGCCCCATGGACCGAACCTGTTCCTCGGCGAAGCGGATGCTCATGCCCTCCTTCGTAATCAGGACGATCTCGTTCTGCCCCGTCGTCAGGCAGACCTCCACCAAGTCATCCCCCTGTTCCAGGGTGATCGCGATGATGCCTCCCTTACGGACGTTCTGGAAGTCGCTGAGCGCGGTCCGCTTCACGGTTCCCATCCGGGTCACGAAGAACAGCTCTTGGGTTTGCTGCCAGGTTTGGTCCTCCTTGTTGGGGCCGTACTTGGCGACCACCCGGACCAAGGCCTGGATGCGTTCCTCGGCCCGCAGTTCCAGCAGGTTGGCGATGCTCCGTCCCTTCGCGGCACGTCCCATGTCGGGGATCTCGTGGACCCTCTCGACATAGACCCTGCCAAGGTTCGTGAAGAACATCAGGTAGTCGTGCGTGGAGCACGTGAAGAGTCGCTCGATGAAGTCGCTGTCCTCAGGCTTCTCGGCTTCGCGGGTCGACATGCCGATCACGCCTTTGCCTCCGCGCTTCTGGGCACGGTAGCTTGAGACGTTGGTCCGCTTGATGAGCCCGTTGTGGGTCAAAGTCACGATCACTCCCTCGTTGGCGATGAGGTCCTCGATCGCGATCTCGCCTTCGTCGGGAACGATCTCGGTCCGGCGTGGATTGCCGTGCTTGTCTTTGATGTCGCGCAGTTCCTTCTTGATGATGCCCATCACGCGCGACTCCCGTGCGATGATGTCGAGGAGGTCCTTGATGCGTTCGATCAACTCGGCGTACTCGCCTCGAACCTTGTCGATCTCGAGGCCCGTGAGCTGGTAGAGACGCAAGTCCAGGATCGCGTCGACCTGCCGCTCGGAGAGGGCGTAGCGCCCCTTGGTGAGACGCGCCTCGGAGCGGACCAAGATGCCCCATCGTTCGACCTGCGCCCGGGTCCACTCAAAGGCCAGCAGCTTGACGCGGGCCTCGTCGCGGTTCTTGGAGCTCCGGATGATCCGGATGAACTCATCGAGGTTGGAAAGCGCGCAGATGTAACCCTCGAGGGTTTCCGCCCGCTCTTCAGCCTTGCGCAGTTCGAAACGGGTACGGCGAAGGATCACCTCGCGGCGATGATCGATGTAGGCCGCGATCATCTCCCGGAGCTTGAGCGTCTTCGGACGACCATGGTCGATCGCCAAGGCGTTGACGCTGAAGCTCACCTCCAGCTGGGTGTGCTTGTAGAGGTTGTTGATGACAACCTTCGGGATCGCATCCCGCTTGAGTTCGATGACCAGCCGGCAGTTCTCGTCGGATTCGTTCCGGATCGCCGAGATGTCGGTGATGATCTTCTCGGTCACCATGTCCGCGATCTGCTCTTCCAACGCGGCCCTGTTGACGTTGAACGGGATCTCCGTGATGACCAATTGTTCACGTCCACCCTTGAGCTGCTCGACCCCGATGCGGCCACGGAGCTTCACACCTCCACGCCCCGTCTCGAAGTAGGAGCGAATGCCGTCGACACCGCAGAGGATGCCGCCGGTCGGAAAATCCGGGCCCTTGATGAACTTCTGGAGCTGGGCGTTGGTGATCTCCGGGTTGTCGATCTGGGCGCAGATCCCCTCGACAACCTCGGCGAGGTTGTGCGGGGCGAGGTTGGTGGCCATGCCGACCGCGATGCCGGTGCCGCCGTTGACCAAGAGGTTGGGGAAGGCCGCCGGAAACACCGTCGGCTCGGTCATCCGCTCGTCGTAGTTCGGGACGAAATCGACCGTGTCCCGATCCATGTCCTGCATCAGCGCCGCACCGAGGTGGGTCAGACGGGCCTCGGTGTAACGCATCGCGGCGGGTGGATCGTTCTCCACCGAACCGAAGTTGCCTTTGCCCTCGATCAACTTCTCGCGCATCGCCCAGGGCTGGGCCATATGGACGAGGGTCGGGTAGATGACCGCCTCACCGTGGGGATGGTAGTTGCCCGAAGTGTCGCCGCAGATCTTCGCGCACTTGTAGGGCTTGCGTCCGGGAAACAGCGAGAGCTCATGCATCGCGTACAGGATGCGACGCTGCGAAGGCTTCAGTCCGTCCCGCACGTCCGGCAGTGCACGGGAAATGATCACGGACATCGAGTAGTCGAGGAACGAGGCCTTGATCTCCTCGGCGACATTGATCTTGGTGATCTTCTCACCGGCCGAATAGGCGCCGCCACTCGGCGGCACCGGGGTCTTGTCGTCAGGCATAGTCGGAAAAACGAAAATTTCTTTGGGTGATTCCCGGCGCCAACCGCGATCCCGCGAAGGCGCCCCAGGTACCGGATCTCAAACGTCCAGGTTCCGGACGTTCAACGCATTGTCCTCGATGAACTGACGGCGCGGCTCCACCTCGTCTCCCATCAAACGGGTGAACATCTCCTCGGCCTCCACCGCGTCCGTGAGATCGATGCGGAGCAGCTTCCGGCGCTTCGGATCCATGGTGGTGTCGAAGAGTTCCTTGGCGTCCATTTCGCCCAGTCCCTTGAAGCGGGTGATCTGGATCCCCTTTTTTCCAACCGACTTCACCGCGCTCAGGATCTCCGGAACCGAGAAGAGCGGCGTCACCGTCGCCCGATCCCCATCACCTTCGATGATCTCGAACAGCGGTTTGTCCTGGGCGGAATAGTGCTCCACCGGAAGCCCCTTCTTCGCCAGGCGCGCGAGGAGTTCACCGATCGCCTTCGATTCCAGGTGCAGGCTGTGATAGGAGCCGCGACGGGTCACCCCCTTCTTCTCCACCTTCTCCCGTGCTTCCAGATCGCCGAAGAGATCCGGATGGGTCAACTTGAAGGCATCGGCCGCTTCCCCGGTGACGAAGTAGTGGACGGTCTCCTCATTGCCATCCCGGATCTTGATCATGTGCTCGGGAAGCGCCCCGCTCGAATCGCGGGCTTCCAGATACGCGGAGAAGTCGCCTCCGCGCCGCTGGATGTACACGGCGTGTTTGTCCAGCGACTCAAGAATCCCGAGGATCTCCTCGAGTTGCTTGGGAGCGAACTCGGGCCCGCCGTCGACCCCACGCAAACGCACCTCTTCGGTGCCGATCTGCAACAGGATCCGGTTCAACTGGAGGTCGTCGTCGACGTACTCGGTCCGCTTCTTCCGCGTGACCGAGTAAAGGGGCGGCTGTGCGATGTAGACGTACCCGTCCCGGATCAGGCGGGACATCTGCCGGTAGAAGAACGTCAGCAGGAGGGTCCGGATGTGGGAACCGTCCACATCGGCGTCGGTCATGATGATGATCTTGTGGTAACGCAGCCGCTCGAGGTTGAAAGCCCCTTCCCCTTCCCCCTCGCCGATCCCCGTGCCGATCGCGGTGATCATCGTTCGGATCTCATTGTTCTGCAACACCTTGTCAAGGCGAGCCTTCTCTACATTGATCAGCTTGCCGCGGATGGGGAGAATGGCTTGGAACTTCCGATCCCGACCTTGCTTGGCGGAGCCACCCGCCGAGTCGCCCTCGACGATGTAGAGTTCGGTGTTGGCCGGATCCCGGTCCGAGCAGTCGGCCAGCTTTCCGGGGAGACCACCACCGGTGAGGGCGGTTTTGCGGACCGCCTCGCGGGCTTTGCGGGCCGCTTCCCGCGCCCTTGCTGCGTTGAGTGCCTTCTCGACGATTTTCTTCGCGACCGGCGGATTGTCGTCGAAGTAGTTCATCAAACCCTCGTAGGAGGCCGAACCCACGATGCTCTCCACCTCGGGAGAGATGAGCTTCACCTTGGTCTGCGACTCGAACTTGGGATCGCTGTGCTTGATCGAGATGACCGCGGTAAGCCCTTCCCGGACATCGTCGCCGGTGATCTGGGGATCCTTGTCCTTAAGAAGGTTGTTCGACTTCGCGTACTGGTTGATCGAACGGGTCAGGGCATTGCGGAATCCGGTCAGGTGAGCTCCGCCATCCGGGTTGTGGATGGTGTTGGTGTAGCAGAGGACCTGATCCGTGAAGCTGTCGTTGTATTGCAGCACCACCTCAGAGTGGACCTCGATGTCCTTGTCGGAGGAGATCGTCTTCAATTCCTTGCGGATCACGATCGGCTTCGGATGGATGACCGAGCGGCTCTTGTTGAGTTGCCGCACGAACTCCTCGATTCCGTCCTTGAAGTAGAAGGTCTCCGGCTTGGCGTCCGGCTGGCGTTCGTCGACGAAGACGATCTCCAAGCCGGAGTTGATGCAGGCCAATTCCCTCAACCGCTGGGCAATCCGATCGAACTTGAACTCGACCGTCTCCTTGAAGATCTCGGGATCCGGCTTGAAGGTGATCAGGGTTCCGGTGGACTTGGACTTCCCGATGACATCGAGCGCCTTGGTGGTCTTCCCACGCTCGAACTCCATGTGGTAGACCTTGTTGTCACGGCTGACCTCGACCTCGAACCATTCCGAGACGGCATTGACGCACTTGGCGCCGACGCCGTGGGTGCCGCCAGAGAATTTGTAGCCGCCTTGGCCGTATTTTCCGCCGGAGTGGAGGGTGGTGAGCACCAGCTCCACGGTCGGGATCTTCTTGACCGGATGCGGGTCCACCGGAATGCCGCGCCCATCGTCCCGAATCGAGATCGACCCATCGACATGGATAGTGACCTCAATCCGGTTGCAATGACCGGCAAGGTGCTCGTCGACCGAGTTGTCGAGCACCTCGGACACGCAATGGTGAAGAGCCCGCTCATCGGTGCCACCGATGTACATGCCGGGCTTCTTCCGCACCGCCTCGAGACCTTCGAGGGTGCTGATTTTTGAACCGTCGTACGTGTCCCCGGAGGGTGTTTTTTCTGCCATAGGAGATCGGAAAAGCGGTTCGGAAACGGACCGCCCTGAGCTCCGAAAACCTATGCCGGATGCGAAGGCGGGACAATAGGATTCACACGCCCCCCCATCCCTTGGGCCCTTCGGATTTGCGAACGCCTACAGATTGTGGAAACGCTGCCCGGAAGCGCGGCATCAGGGTTCCGAACGGATGATCACAAACCACGCGTCATCCCACTTCTTCTTATCGTCTCCGGCGATGATCAGGAACTCGCCATGCTTCAGTGCGTCCATCGAATGCTGGACGGTTTTGATCAGCTTCAGCTCCCGATCCGGGAGGACAGTCGAGAGTCGGACTTCGATCTGGTTGTTCGGAAGGACCTTCAGATCCACCTGACACCGATCCAAGACCAAGGAGCGGCTGGATTTCTCGGGAACGGAAGGCGTCTCCGACTTCACCACCCAGTAGTTCTTCCAGCGGAGGTGACGGAGCTTCTCGCGGGCCTTGGAATCGAGCTCAACAAGATCCTTGCCGTCGGGCCGTGTCCCATCGGTTCCCCAAGCGAGTTCGACACGGAGCTTGGCGTCACCACCGAAGGCGGACACCGTGATCCCTGCAAAGGCCAGGAGAAGGAACAGGCGTTGGAGATGGTTCATCAGGAAAGTCTTCCGAATGGGGATACCCCGGGATCCGCAGGAACCCATCAATCGATCCAGTGGATGGTAACGCCGTCGCTTTCAGAACGGAAGACCACGGCGGAAGATTCCGTCTGAGCGGAATCGAAGGTGCCGGCCAATGTGACCTCCTCGCGACCAGGACGGAGCGTCACCACCACCGCGACAGCGGCGGCCCCGACGGCTGGAACAAGCCAACGGAGCCATCCCAAGGCGAACCCAGCAGGACGCCGGACCTCCTCCCTCTCCGCGAGATCGATCTGCTTTTGGATCTGGGACCAGTAAAACTCTCGGCTGGCAGGAACCATGATTTCCGGCTCATGCGAGCGGACCAAGAGGCTCAATCGGCGCAGGCCCTCGACCAACTCCCTTGCTTCGGCATCGCCTGACAACATGGCTTCGACCGCCTGGCGACGGTCGGAAGGCAGTTCGCCATCGACGTAGGCCTGCAGGTCCAAGGTCATTTCAGTCGTTTTCATTCAGATCTTTCTCGCTTCAAACTCTGCAGAAGGGTCGCCAACCGGCGTCGGGCATAGAAAAGCCGGGACATCACCGTCCCGATCGAAATTCCAACCCGCTTTGCGATCTCCTTGTATTCAAGTCCTTCAAATTCATGGAGTACCACCACGGTACGGTGTGCCTCCGTCAGTTTTCCCAAAGCCTCGTCGATGCGCCGACGCAGCTCGTCCTGCTCCAATCCCGCCGTGGGATTGGGATCGGCGACCGGCAACTGCCTTTCGACGCCGCCGGATTCCTCCTGCATCTCGTCGATCGATTCCGTGCGCACCCGCTTCTGACGCCGCAACTGGTCGAGGCAAAGGTTGATGACGATTCGCGTCATCCACGTGGCGAAACTCGATTCGCCCTGAAACTGAGCCAGACGTTGCCATGCCTTCACCCACGCTTCCTGAGACAGCTCCAACGCTTGGTCTTCGTTGCGCATCATCATCATCGCCCGGGCAAAAATCTTGTCCCGGTGACGGAAGACCAGCTGTTCGAACGCCTCGGTGTCGCCACTTTGCGCCCACCGCACCAACGATTCGTCGGGTGCGGACGGATAATCATGTTTCACCGACAAGGGCATCGACGCTGGGCGTTGGGTCGTATTCAGGCTCGCTTCAAGCGGACTGAATCATGGGTTTCGGCGGAGGCATTTCGGTGTGGGGACGGGCTGGTTTGAAGTCGGAATCCAAGCTAGAGCTTTCCCTTGCTGCTGGGGATGACTCCCGCGATCCGGGGATCCATCTGACAGGCGTGATCCACGGAGCGTGCAAACGCCTTGAACAGAGCCTCTACCACATGATGAGGCTCACCACCATCCAACAGTTCCAAATGCAGGTTGCAGCGGGCCTCGTTGACGAATCCTTGGAAAAATTCCTTGGCCAAGCCGAATCGGAAACGGGACGAGGCATCCTGTTCGCGGTCCTCTTTCGGAATCCGCTTCTGGGATAGGGAATCCATTCCTCGCCAGACCAGATAGGGACGGCCACTGAAGTCGATGACTCCTCTCGCAAGGACCTCATCCATAGGGACATAGGCTTCACCGGTAAACGGGTTCCGCGGATCGAATCCGGCTCCATAGCGGCGGATCCCACGCTTGTCGCCCAAGGCCTTCAGGAACGCCTGCCCGAGGGCGATGCCGCAGTCCTCGACGGTGTGATGGTCATCGACCTCCAGATCCCCTTTGCACCGCAGCTTGAGGTCGCACGTCGAATGGCGGGCGAAGGCGGTCAGCATGTGGTCGAAGAAGCCGATCCCGGTTCGGACGTCGGCCTTGCCCTTACCGTCCACGACCAAGTGTAGACGGATGTCCGTCTCCCCGGTGACTCGATGGATCTTGGCTTCTCTCCGGATCATTGGCGCCGAACGGGTAAACGTGGACGGCATGGCCAACAAGGTTTTTGTTTGACGGACATCGGGTCGGCAGGAGGCTTGGGGACAGCATGAAACGCCGCGAATTTCTAACCACCGCCGGATTGGCCACCACCGCCCTGATCACCGGATGTGAGTACACCGGGAACACCGACCGTTTGGTTTCCAGCCACTCCAGTGCCGTCCCGGGAGCCGCCGTCTCGAACACCGACCGTTCGGCGATGTACGAGCTCCGGATCTATACCATCAACCCAGGCAAGAGCGACGCCCTGATGGCCCGGTTCCGCAACCACACACTCAAGCTCTTCCGTCGGCACGGCATCGAAAGCCTCGGCTACTGGATGCCCACCGACGAAGCCGATCGCCGTCTCCACTTCCTTCTCCGTTACCCGAGCCG
>JAIXUV010000320.1 GCA_027483345.1 Verrucomicrobiales bacterium | reverse complement strand
GCCCGTGAGCACCACGGCGTTGGCGAAGCTGTCGTTGCCGGTCAGCCCCGCCTGCCCCACCCAGTTCAGGACGATCGCCCCTTCGGACTGCGTCCCCGCGGTGCTGCGGTAACCGTCCACAACGATGCGGTAGGTCGTGCCGGCGACCGCTTCAAACTCCACGCGGCTGGTCAGCAACTGGGAGTTGGCGTCGTCGTTCTGGGCCACCGACGTCAGTGCGGTCACCGAGGTACCGGTGTAGACCGCGAGGACGGTGTCGAAGGCGCTGCCGGCGGTGTCGATCACCACCGCACCCGAGGCGGGCGCCAGCCAGGACCACCAGGCCGTCCGTTGGCCGACGTTCGCAGCCGGGGTGCCGGTGGACTGGTGGGTCGGCTCGCCGGTTTCCCGGGTGTAGCCGACGTTGGTGCCGTTGGCTTGGCCCCGGGCTCCGCGCAGCACGGTCGCGTCGGCGAAACGGTCGTTGTTCGTCGGCACACCGGTCGAGGTCCAGTTGAGCACCACCGCCCCCGCCTCGCCGCCGTACCCGTCCACCGCGATGCGGTAGGTGACACCCGCCGTCGCCGTGAACTGCACGCGGCTGCTGAGATTGCCGTTGGCCGCGTCGTCGTTCTCGCCGACCACGGTCAGCGAACCCAATGCCGTCCCCCGATAGACCCCGAGCAAGGTGTCGAAGGAGCTGCCCGCGGTCGTGAACGTCGCCGTGCCGTTGGCCGACGCGGTCCAGGAGTACCAGAGCATCGCACCACCACCGTTGCCGGTGATCGTCGGTTCGCCCGATTGGCGGCCGGCGTCGGTGCTGTCGTCGGTGACGGTTCCCGCTGCGCCCGTCAGGAGACGCGGCGTGGCGAACAGGTCGTTGGTCGGTGCCGCCGGGGGAGGCGGAGGCGTCTCGTTCAACAGCCATGCCCGCACGTATCGAAACGTGATCGAGAACCGTCCGAAATCGTCGTTCTGCTGGGCCGGATCGGTGTTGGCACAGGAGGACGGGCCTCCGAACAGCTGTCCGATCACCTGCTTGCGGGCGTTGAAGATCGGGCCACCCGAGCTGCCCGGTTCGGTCACGCCACGACCCGGCGTCCACAGGATGTTCCAGAAGTTGGTCGTGGACAGTGCCGCGTCCACGGTCCCGTAGCTGATCCTTTTGTAGTCGCCGTCCGGGTGGTGGATGCAGGTGATGTCCTCGCCGGCGGCTGGGCTGTCGATCGTCCAGCCCGCATAGGTGACACCCGCCGGAACCGTGCCGCGCAGACGCAGGAAAGAATGGTCGTTCTGGTCGGTGCCGCCGCCCCGGGCCCGGCGGGAGAGGATGTCGGCGCCACCACGCGTCCTCGGCACCGTGGCCGGATTCGGCTCAGCGCTGGTGCATGTCGCGGTCTGGTACAGCCAATAGAACTCCAGGGTGTCCGCCTCCGACTGGCCGCTGATGCAATGGTTGGCGGTCAGGTAGTAGTCGGTGCCCGCCCCGGGGTTCTCGTCGTTGAGCAGGCACCCCGTGCAGAACAGGGAACCGGCGGCGCTAACGGCCCCGATGCCGGAAACCGCGTTGCCGGTCGTGCCCCACTCGGTGAACTCGCAGGCGAAGTTGATCTCGCAGGAGCCCGCATTCTTCGCCAGGTCCTCGCCAGGCGCACGGTAGTTGTGGGTCAGTTCGCCGATCTCGAACGCGGCGTCCGGTTCCTCCGCGGGGACGACGGCCTCGACCACCACCTCGGACGCGAAGACGGTCGACGACCAGAAGCTGTCGCGTCCGCCGAGGTACGCGGCGTCGAATGGCCCCTCCACCATGGCCGGATTCGCCGCGTCGTAGACCAGGAAGTAGGCGCCCTTCGGAAGACGGACGCCCGTGAAGTGAAGCCGGACGCCGAGGGCGCCGGCCGAGTCGACGCGGCCAACCCAGACGCGCGTGCCGTCCGGCAAACGGTTCCACTCCGGGGCCGCGGGCGCCAGGTTGGCGACGGGGCGCTTGATGCCGATCCGCCGCGGCGCCTTTCCGTCCTGCTTCGCCGGCGCCTTGTCGTCCTCCTCCCGCACCGAGGCGAGATCCGGCGCTGGCAGGCCCAGATGCCGTGCGGGACGCAATCCATGCAGGCGGGCCTTCGGCGTCGGCACGGCCTTCACCGGATCCGCCGCTTCCTTGACCCGCGAGGGCATGTCGGTCCGGGCCGCGAACAGCGACGTCGGAACGAAAAGGCCAAGCAGGATCCAAAGGACGGCCCCGTGGAGCCGGCCGACGAGGTTCGACCGACGCGAAGTGACGGAGTCAGGACCGTTCATGGGAGAGATAGGGGGTAATGCGCGAGACGCACGCGGCCACAAAAGATGTGACAGACCGTGTCCATGGGAACCGCGGGGCGGCAACCAGATAATCCGGTCCCGGAAGCGGGCCATACGCCGCGGGGTTCCCCGCGTTGACGCAGGCCGCCGGGATCGTAGGGTCGCCGGCATGCTGACCCGGACCCTGCCCCTCCTGATCCTCGGACTTCAACCCTGGCTCCATGCCGGCGACTGGCCGCGCTTCCGCGGACTTCGTGGCGACGGCATCTCCGACGAAAAGGAGTGGCTCGGAGCCTGGCCCGGCGGCCAGCCCAAGCGGGTCTGGAAGCAGGCGGTCGGCGTCGGCTTCTCTTCGATGGCGGTTTCCTCGGGACGGGTGGTCACCGTGGGACACAACGGCATGAAGGACGGCGGCGAGGACACCATCACCTGCCTGGACGCCGACACCGGCGCCACCGTGTGGAAGCACACCTACCCGCAGGCCTTGGCGGACCACTATTACGAAGGCGGCACCTCCGCGACGCCGACGATCGACGGCGGCAAGGTCTACACGATCGCCAAGTCCGGGATCGTCCACTGTCTGGAACTCGCCACGGGCAAGGTGCTGTGGCAGCGGGATCTCGCCAAGGAACTCGGCCTGAAGGTCCCCGAGTGGGGCTTTGCCGGGGCACCGCACGTCCATGGCGACAAGGTGGTCTTCAATGCCGGTGACGCCGGAGTGGCGCTGTCCAAGGCCGACGGCAAGACCGTCTGGACCAGCGGCAAGGGCTCGGCGGGCTACGGCACGCCGGTGCCGTTCGCCCCCGGTGGGAAGACCGCCCTCGCCCTCTTCAGTCTGCGCCATGTCATCGCGGTCGATCCCGACACGGGCAAGGAGCTCTGGCGCCACCCCTGGAAGACCAAGTACGACGTCAACGCCGCGGACCCCGTCGTCTCCGGCGACCTGATGATGCTTTCCTCCGGCTACGGAACCGGCGCCACGGTGATCCGTTTCGATGCCACCTCGGCACGGCAGGTCTGGAAGAACGAGACGCTCCGCGCCCACATGCAGGCGCCCGTCGCCTCGGGTGGATTCGCCTATGGCATCGACGGCGACGGCGGCAGCGGGGACTCCCGGCTGAAGTGCATCGAGATGGCCACCGGCAAGGTGGTCTGGGAATCCCCCAAGGCCGAGACCGGCGTGCTGACCGCCGCCGACGGCAAGCTGATCTGGGTGACCGGCCGCGGTGAGCTGATCGTGGTCCGGATGGATCCGGCCAAGTACGACGAACTCGCCCGCTCGCAGGTCACCGGCGGCAAGGTCTGGTCGACTCCAGTGCTCTCCAACGGACGCCTCTTCGTGCGCACCTGGAAGGGCGACCTGCTCTGCCTCGACGTCAAGGCCGCCGGCGGCGTCTCCTGACCCGCGCCCGCGACGTCGTCGTGCCGGATCCGCTCCAGTTCCAATACCACCGCGGAGGACTCCACTTCCCGGCCCTCGGGCTGTGGATGGATCCCCACGAACCGGTCCGGGACGGCAGCCTCAGCTTCGTCAGCCACGCGCACAGCGACCATACGGGCCAGCACTCCGAGGTCCTCTTCACCGAGCCCACACGCCGGCTGATGCGTTCGCGGGTTTCCGGGGAACGTGTCGAACACGTCCTCGCTTTCGGCGACGCGGCGGATTCCGGCCGGTTTGGACGTCCGCCCGGCGCCTTCCGGATCCAACTCACGCCCGCCGGACACATCCTCGGGAGCGCCATGGCGAGGATTGTGGCCGGCGGCGGTTCGCTGCTCTACACCGGCGACTTCAAGCTCCGCCGCGGACTCAGCGCCGAGCCGTGTGAGCCATTGCCTGCCGACGTCCTCGTGATGGAGACCACCTACGGACGTCCGCACTACCGGTTTCCCTCGACCGACGAGGTGGTGGCCTCGGTGCTCCGCTTCTGCCGGGAGGCGCTCGACAACGACGAGATCCCGGTCCTCCTCGGCTACTCGCTCGGCAAGAGCCAGGAGATCCTCTGCAGCCTCGCCCGGGCCGGCTTGCCCGTGATGTTGCACTCCGCCGTCGCGACGCTGACCCGGATCTACGCCGACCTCGGGTTCGCCTTCCCTGCTTGGAGCGATTGGAACCTCCGCAAGGCGGCCGGACACGTCCTCGTCGCTCCGCCCGGCGGCACCGCCCAGGACCTCCGTCGCCGGCTTCCCCAGGCGCGCACCGCCACATTGACCGGTTGGGCGCTGGATTCCGGTTCGCGGTTCCGCTCCGGCACCGACGCCACGTTTCCCTTGAGCGACCACGCCGACTTCCCGGACCTCGTCGAACTGGTCCGTCGGGTCGCGCCGAAACGCATCCACACGTTGCACGGGTTCGCCGCCGAGTTCGCCGCGCACCTCCGCGGTCTCGGCTGGGATGCCCGCCCGCTCGGCATGGAGGAACAGCTTGAACTCCGCCTGGCCGAACCGCCCGCCTTCCCCGCGTCGGAATCCGCGGTTCAAGACGGTCCAGCCCGGATCGATACAGCATCGCCCAAGAGCGCTTCGACACCGGTGGCCGCTCCGGCGTCCCTACGCGCGTTCGCCCGGGTTTGCTCCGCCATCCGCGCCGTGGCGTCCAAGCAGGCTAAGGTCGAGGAACTGGCCCGATTCCTCGGCGGCCTTCCCGCGGACGTCCTGCCGACGGTCGTGCGTTGGATGTGCGGCTCGGCCTCGTCCGGCGTCGGGGCGCCCGACCTGAAGATCGGCTGGAAGGCGCTCCAGGAGGCGCTGTGTGGGGCCGCCGGGGCCGACCGCGCCCGGTTCCACCAGCTCTACCTCGTGCACAGCGACACCGGCGAGACGGCGGCGGCGCTCTTCGAAGGACGCCGGACCGAAGTCGATGACGGATGGTCCTTGGCCGGACTGAAGGCGCGCTTGGACGAATTCCCCGCGCTCGGCTCGCAGAAGGAACGCACGACGTTGCTCACCGAGACCTTCCGTCGCGCCGACGCCGAGGAGATCCGCTACCTGGTGAAGATCCTCACCGGCAACCTCCGCATCGGCCTGAAGGAGGGACTCGTTGAGGAGGCCGTCGCCGCGGCTTCCGGTGCCCCGGCGGAAGCGGTCCGACGCGCCTCCATGCTGCTCGGCCACCTCGGCGAGGCGGCGGTCCTCGCCCGCGAGGGCCGACTCCACGGCGCCGGCCTGGTCCCATGCCGGCCGATCCGGCTGATGCTCGCCGTCCCCGAGCCCGATGCCGCGTCGGTGATGCGCCATGCCGATGGCTGGACCCGGCCGGAAGGCGTTCCGACGCGGCTGCACGTCGAGGACAAGTACGACGGCATCCGCTGCCAACTTCACAAGGTTGGCGACCGGGTCAGCCTGTTCAGCCGCGATCTCCAGGACCTCACGGCCACCTTTCCCGAGATCGTCGCCGCAGCGCGGCTCCTTGCCTCGGATGTGATCCTCGACGGCGAACTCGTCGCAATGGACGAGGGCCGGCCTGCCGCGTTCGCACTGCTCCAACGGCGGCTCGGACGCCGTTCCGAGGACCTGTTCCTCGGTTCGGAAATCCCGGTCGAATTCGTCGCGTTCGACCTGCTGTGGAAGGACGCCGTCACCGGCATCGACCAGCCGCTTCGGGAACGACGGGCCGGGTTGGAGGGGTTGGCCTTCCCGCGAGGACTGAGGATGGCTCCGGTCCGCATCCTCGATTCGGCTGACGCCGTGGACGCGGCGTTCGAGGCGGCCCGGTCCGCGGGCAATGAGGGACTGATGCTCAAGGACCCGGAGTCGCCCTACACGCCGGGGCGCCGCGGCGGCGCGTGGATCAAGCTGAAGAAGGCCCAGGCCACGCTCGACTGCGTCATCGTGGCCGCCGAACTCGGGCACGGCCGCCGACGCGAGGTCCTGAGCGACTACACCTTCGCGATCCAGGAATCCCCGGGCGGACGCCTCCTGACCATCGGCAAGGCCTACACCGGCCTGACCGACGCGGAGATCCGGGAACTGACCCAGCGGCTGGTTGCGGCCACGGAACGGACCGTCGGACGGCGACGCGAAGTCCGTCCGGAGATCGTCCTCGAGATCGCCTTCGACAGCCTGCGTCCCTCGGCCCGTCACGACAGCGGCCTGGCCATGCGGTTCCCCCGGATCGTGCGCATCCGGAACGACAAAGGCCCTGCCGACATCGACACCCTCGCCACCGCCCGCAAGCTGGCCGCCCAGTGATGGCCGCCCAGTGATGGCCGTTCGTGATTCGCGATTCGCGATTCGTGATTCCAGATCCGGTCGCGGAGAGTCCCATCCGTCCCATCCGTCCCCCGCTCCGTGCTTGAAGCCCGCCGCGATTGCCGGACAGCCTTGGGCATGCCCTTCGTCACCAGTTCCAAGACCCGTCCCGAATATGACGTCATCATCGTCGGATCCGGCGCCGGGGGCGGCATGAGCGCCTACGTGCTCGCCTTGGCCGGCGTGAAGGTCCTGATGCTCGAGGCCGGACGGAACTACGACCCGGTGAAGGAACCGGCGATGTTCCAGACGGCGGGCCAGGCGCCGCTGCGGGCCGGCGCCACGCCGGACAAGCACTTCGGCTTTCACGACGCGACCGTCGACGGCGGCTGGACGAATCCCGGCGAACCCTACCTGACGCAGCGCGCGGACAAGCCGGCCGGAACGTTCCACGAGGCCCAGGACTACGTCGCCTTCGGCTCGAAGCAGGAATGGATCTGGTGGCGTCCCCGCATGCTCGGCGGACGCACCAACCACTGGGGACGCATCTCGTTGCGAATGGGGCCGTACGACTTCAAGCCCAAGAGCCGCGACGGCCTCGGCCTCGACTGGCCGTTCAACTACGACGAACTGGCTCCGTACTACGACAAGGTCGAGTCGCTCATCGGCGTCTGGGGCTCCAACGAGGGCCTCGAGAACACGCCCGACTCCCCGAACGGCACGCTGCTGCCGCCGCCGCGCCCCCGCGTGCCGGAGATGTTCCTGAAGAAGCACGCGGCCAAGCTCGGCATCCCCGTCATCCCGTCGCACATGGCGATCGTCTCGCGGAAGATGAACGGGAACCGCATCGCCAAGACGCTGCATCCGGACGATCCGCAGGCACAGAAGTGGAGCGCCGACTCGATCAACGCCCGTCAGGCCTGCTTCTGGTCGACGCCCTGCGGACGCGGCTGCTCGATCAAGGCCAACTACCAGTCCACGACCGTCCACCTCCCGGCTGCGCTCGCCAGCGGCAACCTGGACATCATCACCGACGCCATGGTCCGCGAGGTCAGCATGGACGACACGGGCAAGGCGACCGGCGTGTACTACGTCGACAAGAAGACGAAGAAGGACATGCACGTGAAGGGACGCGTGGTGGTCCTCGCGGCAAGCGGCTGCGAGTCGGCGCGCATCCTCCTGAATTCCCGCACACCCCGCTTCCCCAACGGCGTCGCCAACTCCAGCGGCAAGGTCGGCCGCTACCTCATGGACACTGTGGGCGCCGGCCTCACCGGCCAGATCCCGGCGTTGGAAAGCTTGCCGGTCTTCAACGACGAGGGCGCCGGCGGCGGCATGCACAGCTACGTCCCCTGGTGGCTCTACAAGGAACAGCTCGCCGGGAAGCTCGGCTTCGCCCGCGGTTACCACATCGAGATCAGCTCCGGACGCCAGATGCCGGGCACCGGCACCCTGGGCTTCCTCGACTCCGTCACCGACGGTTCCTACGGCCGGAAGCTGAAGGAGGACGCGCGCCGCTACTACGGTTCCACGATCCACCTGGCGGGACGCGGCGAGATGATCCCGAACGACGACAGTTACTGCGACGTGGATCCGGACCGGAAGGACGCCTGGGGCATCCCGGTCCTGCGCTTCCGCTTCAAGTGGAGCGAACACGAGATCAAGCAGGCCGCGCACATGCACGCCACGTTCAAGGAGATGATCGAGAACATGGGCGGCAAGGTCCTCGGCACGCCCCAGGCCGACGGCAACAAGGCGATCTACCCGGGCGGCGGCATCATCCACGAGGTCGGCACCACCTGCATGGGCGCGGATCCCAAGAACACGGTGCTCAACCCCTGGTGCCAGGCCTGGGACGTGAAGAACCTCTTCGTGAACGACGGCGGACCGTTCGTCAGCAACGCCGACAAGAACCCCACGCTGTCCATCATGGCCCTCGCTTGGCGGACCTGCGACCACATCCTGTCCGAGATGAAGAAGGGCAACATCTGAACCCCGAACGAGGCCCCATGAACACCGACTCCACGCCCTACTCCGAAACCCGGACGCTCTCCCGTCGCGCCGCCCTCCAGTGGGTCGTCGCCGCCGGTGCCGCGATCCCCCTTTCCTCCCTCGACCTCTTCGCCGAGGAGGCCGCGCCGGTCACCGGCAAGCCGTACGGAACCGACCCGGTCCTCAACAAGGTCTACAAGCCCGGCGACCTCTGGCCGCTGACGCTGGCGCCCGGCCAACGCCGCACCGTGTCCGCGCTCTGCGACCTGATCCTGCCCGCCGACGACCGCTCACCGTCCGCCTCCGCGGTCGGCGTGCCCGAGTTCATCGACGAATGGATCAGCGCGCCCTACCCGGTCCAGCGCAAGGACCGGGAGACGGTCCTCGACGGGCTGACCTGGCTTGAGGCGGAAGCGCGGAAGCGTTTCCAGAAGGGCTTCGTGGAACTCTCCGTCGCCGAGCAGTCGGCGATCGCCGACGACATCGTGCATCCGAAGCGGGCCAAGGCCGGCTTCGAGCAGGCCGCGGTGTTCTTCGCCGCCTTCCGCAACCTCGTGCTCACCGGTTTCTACACGACGCCCGCCGGGATGAAGGACATCGGCTTCATCGGCAACGTCGCCTTGGCGAAGTTCCCCGAACCTCCGAAGGAAGCGTTGGAGAAG
>JAIXUV010000090.1 GCA_027483345.1 Verrucomicrobiales bacterium | reverse complement strand
GCGAGAACGATCTCCGATCCGCCCGACGGCCACTGGAGCGTGTAGCGGCCGATCACCGCGGGCCAGTTGACGTATCCGAAGCCACGGGTGAGGTCGGGCTGGTTGCGGCGGAACCACCAAACCTCGAGCCGGTCGGCGCCGGGGATGGCGTTCACCGGGATGATCGCCCCCTTGTTGGCCTCGTCGAAGCCCTCGGTGAACGGGTTCACGTAGGCGCCGGGATGGTAGCTGGTTCCCATCTCGGATCGGATGTGGCCGGCCAGGTAGTTGGTCCCGGTCGCTCCGATCTCGCCGGCCGGCGCCGGGATCCGGTCACCGACGGAGACGGTCGTCTGGACGATGCGGGGCACCACGGAGAGGTTGGTCCAGCCGAAGGACCGGTTGTTCGGGAACCAACCGGCGAGGTTGGTCGCCGTCGTGTTGGCCACCAGGCCGGGATCGATCACCGCGGCGTCCAACCACGAATACACCCTCTCGAAGGCGATCTCGTCGCCGGCCGTGAATCGCAGCAGCGCGCGGTGCACCGGGTTGGCGCGGTTCAGGTAGGTGTAGTACTCGAAGCGCTCGGTGAGCTTGCCGCGGGGGACGTCGAGGGGGTCCTGGTACTCGATGGCGGGTCCGTTCGAGAGCGGGAGCTGGACCGCGGTGAGCTTGGCCTCGGCCTCGGTCGCCACCTCCGGCCGGACATAGTGGCTGTAGCGGGCGGGGGCCGTGGGCCAGTTGAAGTCGTATCGCACCAGACGGTCGGGCCAGAAGAGACCCACCTCGCCCGCCTGCATCCAGTAGACCAGCTGGTCGTTCAGGTTCTCGGTCTCGCGGACGGCGAAGAAGCGGACGTTTTCCGAGCCCACGATCACGTGGCGGAAGAGGTACGTGGCCGTACCCGACTGGAGCACCGGTTCGGCGCGGAGCGAGCCCGGGGCGGCGACGTCGGAACCCGGATGGATCACGTCGCCGATCTCGACCGCGACATCCGACGGCTGCGCCTGTCGGACGACGTCGACGATCTCGAACCCGAGGAACTGCCGGCTGACGCCGTCCTCACGCCGGTCGCCGAGGAGCTCCACGAAGACGCGGCCCTCGCGGTTGTAGGCGAAGATCTGGCCCTGGCTCTGGTCGTACCAGATGGTGCGGGTCTCCTCGAGGCGGTTGGTCTCGACGATCGGGATCTGGCCGGCCTCGACGACCTCGCGGTCGACGCGGCTGGGGAGGTTGTTGTTGTAGACGATGTTCACGCCGCCGACCCGGGCATTGGGGACGACGACCGGCTTCCCGAGGGTGCGGTAGTTGCCCTCGGTCCAGTAGAGGCGTTTGGGTGCCTTGACCGGGCTGCCCGAGACCACGTAACGGGTCGGGTTGATCCGGTAGTAGAAGCCCGACTGCAGGACGTAGGCGGAGGGGTTTGAGGAGTAGTCCTGGGGCTGCGCCGCCGAGGCCTGGGCACGCTTCCACTGGACCTCGATGGGGCCGGTCTGGACGGCGAAGACCTGTTGCGCATGGCGGCTCCAGTAGTAGGCGGCACCGACGTGGGAGTTCGTCGAGTGCGGTTCCGGAAGCCAGTACTCCTCGGGTCGGATTCCGCGCTGGGAAAGGAGAAGACCGGTCTCGTCGGTCTCGGGCGGTTGGATGATCCCGCCGAACTGGAGGGACGGCAGGCGGCTGAACCAGGATCCGGCCACCTGGGCCGAGCGCAGGACGGCGACCACCTGCCCCGAGGCGTTCATGCCGCGCGGCAGGTCGAGCGCGATGGCGTTGCCGACGTAGTTCGATCCGGAAAGAAGCGTGGAGGTGCGCGGGGCAGCGATGGCGCCGAACGACCCGAAGGCAAGGTATTGCCCCGGGGTGGGCGACGTGATCGGAAGTCCGTCGAGGCTCTGCTGTTGCGCGGTTGGGGCGCGTCCGTCGGATCCGGCTGGGGTGCCGGCTGTCGACGATATGGGCACGCCCCGCTGCGAGCTGAGGTTGATGCCTCGGGCGAAGGTCGTGTTGTACAGCGTCGCGTCGTTGCGGAGTTCCAGTGGGAACGTCTGCGCCGAGGCCGCGGTCGCGCCCGCGGCCAAGGCGGCCGCCAGGACACGAAGCCGTCGAAGGAATGGTTTCATGGCTTTCGGTTCGGGCCGTGGGTTGCCGGGTTCACCGCGTTCAGCGTGTGCGCATGATGAAGGCCAGCGCGTAGTACGGCGGGCGGTTCTCGTGCGGTTGGCTTCCCCCCGTGGAGGAGGTCACCTGGGTGGCGTTGTCGGCGCCGTGGCCGATGTTGCCCCACCGGAGGGAGAGGTAGTCGTTGCCGTCGCCCTCGGTGTCCCAGCCGCCGTCGGGGTCGCCGATGTAGCGTCCCGCCGGTCGGTGGTTGTGGGAGGGCATCTCGGCGATGGTCAGGGTGTGCTGTTCCTCGCCGCCCGTGTTTCCGGGGGTGTAGCGGGTCAGTCCGGAGGGACCGGTGGTGCCGCTCGCCCCGACCACGAAGCGGGAGCGCAGGTCCGGCGTGGTGTTGGCGCCGTCGCACAGGGCCCATCCCGACGGGATGTTGGCCACCGAGCCAGACCACATGATGATGCCGCCGATCGGGATCGTGCCGTCGCCGACGAAGCGGGTGGCGGTGACCACGCCGTTGACGTCGAGCGTCGACGCAGGGGCGGTGTCCTTGCCGATCGACACGGAACCGCCGCGGGGCTGGATCGCGATGACGCCGGCGTTGCCGTTGTCGACGGCCTCGATGAGTCCCTGGGCCATCACGCCCGGCTGGAAACGGTATCCGAGCTGGAGCGCGTAGTTGGGGCTGTTGAGGGTCGTGTCGGTGATGTTCAGCTGCTTGAGCGCCGCGGAACTGGTCGGCCGGGTGCCGGCGACGCGCATGCCGCCGGTGGCGCGGATGGACATCTCGTTGTTGGCCTGGGAGCCGAAGTCGGCGTCGACGGAGTCGGACCACACAAAGGAACCGTTGTGGGTGGCCTTGGCGCGGAAGCCGGCGGCCAGCGAGGTGGCGCCGGACGCGGTGTTGTAGCGGCCGCCGGAGACTGTGGAATCGTTTCCGGAGGCGGTGCCGTTGCCGCCGCCGGAGACGGTGGAGCGTTCGCCCGAGGCGGTGTTGGAAAGGCCGCCGCCCACGGTGGCGTTCACGCCGGAGGCGGTGTTGCCGTTGCCGCCGCCGACCGTCGTCTCGGTGGCCGAGGCCCGGCCACCGGTTCCGCCGGCGATCACCGACGACTGCCCCGAGGCGACGTTGGAAAGACCGCCGCCGACCGTCGCGTTGTCCCCGGTGGAGCTGTTGCTGCCGCCGCCCGCCACCGTCGACCGCTGGTTCGCCGCGACGTTGTCGGTGCCACCGGCCACCGTGGAGGAGGCACCCGCGGCGCGGTTGTTCTGGCCGCCGCCGATGGACGAGGCGTTTCCGCTGGCCACCTGGTCCGCAGCCGAACGGGTCACCTGGAGATCCGTCGCGGACGTGCCGCGGGAATTGCCGCCGGCCGCCTGGATCGGGACGTTGATCTGGAGCGCGGAGCTGCCGCCCTGGACGAGCGACGTTCCCGAGGCGTTCACCACCGAGACCGCCTGCCGGGCGAGGAAGCTGTACGGCGAGGTCATGAGGCGCAGGCGCGGCGCGATCTCGACGTCGCTCGACCCAAGGCCGGGCGCCTTGACCGTCACGCTCACATAGCGGTCCGAGACGTCCGTGCCGGTGAAGACCGCGGAGAGCGAAGGACGGGCCTCACCGCTCACCGCGCTGCCCTCGCCGAGCAGCACGTTGAAGAAGCCCTTGTCGACGGTGACCGTCTGCTGCTCGGACCAGAGGCGGCTGCCACCGGTCTGCGCGGTCCAAACGCGGAAGACCACGTCGTAGTTGCGCGGCGCGGAGTTGCCGAGGGCGGTGCCGTTGGCATCCACCAGGAAGCCCTGGTAGGTCATGCGTTCGGGCGGGTTGGAGTTGGCCTGCGCGCGGGTTTCGACGGCGCTGGAGGCGGCGAGGAGCAGGGCTCCGAGGAGCGGGAGGAGACGGCAGGGTGTCTTCATGCGTTTCGGAAAGTCTTGGGTTCGGAGGGGCGAGAGGGTCGGTGGCGGCAGGGCGTTGCGTTCGGTCAGTTGCGGGTGAGGACGGGGACGTCGGAGACGCGTCGGAGGATCAGCGATCCGGAGATGTCGTAGGTGCGGCTTTCGCTGCCGGATCCGAGGAAATCGATGACCTCCTCGTACACGCCGTCGATGCGGTCCGAGGCCGCGGTCAGCGACCTGAAATCGGTGCCCGGAGGCCGGATCCGCAGCCGCACCAAGCGGTCCACATCCCAGGATTCGCGTCCGCGCGGAAGGGTCTGCGAGAAGCCGGCGTCGAGGGAGTCGTGGTCCGGGTGGTAGGTGTGGAGGAACGGATTGGAACGGTGGTCGTTGTAGGGAAGAAGGACGCGCGCCTCCACGACGCCGTCGCGGACGAATCCGCCATTGAAGGCCCACGGCTGGTTCGTGGCGCTCCAAGGGAAGAAGACCGAGCTCAGCCGTCGCGCGGAGGCGAGGGTCGAGGTCCCGAGCAGCTCTTCGCGCAGGGCGACGACGCGGTTGGTCGAGGCGTCCAGGCCGACATAGGCGCGTTGGAGCAGGAAGGCGTTGGTCCCCTCGACGTGGACCAGGACGCGGACGGGGAACGGCCGCGCGACCGGGCCGAGGCTGTTCATGCTTTCCAGCCGCACCGGCCGGCCGTCGGGCCCGAGGACCGTCGTCCCGTTGGTCCCGCGGACGTAGCGGGCGAGGGAATGCCGGACGCCGGTGATCTCGGCGTCGCCGATCCAGAGTCCCGACCAGGATCCCGACTCGGCGGCGACCGGGATGTCGAGCCGGGCCAATCCGAGGGAATCGGTGAACTGGAGGATCGCGGCGAAGACGTCGCCCTCGTTGCCGCCCATGACGTAGCGGTCGAGCCCTAGGACCACCTCGATGTCCGAGTCGGGCTGCCCGGCGGGAGTGAGGGTCCAGGAACCGCCGTTGGTCTTCGTGATCGCGGCGTGGGAGAAGGTGAGGTTCGTGGTGTTCATCGCCCCGCGCAGCAACAGCGGGGGTTCGCCGACGACGGCGGCCTGGCCGGAAGGGGCCACTTCGGAGGAGACCATGGTCAGGGTCACCGTGACGGTCCGGGTCGAGCGGTTGCGAAGGCGGATCCGCTGTTCTCCGGTCCGGCGCCCAAAGACCACGCCGCGGGGGTCCTGAAGCACCACCTCGAAGGGGGCGAAGTAGCGGTTGAACTGCTCGCCCGCCTTCACCCAGTAGGCCTCACCGCGACGCAGCTTCGTGGTCCGCAGGGCGAAGACCCGGGCGGGGTTGCCCGCGTCCAGCTCGCCGGTGTTGTAGCGGTACAACTCGAGTTCGCGGAGCAGGTCGCCGGCAGGATTAAAAAAGCTGTCGATCGCGACGCCCTCACCGGCCACCACGGGGAAGCCGAGGAAGTTCAGGCCGCTCGCGGTCCATTGGTTGCGGGGCGGCACGGGGCGTCCCTTCAGCCGGAGGGTGTAGTTGGTGCCGACCGCTCCCAGCTTGACGAGGCAAGTCGCGTTGGGCGGAAGGCTGTGGAGCTCCGAGGCGGGCCCAAGCGCGCGCTTCCAGCTGCTCCACTGGGAGACGGTTGCCGTCGGAACCTGCGGGCTTTGCACGAACTGGGCCGTGCCGACGGCCGGCGTCCACAGCCAGACCTCCTCCACGGGATTCGAGGCGTCGGAGCCGATCAGCGTGTCGAGCTTGGCGTAGGACAGGTCGACGTGGAACTGCACCGCGTTCCAGCCCGGGCGGAGTTCCACGGGCTGGGTGAGCCACTGGGCGCGCAGGACCGGCACCACGGCCAGCAGCAACGCCAGGATTCGGAGGAGTGGGGACATCGGAAGGGATCGCGGGATCATGGCTTGCGGTAGAGGTGCCAGGTGGGAGAGGGGTCGACTTGGAACGGGGCTGCGATGGTTCCGGACGAGCCCTCGCCGCCGAAGAGGAACAGGCGCGCACCGGTCCAGCCGGCGCCCGAGGAATGGCGGGCGGCCGGGGAGCCCGGATTGGAAAGCGGACGCCACTTCGCGTCCGCGGGATGGTACGCCGCGCCGTCCGAAAGCGTTCCGGCCAGGCCAAGGCCGCCGAAGACCACCATCTCCTGGCCGGTCCAGATCGAAGCCGCGGCGGTCCGGGCGGACGGCGAGAGGGTGGTGGGAAGGGCCGTCCAGGTGTCGGCCACCGGGTCGTAGAGGGCACCCGTCGCCAGCGGCGAATCGGCCTCGCCGCCCCAGACGATCAGGCGGGATCCTGTCCAGACCGCGCAGGCACCGCTGCGGGCGGACGGGGCGCCGGTGGCGGATACCGGGGTCCATCCGGTGGGAATCCCGGAGGCATCGACTTCCAGGCGTGCGCCGTCGCCGAGGACGCCGTCGGGGCCGATGCCGCCCCAGACCACCCAGCGACGCCCGCAGAGCACCGCGATCGCGTTCATTCGGGGCGACGGGGCGCCGTCGGTGGGAAGCGCCGACCAGTTACCGGCGGGATTCCATTGGGAGCCGTCGCCCAGCAGGCCGGCATCGTTGCGGCCGCCCCAAACGAGCAGACGCGACCCGGTCCACGCGACCGAGTGTCCGTCGCGACCGGTTGGCGCACCCGAGTTGGGGATCGCCGACCAGTTGCCGGTGTCGGCGCTCCAGGCGGCGCCCGATTGCAGGAACGTCCCGGAGGCGAAGCCACCCCAGATCCACAACGTGTTCGTCGAGGCGGTGAAGCCGGCCGCGGCCCGTGCCGAAGGCGCGCCAAGCGGGGACAGCGTCCTCCATGTGGAACTGGAAACGCGAAACGCCGCGCCGCTGGCGGTCGCGGATCCGTTGGCTAGGAGCCCGCCCCAGACCACCACGTCGCCGCCCACGAAGGCGGTCACATGGTCGGTCCGGGCCAGCGGCGTCTCGGAAGTGGCGGGGATGGATTCCCAGGACGGCGAAGTGAAACCGTGGAACCGCTCATATCCGGCGGCGATGAGGTTCGGGTCCGAAGCGGACAGCGATGCGACGACGGCACCGGCCGAAGGCGCATTGGCGGCAACCGCGTTCGACAGCGAGGCCAACGCCGCGGCGAGACTCAGCGCCGTGGCATCCAGCCGGTCCAGGTGATCCTGAGCCGAAACGAGGGAACCGGCATGGGTGTCGACCCGGTTCGAGAGGCCGGCAGCGGCCGAATCTAGTTGGGTCAACCGATCCTGCACCGTCCCCAAGGTCCCGTTCAGCGTCTCGACCCGGTTCGAGAGACCCACGGAATCCGCATCGAGCCGGGAAACCTGGTCTTGGACCGACATCAAGGTGACGGTGTTGAGTTCGACCTGGGACATGAGGCCTGCCGTCAACGAGTCCAAACGCACCAAGAGCGCGCGGACCGGCCTTTGGAGGGAGTCGAGACTGATGCTGTCGTCTTCCACCGTGTTGGCCCTGAGGGCGGTGCCGACGGTCGACAGGGGCTGGTCGGGAAGGAGACGCGTCGGGGGATTCGTACCGGTCTGGAACCAGACCCGCACCGCCAGGGGCAAAGGACCGAGGGATTCCTGCGGGATCAAGGTCATTCCCGGCAGGGTGTCGTCGCCGAGCGAGAGGGCGAAGACGCCGCGCTCCAACGTCAGCGGAACCGGGTCATCGGGGATGCCGTTGGTGTCGGCATCCGGGGAACTGAGCCAGACCGCGTCGCCACCCGCCGAAGGGACGAGGGCGAACCGGAACCCGGCGTTGCCGTGGTAGTTGGTGCCGGAAACCTGGAGCCGACCTTGGAATCCAAGGATCGGTCCGGCGATGCAGCGGGAAACCAGGACGCCGAAGATCAGGGCGGCGGCCAGGAACCCTTTGCCGGGGGCAGGACAGCAAATAGGCACACCGGGCCATCGGGTGTTCCCGCGGGGCCCTTTAGGGCAAACGCCGCGGTGAACCGAAATTTTTACCGGCACCCCGATCCGGCAGCGACCTGACCCACGCCGAATCGCACGAACCCGGTCAATCCACGCTCACGCCGATGACCTGCAAAACCCGGTCGAGTTCGTCGTCGCTGTGGAAACGGACCTCCAGCGAACCCTTCCCCGCCTTGTAGCGGAGGGCCACCTTCATCCCGAAGCGTTCGCGGATGCGGTTCTCCAGGTCGGCTTGGTGCGGGTCGCGGGCGGAGCCCGTGGTCGGGGACGTCGGCTTCGCTCCCGAGGGAGGCGGTGCCGCGGCGCCGGCTTCCGACTCCAGTTGCCGTACGGTGAGTCCGAGGTCGATCGCCCGGCGTGCGAGGGCTTCCTGGCGGGTCGGCGATTCGACCGCGAGTACGGCCTTCGCATGCCCGACCGAGAGGCTACCCTCCCGCAGCCATCCAAGGACGGACTCGGGGAGCTTGAGCAACCGCAGGGCGTTCGCGACCACCACACGACCGCGTCCGACCTTGCGGGCGATCTCCTCCTGGGTGAGGTCGAACTGGGTCTGCAGCTGGCGGTAGCCGAGGGCTTCCTCAACGGGGTTCAGGTTCTCCCGCTGCAGGTTCTCGATGAGGGCCAACTCGAGCACCTCGACGTCGGTGGCGATGCGTTCGATGACGGGAACCTCCGCCAGTCCTGCGAGCGCGGCGGCCCGCCAACGCCGTTCACCGGCGATCAGCTCGAAGAAGTCGCCAACCGGGCGGACGACCAGCGGCTGGATGATCCCCTGTTCGCGGATCGATTCGGCGAGATCGGCCAAGGCCTCGGGGGGGAAGTCCTTCCGGGGCTGGAGCGCCGAAGGACGGACGCGGTCCCGGGTGACGAGTCGGACCGCGGTCCCCGGCAACGGTGCGGGCAACGCTGGCGGCGCCGGGGTCACCGGAGTCGCGGCGACGCCGGATTGTGGACCGGAGGAAGCCGCGAACGGGTTGGCCGGGGGCGTCGACGGTGAGGCGGCAGCCGGGGAGCTCCCCTTCCCAGAGCCACCCAGCAATGCGCCCAAGCCTCGTCCCAACGCCGGTTTCGACATGGGAGGGACTCTACGGAGCGCCGGTTCGGGATATCAAAAGGGAATTGCCCGGATTCAACCCCGGACCCCGAGCCCCAGCTCCTCGCGGCAGTAGCGGATGCTCTTCTCCAGCTCCGAACGCTGACGGTCCCGGTTGTTGCCGTCGTATTGGTCCATAGCGCTTCCCCGGCGGACGACCGAGAGGAACCGCGTGAACTCGGCGGCGGACTTCTTGGGGAAGGATTCCCAGAAGGAATCCTCGTAGAACGGGAACTCCACGGCGAAGCCGCCGATGGTCTCGATGTTGACCGCCACGCCGGGACACAGCTGGGCAAACCGGGCGAAGTACCTCTTCAGGTCGACGCACCCGCCGTCGCCCATGGCCGTCCATTGCACCTTGCAGCCCTTGTCCGTGATCCAGGCGCGGCTGTCCCGCAGGCTGGTGGTCAGAGTGTAGGGCCCGAGCTTCTCCAGGCTCTCGATCGGATCCTCAAGGGTCCACATCGCGTTGCCCGAATCCATGTTCACCCCCACGAACTCGCGTCCGGCCGACTCGACCAGCCAGACGAGTTCGTCCGCGGTGAGGTCGCCGGCGTGGTTCTCGATGGAGACCTTCACGCCGAGGTCGAGGGCGAGGTGACGGCAGGCCTTGAGCACGCGGACGGTGTCGAGCACGCGGGCCTCGATGCCGCCGGGCGTACGGCGGTCCTCGCGGGAACCCAGCACCACCCGGAACGCGGAGGAGCCGACCGCCTTGGAAAGCCGCAGGCCGAGCGAAAGATGCTCCTCGGCGGTGCCCCAGTCCTTTTTGAAGGACTTCGAGGTGGGACAGATGCTCCACGACCCGAGCAGGATCCCGACGCCCTTGTCCGCGGCATACTTCTTCAGTTCGGTCGCCGCGGGGACTTCCAGGGAACCCAACGACGGAAGATCGGTGATGAAAAGGGTGTCGAGCTGGAGCCCGGCGGCGTAGTCCACGAGCTCGCGCCCCTTCCAACCCCAGGCCCGCACGGCGAAGTTGTCGATGCCGAGGGGGATCCGCCGGCCGGTGGCATCCAGGAGCGGGGCCGAGGCGGCCTGGGCTGCATTGGAGAGCGCCAACCCGGCGCCGGCGACGGCGGTGGCGGCAAGGAAATCGCGGCGGTTCATGGTGCCCCGAGTTCTTGCGCGAAAGCGGGCCCCAAGGGAATGCCGAAATGGCACGTTCAGGGGAACGCTGCGTCGGGTCGGCCTGGGTTTCTGGGGACGAAAGTGGCTGTTGGCCGTTGTCCGTTGCCAGTTGCCAGTTGCCAGTGGTCCGACGTCAAACATCCGTGACTGCGCCCTGCGCCCACGACTGACAACGGACAACGGACCACGAACAACAGACAAAACCCTCAATCAACCGTTTCGCGGGGACGGCGCACGACCACGTTCGGCTCGGCGGCGAGCTTGGCGATCATGTTGGCGGGGAGGATGCCGCGCCAGGAGAGGTTCGGGTACACCAGCGAGCCGCGCCCGATGATCGAGCCGGGGTTCAACACGGCGTTGCAGCCGACCTCGGAACGGTCGCCGATCAGCGCGCCGAACTTCCTCAG
>JAIXUV010000375.1 GCA_027483345.1 Verrucomicrobiales bacterium | reverse complement strand
TCGCTGATGGACCAGGTCTTCATGAACCTGCTGGTGAACGCGCGCGACGCGATGCCCAAGGGAGGCGTGCTCCAGATCGACACCCGGGTGGTGGAGGTGAATCCGGATCCCGTGGTCCCGGCCGGGACGTGGCGGGGCCGGAGCTTCGTTCAGGTGCGCATCACCGACACCGGATGCGGGATGTCGAAGGAGGTGCTGGCACGGATCCACGAGCCCTTCTTCACCACCAAGGAACCGGGTCGCGGAACCGGGCTCGGCCTGAGCGCGGTACGCCGATCGCTGCAGGAACACGGCGGCTGGATGTTGGTCGAAAGCACGGAGGGCGCCGGCTCCACCTTCACGATCTTCCTTCCGCTCAGCAGCTCCGGGGTGCTGGAACCCACTCCCCGGCGTCCCCGGGACTGCGCGCCGAAGGTCCTGCTGGTCTTGCAGGATCCCCAGCTGCGGATCCTGGCGGAGAAGATCCTGCTCCGGATGGGATGCACCACCGTGTCCTGCTCGGACGCGGAGGAGGCCTATGCCGCATGGCAGGCGGGACGCGACACCGTGGATCTCGCGATCGTGCCCGAGTCGATGGCCTCGCCACGGAGCGGAACCTCGCTGCACCGGATCCTCCAAGAGGGGATGCCCGGCCTGCCCGTCGTGCTGACGGTCGACTCCATCGACCCGACGTTCACGGTTCCGCCGCCGTACAGTTCGGCACCGAGGCGTCTGACGATGCCGTTCTCGATCGAGAGCCTGTCGGAACTGGTGGCGACGACCTTGGCGGGCTACGAGCTGAAGCGGCTTCGCTGAAGCCTTGGGAAGGCTGGTGCCGCGGGCGGGACTCGAACCCGCACGGCCTTGCGGCCTGGGGATTTTAAGTCCCCTGTGTCTGCCATTTCACCACCGCGGCGAAGCGACTGGAGGGCATGACGCTACGGACAGCCGCGCCCCCGCCGCAAGCGCCACCCATCGCCCCGCCGGGAAACATCCAGCCGGAGGTCCCACTCGGAGCCGCGGAGGACGCGGAGAGGCAACGCGACCGAAGCGGAGGCAAAGGTTGACGGTTCGAGGCATCAGACCGGTCCTTGGCCGACCGTGAAGTGGCCACCCCGCTCACGGAAATCCGACTCGTGGCACCCTTGGCACCCTTGGTTGTGAACCCCGCTTCCGGCATGAACTGAAAGGTTTAGCCACGGCTCGTCGCATCAAGACATGGGCAACCGCCTGAGCCCGCATCGGATCTGGCATTGGAATGGCTAAGGTTGAGATCGTGCAGTGCCTTGGCTCGTCAGGAGACTTCGGAAACCTGCAATCGTCGGCATGAATCCAAACCGGACTTCACCCCGTTTCTGGAGCCTCACCACGGTCGCCTGTTTGCTGGCCATGCTCTATTCGGTGGCGGTCGCCGGCTGGATGCTGACCTCGGCGCTGGAGCCGGACGCCGGCGAATGGGACGGCATGGCCACCCTCGTCTTGGGCATCTTCTTGGGGCCGGCGATCGCCATCCCGGTTCTGTGGGCCCGTGCCTTCCGCCGGCGACAGGGCGTTCGAATCGGCCGTTTTCTGCCGTGGGTGTTCCGGGCCATGTATGTCTCGGTGATCTTGGCACTGGTCGACACAAGGGCCGTTACCACGGAGAGGAGAAAAACCCTGTTCAGCGGGATCTCGTTTGCGGCTCGCGACGGCACCCGGGGATACACCGGCTTCGGGTACTTCCTGACCCGGCATGGGCAGTTGGCGGGCTGGCACGGACCCACGGTGGTCTTCTGGTTTGTGCCGATCCGGTTCGATTGGACCGCAGATGGAGTCAGGACGGAGTGGTTGTGGACACAGGAAGCGCCCTGATCCTTCCCGTTGGTCAACCGGGTGTAGCGGTTGGGTTCTGAAGCAGAACACGCGGTTGCAAAGGCTACACACGGAGCCGCGGAGTACGCGAAGGAAGGCGACGCGATCGAAGCGGAAGTGTAGGCGATACAGCGGACCGCTTCCGGTTCCACAGGGACATGACTTTCCGGTTCAAGACGACCTTCAGCCTGCCGCCAGCGAACGTGTGCCCAATAGCGCCTCCTCGTGGCCCTCCCACTCACACGGAGCGACTCGCCCGTCTCCACTGCCGCATCACGGCAAACCCGCCCAGCGCCGCGCCCGCCAACGCAGCGTAGGTGCCTGGCTCCGGAACCGCCGTCAACGTGTAGGTCCAATTGACGACTTCGTTCACGCCGTTTCCGGACAACTGTCCTTGGTTGAAGGGAAATGGAAAAATCATGTACCCGTCGCCATTGATGCCACCCGGATTGAAATCGACGACGTTTCCAGAAGACAAAGTGAGCACAAGCAGGTCGGGTCCCACTGTATCCAGATCGAAGACGGTCGTCGACGGCGTCCCTCCCGCCACCTGGAGGGTTACACTGAATGAGATCAAGTCATTCGCTGCGAACTCGCTATGATAGCCCGGTCCGACGACCGTGTCGTCGAAGGAAAAGGTTCCAATTCCCGTGGTACCACCCGACCAGTACCTGTGAGCGTGTATAGGACGACCCCCGCAGATGCGGAGAATGAACACGCAAGACCCGCAACCAGAACCAGGAGCATCGATCTCATAAATGAAGAAATATTGACCCTTAGATCAACGTCAAAAGAACTTGACGCACATCCAACTTCGAACAGCAAGGCAATAGCGTCATTCTCCAGATCTTGTTCCCCGGATAACCCTCTTCTCTAGATCCGCCACGAAGCGAAGCCGGAATGAGGAATCAACCCAGGGACTGTATCAGATGCTTCAAGCCTCAATCTTCTACCTCGCCTTGGTTCGGTGGTTGTCTCCGAACCAGAGCGACGTAAGGCGCCGGTGGAAGATTGTCGGGTCTTCCTTCAGTCGGGCGCTTTGAAGGACGTGTCCCTTGGGGCCCTCATTCTTGACCAAGCCTCCCAAAGACGCACGGCCGCTGATCACGAACGGCGAACTGGTGCAACCCGGCCCATGTCGACGGCCGCATGTCCCAACGCGACAGGCGCAAGCCGTCCTCTCTCCAGTTGAATTGAACGGGACGT
>JAIXUV010000366.1 GCA_027483345.1 Verrucomicrobiales bacterium | reverse complement strand
TTGCGATTCATGACCTCCTGTGACCGGGGAATCCCGGCATGATCTGGTTTCCCTAGAACCCAGACCGGAAAAAAGTAAGCAAATCCTGCACCCTTTTCAAGGACGGAAGAGGTGAATCGGCTCTGGGGTAAGGGGAGGCCAAACCACTGTGAAGGACTTCCATGCCACCCTCCCAAACACCGCGTCCGAGGGCACTGGGGCACGCAGCCTCCCTCAACTTAGCGTCTGTTGCCCCAGCGGCATCGAAGGGAGGAATTTCCCGCCTCTGGGAGCTTTCCCAAGAAAATCCAAACTTCCTGAAACCCCGGGACGTAGCACCGGGTGTAGGATTTGTCCGTTTGCCGATTCCCGTGTCCGCTTGTTGAACAGACGGCGGTCCCGGGAGTCCGAAACGCCGGTTTGATGGTTTGTCAGCGAATCGGGCGCGCGAATCGAGGAAGAGGGTCCGGTCCCCCAGGGATTGAATCCGAAACCTGGATTCGAAGCCCGGTGAACTGGCGGGTAAACGGATAGGGCCGATGGCGACACCCCGCACGGACCGTACGTGGATTCGATTGTTGGTCCACGTCCGGAGTTGGACCTGCGGAGCCGCCATCGGCCCTCAACCGTTCATTCGGATAGCGCTGAAAGGCGACAAACTCAACACCTACGTGCACCCGGGACAATTTGTGTCCGAGGGAGCCACCCAAACCCACCATGCTTCCCTCAAGGAATATCCTCTCCACCTCGACCCTGACCGCCCTTTGGGTGGCGATAGCCATCCATTCCCGCGGCGCCGACATCGCTCCCGCGGTTCGCACGAGTGAAACGAACACCGAGGAGGTGCTTCTCCACCGTGTTCCAGCCGCCCCAGGGGGCACCTTGAAGGTGCGTATCGAGTTCGGCAGCATCGAGGTCTCCACAAACTCCACCAGCGAAGTGGTCTTCGATTCCCTGCGACGGATCTCCATGGGGAATCGGAAGAAGGAGGCCGACTTCCTCGAGGACCGCCCCATCCGCATCTCCGAGGAAGGGGACACGCTCGTCTTCACGGCCGTCCGAAAGGATGCCAGCGGCGGACAGTGGAACTGGAACATCCTCCGCAACCGCCGGACCGAAGCGAAACTCAGGATTTCGGTGCCACCGCGCTTCAAGCTGGAACTCGACACCGCCGGCGGCGCGATCTCGGTCGCGGACGTCGAAGGCCAGGTGAAGGCCGACACTTCGGGCGGTTCCCTCCGCTTTTCCAGGATCCGCGGCCCCATCCACGGAGACACCTCGGGCGGCGGCATCCATGTCGATGACAGCGTGGGGGAGATCCATGTGGACACCTCCGGAGGCGGGATCGAGGTCAAGGGTGGGGGTGGCTCTCTCCATGCCGACACCTCGGGCGGCCCGATCTCCGTGCGGAACTTCAACGGTCCCGCGACGGTGGACACCTCCGGCGGCGGCATCGTCCTGGAGAAGGTCGGCGGGGCCCTCAACGGCTCGACCAGCGGCGGCGGCATCCAGGCAGAACTCCCCTCGCCCGTCCCCGGCGACGTCCATCTGGAGACGTCCGGCGGTGGCATCACCGTGCGAACCGCTTCGGATGCCAAGTTCCACCTCGACGCCGAAAGCTCCGGAGGCGGCGTCTCCAGCGAGCTCCCGGTCTCCTCGCCGGAGAAGCGGGAACGCGATGAACTCCGCGGCCAGGTCAACGGAGGCGGCCCCAAGGTCCACCTTCGCACCAGCGGCGGCGGCATACGGATCAAGAAGACCTCTTGATCCCACTTCCTCCAAACATCCGCGCGAGGCCGTTTGCGAAACTCTCCTCTGGAAGCCCAAACAGGCGCCTCGCCCGGAGCGGATCCCCGACGTTGTCCTCGTCCAGCATGAGGATCTGATCCCGATTTAGCGGCGGCGCCTGCCGGAACACGGACGGGAAAAGCCATTCCAGGAACCGGGCCTGCCCCCAAGCAACCGGACGTGGAACAATCAACCGGAGGCGTCGCCGCCCCATCGCCCGATCGATCTCGTCCAGGATCTCCAGCAACGTCAGCGGAACCGGACCGCACACGTCGAAGGTCTCCCCAATCCCCAAGGATTCCACCGCGGCGCGGACGAAGCACCTCGCGACCGATTCGACGTCCACCGGCTGCAGCCTCGAACGGCCGCCGCCGACCACGGGAACCAACGGCGACCATCTTCCGATTCCGGCGAAGAGGTTCACGAAGCCGTCGCCCTTCCCGTAGATCACAGACGGCCGGAACACCGTCCAATCCAGCCCCGAGGACCGCACCGCCTGTTCCGCCTCCCATTTGCTGCGGTGGTAGCGGGCCACCGCATCAGATCGCGTTCCCAACGCGCTCATGTGGACCCATCTGCGCACGGCCGCGGCCCGGGCCGCATCCAGCACATGGCGGGTTCCTTCGGCGTGAACCTCCTCGTAGGTCTGGCCCGGCGCCTCGGAAATGATCCCCACCAGATGGATCACCCGGTCGCATCCGACCAACGCGCGGTCCAACGAACTCCGGTCCAGGATCGAGCCGGCGAATCCCTCCGACAGCCCACCCAGCCCAATCCCGCGACGGGAAAGCAGGCGGTGCGGGACTCCGGCCTCCGAGAGGCCTCGGGAGATCGAACGACCGACAAATCCGGTTCCACCGGTGATCAGGACCTTCATCGACGGCGCACACGGTCCATCACCTGGGCCATTTCGTCCAACCGGTAGGGCTTGGGAAGCACCCCGGCGAATCCATGCTGGAGGTGGTCCGCCATGATGGGATCGACCGAATAGCCGCTGGAAACCACCGTCACTACCTCGGGATCGCCCTCCCGGAGCATCGCGGCCGTCTCCAGTCCGCCCAGGCCGTCCGGGATTGTCAGGTCGAGCAGCACGACGTCATACCGCTTTCCATGGTCCATGGCCTCCCGGTAGAGCTGGACGGCGTCCGTGCCGTTGGAGACGCATTCGACCTCGTATCCCAACCGGCGGAGCATCGCCCTCGCCACGTCGCGGATCGCCTGTTCGTCGTCCATCACCAGCACCCGTCCGATGCCTGGGACCGGCTTGCCCGGGACTGGCACCTCGGGCACGGGCACCTCGTCGGTGGCCGGAAGGTAGAGGTCGAACGTCGCACCCTGTCCCGGTTCCGAACGGACCACGATGTCCCCCCGATGCTGCCGGACGATGCGGAAGGCGGTGGCCAGGCCGAGGCCGGAGCCGCCGGACTTCGTGCTGAAGTACGGCTCGAAGATCCGGGCCAGGTGGGCTGGGGCGATGCCGGGTCCATCGTCGATGACGGAGACCCGCACGTACCGGCCGTCTCCCAGCCGGGGCATCGCCCCTTGGTTGGCCATGGCGATGTGGATGACCCCGCCCGAGGTCATCGCCTGTGACGCGTTGACGATGAGGTTCTGGATCACACGCGAGATCTGCGCCGGGTCCACGGCCGTGGTCCAGAGCCCGGGTTCGATCGTGAATTCACAGCGGACCGTGGCGCCGCGGACGGCGAACTCGGCCGTGTCCCGCACCAGCTCACGAAGGTCGGTCGGCCGCACCACCGGCGCCCCGCCCTTGGAGAAGGTCAACAGCTGCTGGGTCAGCCGCTGGGCTCGACGCACGCCGTGTTCCGTCCGCTCCAGCAACGTCTCGAGGTCCGCCCCCTTCGAATCCCGCGCCAGGGAGAGGTTGCCGAGGATGGCGGTGAGGTAGTTGTTGAAGTCGTGCGCGATGCCGCCGGCCAGCAGTCCTACCGACTCCAGTCGTCCGGCCCGGATCTGTTCCTCCTCCAGCTGGCGCCTCTCCGTCAGGTCCCGGAGCACCACAACCCGTCCCTCCGCACCCGCCCTTCGGGCCCGCAGCGGCGAAAGCGCCACGACCAGAGTCCGCTCCTGATGCCCTTCCCGCGCGAACTGGAAGAACCCGGGGATCAGGTCGGACTCGGCCACCCCCCGCAGCCGCACGCCCAGGTCGAGGAATGGTTGCCCCGATTCCCGGTGGCGCAGGCTCAGGATCCGCGAGACCTCCACTCCCAGGACCTCGCGTTCGCTGCGCCCAAGCAGGTTCTCGGCGGCCCTGTTCAGCGACAGAATCCGTCCGTCGACATCGGTGGTGATGACCGCGTCACCGATGGACTTGAGGGTGACCGCCAGGCGATCGCGTTCGTCGGCGATCTGGCGTTCCCGCTCCGCCAGTTCCGCCAGGGCCGCACGGGCCCGGGATTCGGATTCCCCGATCTTCACGGCGGACAGCTCCGCATCCCTGCGACGCAGGGCGAGGATGGACGCCACGACGGAGAGCACCAAGGTGAACGCCGTTCCGACGCCGAGGACCACCCCTGGCAGCGGCGAGTGGAACTGCTCCGCGAAGGCGGGCGAATCGAGGAACTCGACCCGCCAACGCCGGCCCAGCCTCTCCAGTGTCCCCAACCGGGAGCGCGGCGGTACTCCGGGCTCCCCTGGATCCCCGGACGAGGCAAACACCGGGGGCGCCGTCGGATCGGAATCCGCGAGGATCCGGAACTGGACGCCATCGAGACCCTGCAGATAGGGCTTCCAGAGCTGGTCCGTCAGGATCGAGCCGAAGACGAATCCGACCGGATGGGCGTTGGTCTCCAACTGGGTGTCGGGCGGCTGGACGAACACCGGAAGCACAGCCAGCACCCCCGGCAGCGAGTTGGTGCTCATCTCGCGATGGAGCGAAATCGGTCCCGAAACGGCGAGATTCCGCGTCCGGATCGCGGTCCGCAGGACTTCCAAGCGGGCGCGCTCCTGCCCGAGATCCCAACCGATGGCCCGGATCGCGCCGGCGTTGAAATCGCTGATCTGGGTGATCGGGTAGACATGTCCTCCCTCCACCGGTCCCTCTGGCCGCTGGATGAAGTACTCCGGATTCCCGGCCTGCCGGATCCGCTCGGTGTGGTCGGCCATCTCGTTCGTCCCCACACGTTCGGCAAACCCGATGTCGAGCAGGACGCTGTTGGTGAGGTTGCCGATGGCGGTACGGAGATAGGCTTCCAACTCGAACGGCGCGACCTGCTGGCTGGAGGAGAAGTAGCCGGCGACTCCCCGAAGGAAGACTTCGTACGACAGCAGCACCGAATCGAGGCGGCCCAGAAGCTCCTCGGACTTCTGGCGGAACGACAGCTCCTCACGTCTCTGGTACTGGCTTCGCAGCGAGCCGGAGAGGACTCCACTGAACACCAGTCCGGAGGCCAGCACCAGGTAGGCGAGGACGAAGGTCCGCAGATGACCGGCCACCCGTGTCGACAAAGGCGAACTGGGCGGCTGCGGATTCATGGCATCTGGACCCTCAAGGTGCGTCGCTGGCCTGTGAACTGAGATTCCCAGAGACCTCGGAACGGAAGTCTCCACACGGACGACCAGAGGATTCCCCGCACCGCAGCCCGGTCCAACTTGATCCGATGCCCCGGCTCGAGGACGGGGCCTCCCCGGAGCAGCCCTGTGGTCCGGATGCCGATCAGCACCGGCCAGGCACAGGCCAATCGCACCCGGACGCACGACCGGGGCACGGATGTGGTGTAGCGCCAACCGGATTCAAGGTGGGATTCGGCCAAGTCCAGCCAGCGCCGATACACCGGGCGTAGCGCCTCGGAACGTGCGGGCTGCAGCAGGTCTCTGGGCTCCAATCCGACCTCCGAAAGTTCGCTGACAGGCAGGTAGCATCGACCGGCCTGCAGGTCCCGCGGCAGGTCCCTGAGGATGTTGACCAGCTGGAGGCCCTTGCCGAAGCGGACCCCATCCTCGAGCAGCTTTGCATCGTCCAGTTCGGCACCCGGAAAGACGGCGTTCCGGCACAGACGGGTCCAGAATTCCCCGACGCAGCCGGCGACCCGGTAGGTGTAGTCGTCCAATTCCGCGGCCGTCGCCAAGGCGCGGACGGTCCCCGGTTCCACCGTGCCGAAGCGCCGCAGGTCGAGCACCTGCCCGGAGACGATCACGTCGAGCACCTGCCGGATCCT
>JAIXUV010000115.1 GCA_027483345.1 Verrucomicrobiales bacterium | reverse complement strand
GTGAACTCAAAGGCCAGGCAGATCATGGGAAATCTCACGGGTGTTCTCATCGATCCAGCGGAACCGGAGCGTGCGCAGGTGTGGGAGTCCGTCGAACCGGGCCCGTGAGATCCATTCGGCCACGGTGACCCCTTCGGGTCGGAGCAAAGGCTCCTCAAGGCCGGCCGGGACCAGGTCCTCCGGGGAGGTGAGCCGGTAGAGGTCCAGGTGCACCACTTCCATCCGGCCACCGGCGTAACGGTTCATCAGGGAGAAGGTCGGCGAATGGACCCTTGCCGGCGAACCCAGCGCCCGCACAAGGCCACGGACGAACGCCGTCTTGCCGGCGCCGAGGTCGCCTTCGAGTCCGAGCAGCCAGCCGGGTCGGACGAGTTTGGCAACCCGGCCTCCGAACGCCTCGGTTTCCTGGGGGCCGTGGGTGACGACGACGTTCATCCGGCGAAGTGGCGATAGCCGCCCCGCGTGACCGGCGTCAGTCCGCGTGGTTCCCGAAGGAAGACGCCGGGGTTCGCGGTGAGTCGGCCGATGCAGGTGATGCGCGTGTCCGGGAACCGTGCCTTGAATCCGTCGAGCAGCGGAACGGCGTCCCGGGGGGCGACGCAAAGCAGCAGCTCGAAGTCCTCTCCGTCACCGAGGGCCGCGGCCACGGCAGGGGTGGCGGTATCGCCCTCGCGGGCCCGAAGCAGGGCGGCCCGACGGATCGGAAGCGACTCCCGGTGGATCTCGGCGCCGGGAACGCCGCTCTCGGCCAACACGTGCGGGAGGTCCCCTGCAAGGCCGTCGCTGAGGTCCATCATGGCATGGACGTCGAAGTGCTCGGCGAGCCACCGGGCCTCGGCGAGTCGCGGCTCGAAGTCGAGGTGGTGTCCGAGGATCGATCCGCCGAGTTCCCCGGTGACGAACAGGGCGTCGCCGACCTTTGCGCCCGAGCGCAGGACGGCCTTCCCTTCCTCGACCCAACCGAGCAGGGAGACGCTGACGAAGAACGCTCCCGGCGAACGGGTCGTTTCGCCTCCCACCAACGCGACGTCGTGACGGCGTGCGAGGTCGGCCATGCCGTCATAGATGGCCTCGATGCGGACGGGATCGAAGCCGTCGGGCAATCCCAAGGTGATCACGGCGGCTGTGGGCGTGCCGGCGTTGGCGGCGACGTCGCTGAGGGCGCGGGCGAGGGCCTTCCTGCCGATCTTGGCCGGGTCGGTGTCGGGCAGGAAGTGGACTCCCTCGACCACGCAGTCGGTCTTGAGCAGCAACTGCCTTCCCGGGCCCGGGGAAGCGAGGACCGCACAGTCGTCTCCGGCGCCGACGACGACCGAGGCATTGCCCGGAAGGCGGGGACGGAGCCGGGCGATCAGTTCGAACTCGTTCATGGAATGCGGAAGGCCGACGGGGCCCGCTCAGCGGGACTCCGAAGGACCGTTGAGACTGTCATGTCGAGGTGGGTGGCGGCGAGTCCGGTTTCGGATCCGGGGAGCCTTCCTGTCTGCCGGCCAGCTCCGGAACGGAAGCGAGGTGTCGGGTTTGGCGGCGGGGCAAGGAGCGCCGGGTCGGCGTGGCCGCCTCCTCACCGGCCCAAGGTAGGAGCCAAGGCGGCAGGTCGGTCCGGCCGGGCCGCCTGTAGTCGCGGGCGAGCGCGGGACCCAGCGATGCGGGATCCATGACGAGGTCCCGGGTGAGATGTTCCCAGAGGAGTTCGTACTGGCGTGGCAACGCGATGCCGTGGCCCTTCACGCCGCGTTCGTGGAGGCGGTCGCTGAACCGCAGGAGTGCGCGGAAAGCAGATCCAGCGTGCTGCAGCAACCGGGGCAGCGTCTCGGTGAAGTTGCCGCTGTTGCCGTAGAGATCCCAGGTCTTCGCGAAGCGGCGGAGCCGGGCGAGGGTGGCGAAGTCCAGGTCGTTGTTCGCGAGGATCTCGTAGGGCGGAAACGGGTTGTAGACCATGCCATGCTCGGCATCGTGCCGGACGATCGGCGTGCCGCGGAGACGCTTCAGGATGCCCACCTGGATTTCCTGCGGGCCGAGCTCGAGGAGGCGTTCGAATCCCTGGCCGAAGGACTCCAGGGACTCGCCGGGCAGACCGGCGATGAGGTCGGCGTGGACATGGACGCCGCTGGAGGAGCGGAGCCAGCGGAGGTTGTCCTCCATGCGTGCGTGGTTCTGGCGACGGCCGATCCGGGCCTCCACCTCCGTGTTGAGCGTCTGGATGCCGACCTCAAACTGGAGCGAACCGGCAGGAAAACGCTCGATCAGTCCGCGGAGCTCGGTCGGCAGGCGGTCCGGGACCATCTCGAAATGGACAAAGAGGTCGGGAGTCCAGCGTTCGAGGAAGAAGCTGAGGATTCTCCGGCTGGTGAGCAGGTGGAGGTTGAACGTGCGGTCGACGAACTTGAACCGTCGCAGACCGCGGTCGAGGAGCCGCTGCATGGACTCGAGGAAGGGCTCCAGCGGGAACTGGCGTACCGGGATGTCGAGGGAGCTGAGGCAGAACTCGCAGGTGAACGGGCATCCGCGTGAGGCCTCGACGTAGACCACCCGATGAGCGAGGTCGCGGTCGTCGTAGAACTCGTAGGGCGAGGCCAGGCGGGTCACGTCGGGGACCCCGGCGGCGATGATCCGCTGCGGTTGGCCGCCGGAGAGCAGCTCGCGGCAGAGTTCGGGGAAGGCGAGGTCGGCCTCGCCGGTGACGACATGGTCGGCGAGCCGGACGATCTCCTGGGAATCGGTCTCGTGGCTGACCTCGGGTCCCCCGAGGACGATGACCAGATCCGGGCGAAGTCGTCGGAGGAGCGCGACCAGTTCCGTGGTGGCGGCGACATTCCAGATGTAGACGCCGAGTCCGAGGATGCGGGGGTTGAGGGCGAGGATGGCCTCGGCGACGTCGAGGGGGCGCTGGTTGATGTCGAATTCGGCGATCGCGGCCGAGCTGCGGAGGTCGCCGAGGTTCGCGAAGAGGCAACGCAGCCCGAAGGCGGCGTGGATGAACTTCGCGTTGAGCGTGGACAGGAGGACGTCCGGCACCGCGGCAACGTATCGGAAGGCGGATCAGTTGGCGACCGTATCGGCGCCGATGCAGGCGAGCTGCTGTTCCACGGTCTCGCGGAGGGCTCGGATCGAGTAGGGCTTCGGGAGGAAGGTTCCGGACTTGGGCAAGGCGCCCGCCTCCTCCACGAGACCGGGCCCGTAGCCGCTCATGAGGATCACGCCGAGGTCCGGGCGCTGGCGCCGCAGTTCCACGGCGAGGCGTTGGCCGGTCCAATCGCCGGGCATGATGATATCGGTCAGCAGCAGGTCGACCTTGGAGCCGATGGACGACCAGAGGCGGAGGGCCTCGGTGCCGTTGGAGGCCTCGTGGACGGAGTAGCCGAGCTGCTCGAGGACGGTGCGGGTGAACGAACGGACGGCCTCTTCGTCTTCGACCAGAAGGACGGTGCCCTTGCCGGGCGTAGGATGAATGGAGGACTCGACGCGGGTTCCGGCGGCCTGGACGCCGGCCTGGGCCGGGATCAGCACGCGGAACCGGGAACCGGCGCCGCGGGCGCTCTGGACCTCGATCCAGCCGCCGTGCTCCTGGACGATGCTTTCCACCACGGTCAGGCCGAGTCCGGAGCCCTGTCCGCGGGGCTTGGTGGAGAAGAACGGGTCGAAGATGCGTTCCTGGGTCCGGGCGTCCATGCCGGCGCCGGTGTCGGTGACCTCGAGGCAGACGAAGCGTCCGGGGCGTGCCAGGCGATGGCGGTGGGGTGCGGACTGGGCGTCGAGGCCGACCTCGTAGGTGGAAAGCGTGAGCCGGCCGCCGAGCGGCATCGAGTCCCGTGCGTTGGTGGCGAGGTTGAGCAGGACCTGCTCGATGCCGGCGCTGTCGGCCAGGACGGCTGGGAGGTTGCGGGCGAGGTCGAGTTCGAGGGAGATCCGGGCGTCGAGCAGTTGGCGCAGCAGGGGCTCGATCTGGTGGGCCATGTCGTTCAATCCCAACGGCTGCCGGTTGGCGGGCGCCCGTTGGGTCAGGGAAGCCAGCTTGCGGCTGAGCACCGTGGCTTCCTCGGTGGCGGCGAGGATCTGCGACACGGAATGGGTCGCGCCGGGCGACTTCAACCCGCCGTCCGTGAGCAGGGAAGCCTGGCCGTGGATCACCGTGAGCAGATTGTTGAATCGGTGGGTGACGCCGAGCGCGAGCTTGGCGACGGCCTCGGCGCGCTGGGCCAGGCGCACCTCGTCCTCGAGCCGGCGGACCTGCGTGATGTCGGCGATGGTCAGCAGGATGCAGGAGTCGTTCTGGAACTCGGCGACCTCGGCCGAAAGGACCACGTCACGGAGGTCGTCGGGCTTGCGCTGGAACCGGCATTCGATGCTGGCCGACTTGCCCGACTGGGGCAGGAGGGCGCGGGCGCTCGCCCAGGAGACCGCGTCGTCCAGCGCCGGGAAGTCGCACAGGGTGCGGCCCAGCAGGCTCTGCGGATGCGCGCCGACGAGTTCGAAGAACCGGTCGTTGGCGTCGGTGACGCGGCCATCGTCGATGGCCAGCACGGCCATCGCGGTGGAGTTCATGCGGAAGGCCGCGGAGAATCGGGCCTCGGCGGCGCGTCGTTCTGCGACCTCGCGTTCCAGGCGGGTGTTGGTGGTCTGGAGCTTCAGCGCCCGTTGGTCGAGGACCCGGTTCAGTTCCTGAAGCCGATGGCAGTATTCGGAGAACTGGTCCCACTTGAGCGCCAGCAGGCGGGCCGCCTGATGCACCTCGGCGGCTCCGGCCGGAACCTCGAGGACCAGCAGGTGCTGCGGCGACTCGAACCGCGCGGAGAGCTCGTTGGGATCGGTGCCGGGCGGCACGCAGAAGACGACCTGGAGGTCCGGCTGGTATTCCCAGAGGCGGGAGACGGTCTCGAAACCGCTGACCTCGCCGGAGAGCGTCTGGGAGACGAAGGCGACGGAATAGGGACGCCCGGTCATCAGGGCGGACTCCAGACGCTGGACCGCCGTGGCACCGTCCTCGACACCGTCCGCGTCGAACATGATCGGCCGAACCGGTGAGGCGTCCACCTCGCCGCCGTCCACCAACGGCAACGGGCTTCCCGGTGACACAAGGTGCGAGGTGATCACCGCGGGTTTGCGGTCGACCACCAGGACACGGAAGACGCTCGGATTGCAGTAGGAGGCCATGGACGACGGTTTCCGGTGCCTCCCACCCGGGATTCGGGCGGGGGGCCCATCGTGGTGCATCGGCAGGACCTGAACGCGGCTTGAGTGGCGAGTCGGACCGAACTGCGGCTGGACGGCTGGTGGGGAAAAAGGAACGGCCTCGGGTGTGCGCCCGAGGCCGTCAGGAAACGGATCAGACGTGGCGGATCACCTCGGCGGTCGGGAACCGGACCTTGGGCAGCGAGGCGTACTTGTCGTCGGCCGAGCGGTAACCCGCGGTGCAGACCACGACGGTGCGGTAGCCGGTTCCCTCGAGTCCGAGGATGGAGTCGTAGGCGGCGGGCTCGATGCCTTCCATGGGACAGGCGTCGACGCCAAGAAGTGCGGCCGCGGTCATGAATTGGCCGAGGGCGATGTAGACCTGGTGGGTCTGCCAGGTGTCGAGGCGGCCGGCGGTGCGGGCGCCGTTGAGACTGTTGAGGATCATTCCCCTGTAACCCGCCAGGGCTTCCCGGGTGCCGCCGCGGAGGGCGACCTGCGAGTCGAGGAAGCGGTCCACATGGGCTTCGTCGAGACCGGTGCGGACGGTGAACACCACCATGTGCGAGGCCTCGGTGATCTGCTTCTGCCCCCAGGACTTGGGCTCCAGCTGGGCGCGGAGGGCGGGATCGTCGACCACGAGGAACTTCCACGGCTGGAGGCCGAAGCTGGAAGGGGCGAGGACCAGGGACTGCTCCAGGGCGGCCCAGACCGGCGCGGGAATCCGGGCGGAGGGATCGAACTTCTTGGTGGCGTAGCGCCACTGGAGGTTCTGGATGAGCTGTTCGGGAGGGATCGTGTTCATGGGTGGAGGAATCGGACGGGCCGATCGTAGGATCGACCTTCCGGATCGGCAAACGGTCCGGTGCCGACATGGGTGGGACGGTGATTCCTGTTGACCGGGGCGGCTTATCCTGACGACAACATCAGGGACGTACCGGAACCGTTCCGGACTGCTTGGAAAGAAATCATGGCGAGAAATGTCCGAAAAACCGCGGTGGCCAACAAATCCGCGGCCAGTTCCCGATACGACGCGCACCACAAGGTGCTGACCACGACCTACGGTTCGTTCGCGGACCTCCGGCGGGAGCTCTCGGACTCCAAGGAGAAGGTCAGCGAACGGGAGGCGGTGTTGAAGCTCTTCGCCACCTGCACCGATCCCCAGCGGGCCTACCTGCTGCTCGACGACTACCTGGAGAAGCTGGCGCTGAACCGGAAGGACTTCGGGCAGACCGAATGGTGGCCCCGGATGCAGCAGTCGACGGGGCGTCCGCGGCTCGAGGAGGTGGCGATGCTGTTCCTGAGGAACAACCGTTCGCTGCCGACCGAGCTGCTGCAGTACGCCAACTTCGAGAAGTTTGCCGAGGTCGAGCAGTCGGAGAAGGAGACCGGCTTCGTACAGGAACTGGAGAACTGGCTCTTCCCGCCGAACCACACCCACCTGGACTCGCCGCGGGCGGCGTTGCGGGTGGTCTGCGAACCGACGCGGGACGACGCGGCGGTGAACCAGTGGCGGTTGTCGGTCCACTTCTTCCTCTTCCGTTCCCGTTCCGGGGAGAAGGAACGTTTCCTGCCGGAACTGTGCGACCTCCGGACTCGGGCCGCCCATGAGGCCGAACTGTTCCCCGCCGAGGACTGGCAGGTGATCGACTGGCTGCACGGACACTGGGGCGGCAAGGTGAAGGCCGGCGAACTGCTGGTGCTCGACGGGCCGGACCTGTTGACCTGGCTGGCGAAGTGGGCCCACGGCAACCGCCTGGAACTGCTGGGCAAGGGGCTGAGCCTCCAGTTCGTGGGCCGTGTCGCCGAGCTGAAACCGCGTCTGGAAACCATCGACGAGGAGATGAGCTTCACCCACGTGCTGGCGTTGCCGGACGGGACGGAGCACCGGCTGCAGGAAGCACGCTTCTTCGTGGGTGAGCCGCCACTGGTCTTGGTGGAGGGCGAGTTCTTCGTCCTGCGCAACGCGCCGCCGCCGGCGCTGCTGGGACCTTGGGCCGAGCGCCCGGTGGTTCCCGTGAAGCGCCTTTCGCAGCGCCTACTGACGGAGCTCCGTCGCACCCAGGCCAAGGAGCAACCGAACGCCCGGTGGGAAGAGCTCTGCGAGACCCATCCGGCGAAGCCCAAGTTCACCTTCGAACTGGCCGACGAAGTCGTCCGGGTTCGCCTGTTGGCGGTGAGCGACAAGGACGGTTCGGAGTGGCAGTGGAACGGACACGAGTGGACGCGCGTCGTGGAACGCCGCGCCGGCGACTCGAGACCCGAGCTGCTCGACGATCCGCGGCTGATGCCCGCGATCCACTGGCTCCAGCGCGCCGACTGGTTCACCCCGGAACCCGGGCTCTGGGTGCTGGATGCGAACGAGAACTGCCTTTCCCAGCTGGCGACCGCGTGGGGTGACCGGCCGACCGACGCCGAGTACCTCGGCAATCCCAGTTTCCAACGCCTATTCCTGAGCCGGCGCCTCGTGAAGCCGAAGCTGGTCCTCCGCGGATCCGGCATCGATTGGCTGTCGGTATGCGCCGAGTGGGAGGCCGAGGGACTCAAGCTCACCCGGGCCGACGTCGAACGCCTGGCCGCCTCGACCTCGCGCTTCGTCAAGCTGCCCGATGGCGGCTGGGTGGAGATCGACACCGACGCGAACCGCAAGGCCCATGAGACCGCCGCGACCCTCGGGCTCGACGGGCTCTCGGCCGATGCGCAGAAGGCTTCCCTCATCCACGCGACCCAGCTGGACGACGCGACCATCGAGGGGCTTGGGGCGGGCAAGGCGGTCGCCGAGCTCCGGGCCAAGCTCGCCAACTTCAAGGGCGTGCCGGAGACGCCGCTACCCGCGGGAATCGTCGCCGACCTGCGTCCGTACCAGCAGGATGGCTTCAACTTCCTCGCCAACCTCGTCCGGCTCCGCCTCGGCGGCATCCTTGCGGACGACATGGGTCTCGGAAAGACCCTGCAGACGCTCACCTGGCTGATGTGGCTCCATGAGCGTGCGCCGAAGAAGGACCGCAAGCCGTCCTTGGTGCTGTGTCCTGCGTCCGTGCTGCACAACTGGCGCCGCGAGGCGGAGAAGTTCGCGCCGGGACTCAAGGTCCTCGTGCTGCAGTCGGGCCAGCAGCGTCACAACCTCCGGAAGCAGATCCCGGAGTACGACATCGTGGTGACCAACTACGCGATCCTCCGGCGCGACCTGGAGGAGTTGGGCAAGTTCCGCTTCCACGCGCTGGTCTTGGACGAGGCGCAGTTCATCAAGAACCCGACGGCGCAGGTGACCGTCGCGGTGAAGGAGATCGAGGCGGACCACCGCCTCGCCCTGACTGGAACGCCGTTGGAGAACCGGATGCTCGACCTGTGGTCGATCGTCGACTTCTCGCAGCCGGCCTACCTGGGCAACCAGCAGAACTTCATCGAGACCTACGAGTCGAAGGGCGAGGGTCCCGAGTGGGACGGCGCCGCGAAGCGCAAGCGTCTGAGTGCGCGCCTGCGTCCGATCATGCTGCGCCGCGTGAAGAAGCAGGTCGCGAAGGACCTCCCGGACCGCATCGAGGAACGCCGCGACAGCGAGCTCGACGAGGAACAGCGCAAGCTCTACCTCGCGGAGCTGCGCCGCAGCCGCGAGCAGGTGATGAAGACCATGCAGGAGAAGGGCGTGGCCAAGTCCAAGATGCACGTCCTCGCGGCGCTCACCCGCCTGCGCCAGATCTGCTGCCATCCTCGGCTCGTCGGCAACGACGCCCCGTCGGGCAAGACCGAGACCCTGTTCGAGCTCTTCGAGCCGATCCTGGCGTCCGGGAACAAGGTGCTGCTGTTCTCGCAGTTCGTGGAGATGCTGAAGCTGCTCGAGGCCGCCTGCCGCGAGCGGGGCATCAAGACGCACATCCTCACGGGCGAGACCAAGGGCCGCATGGAGGTGGTCAACGCCTTCCAGGCCGATCCGGAGCCGTGCGTGTTCCTCCTGTCGCTCCGAGCCGCGGGCACCGGCCTCAACCTCACCAACGCGTCCTACGTCGTCCTGTACGACCCGTGGTGGAACCCTGCCGTCGAGGCCCAGGCCATCGACCGCTCCCACCGCATCGGCCAGACCCAGACTGTGATGGCCTACCGCCTCATCACTCCGGGAACGGTCGAGGAGAAGATCTGGGAGCTGCAGCAGAGGAAGTCCGCCACCATCGCCGACGTCCTCGGCGAGGAGGGCTTCGCCAGCAACCTCAGCAAGGACGACCTCGAGTACCTCTTCAGCGAGGACTGACCCCGGTCGTCTCTGCCGATCCCACGCCGCCGTCGCCGGGTCCATTCAGGATCCGCCGACGGCGGTTTTGCGTTTCCGATCGATGGAGCTACTTCGCGCGGGGACATCCGCAGATGTCTCAGATGGACGCAGATTGGGGCTCAACGGGGAGGGATTGGTGGAGATCTTCGATCTCTGTGGATGTTTGCCCTGTGGGAATTGCGGAGATTGTCGGAGTGGTGCGGGATCCACATCGTGTGGAGAGGCCGATGTCCGCACTTCGCCATCTCAATGGAATCACCCGACTCATCTCGTGGTTGGTCCTGACTTTGGCCTTCCGACTTTGGGGAGCCGATCTGCTCCCGAGCGAGAGGGCCCGCCCTTGGGGTCGTGCATTCATGCCCCAGGACTACGGTGGGGATGCTCAAGTCGGGGCGGTGGTCGAGTCCCCTTGGGGCACCATGCTGTTCGCCTCAGGACGGAAGATCATCGAGTTCGACGGATCGGCATGGCGGGCGGATGAGACTCCGGTTGCGCACATCCGTGCGATCGTGGACGCCGGTGGCGGGCGCATCGTCATCGCCGGAACCGGTGGATTCGGAATCCTGACCCGACGGGGATCCGGCGGATGGAACTACGAATCGCTTTCGGACCGGCTGGATCCGTCGGACCGTGATTTCGGAGCGATCTGGCAGGCGTATCGCATCGGGGACGAGATCTGGCTGGGCGGGGAGACCCGGGTGTTCCGTTGGAAGGAACCAGAGCTGAAGGCGTACCGGAACCCAGGCGCTGGTCCGCTGGTCTTGCTCGTCGCCGACGGACGGCCGTTCCTGCATGGAACGCGGGTTGGGCTGATGCGTTGGGATGGTTCGGGGTTCCAGGCGTGGGTCACGAACCGGGCTGTGGCTCGGGATCAGCCCTACGGCCTGTTCCCCGAGCCGGACGGTTCCTTCCTTCTTGCTTGGCGTCGAGCCGGGCCCCTGAAGCTGGTGGGCGAAGAAGTGCGGTCCATCGGCGAGGAGTTTCAGGCGCTTCCTGGCGGTGGCTGGATCAATTCCGCGATCCGGCTGAGGGACGGCAACCTGCTGCTCGGTCGGGATGGGGCAGGTGCGGTGGTGGTCACGCCGACCGGCCGGGTCGTGGAGGTGTTCACCCCGGAGGACGGCCTCAGTGACGGCGAAGTGGTGGCCTCGCTGGAGGATTCCCGGGGCGACCTGTGGTTCGCCACCCGCCGCGGCATCACGCAGTTCGCACACCGGCGCGGTTTGTCCTGGCTGGGAGAGCGGGACTCCATGCTCGACGGGCCGATCCACGGGATGCTGCGTTGGCGCGGCGACCTCCATGTGAGCATCGGCGACGGATTTCGGGTCTTCGGCCCGTGGAACAAGCTGATTCCGGGTCGACTCACATTGGGCATCTCCGGCGTGGACCTTTCGGAACCCCGCGGATGCGTCGTGGTCGATGAACGGATCCTGATCGGACATACCGAGGGCCTGTTCCGGTACATGACGAAACCGGGATCCAAGATCCCCACGGCGCTACCGCCGATCTCGGCTCCGCGGTGTCATGAGGTCCTGCTCCGGTCGGTCCGGGAGCCGTCACGGCTTTGGTCGGGTGGCTTTGCGGGACTGGGCGTCTCGGAGTTGTCCGCCGAAGCCGCGGTCCGGGAACTCCGTCATTGGACGAACTCCGGGCCGGTCCATTCCATGTTGGAGCATGGCGAGGCCATGCTCTGCGGAACCGGGGACGGAAGGATCTGGTCGGTCGCTGGGGAATCCTCGGACCTGACCTTGGAGTGGTCCACGCCGACGGGATCCGCCAGCGGGCCGGTGCGTCTGCTCCTCCTGCCAGGCGGACCGACCGCGTCCACGCCGGCCGGTCAGAAGCGGCGGGATGGGGGCGGGCGATGGGTGGATGAGAACCGCCTCCAGTACGGTGGAAAACCCGTGGATCGGGTGACTTCGGCGGTGGATGGGAAGGGCGGCGAGGGATTCGTCTCCGTGATTGTCGGCGGGGGGACATCGCTGCTGGGGCGACACCGATCCGGTCCGGACGGTCGACTGGCTTTCACACCGTTCGCGGCGTCGGTCCAGGCGGCGTTGGGTGGCCATGGGGCGATGTTGCTGCATTTCGAAGACGACGCGGAAGGCGGTGTCCTCTGGGCCAAGGGCGACGGCCCGATGGTCCGGATCGCGTTGGGCAGGATGGATCCGCCGCGGGAACTGCCGGAAGTGCGACTGCGGCGTCGGTTGCGGGACGGTGGGCTCCGGGAGGCGGCGAGCCTGTCCGGCGACGACCTGTGGAGGTGGGATCGGGGCGCAGTCCGATTCGAGTGGTCCGCTCCGGAATTCGAGCCCGGTGCTTCGCTGCGTTTCGAGACGCGCCTGACAGGATGGGATGCTGGGTGGAGCGAGCCATCGGTCGCGTTGGCCAAGGAATGGAGCGGACTCCCGGACGGAAGTTACCGTTTCGAGGTGCGGGCCGTGGACCGCCTGCTGCGGCGGACACCTGTGGCGGCGTACGGCTTCGTGATCGTGCCGCCGTGGTACCGGACCGTTGCGGCCTACGCGGGCTATGTCCTCTTGGCCGGCCTTTTGGTCTGGGGGTTCCTGCGGCAACGGCTGGCCCAGCTCGAGCGGGAGCGTCTCCGCTTGGAGGAACTCGTCGCCCGACGCACGCAGGAACTCGCGACCGCTCGGGACGTCGCCGAGGAAGCCAGCCGGGCCAAGTCGCGGTTCCTCGCCAACATGAGCCACGAGCTGCGGACGCCCTTGAACGGCATCCTCGGCTTCGCCCAGCTCCTGGCCCGCGAGCCGGAACAGTCGGACCGGAACCGTGAACGGCTCCGGGTGATCGGTTCCAGCGGCGACCACCTTCTCGGCCTGATCAACGACGTGCTCGACCTGGCCCGGGTCGAGGCGGGCCGGGTGGAGTTGCGGCCCGCGCCGTTCGTGCTCCGCGACCTGCTACGGGACATCGAGCCGGGTTTCTCTCAGCGGGCGCTGCAACGGGGCTTGGTCTTCCGGGTCCATGTGGAGGCCCTGACCGACAATGCCGTCTTTGGGGACGCCAAACGGCTGCGTCAGGTGCTCGAGAACCTCCTGGGCAATGCCGTGAAGTTCACCCGGGTGGGCGAAGTGACCCTGACGGTGCGTGGATCCCAGTCCGGCCAAGTTGAATTCGTGGTGGCCGACACCGGACCCGGAATGGCGGCCGAGGATGTGGCTCGCCTTTTCAAGCCCTTCTCGCAGGCCGAGCAGGGACGTCCACAGGAGCAGGGTGCGGGACTGGGACTCGCCATCAGCCAGCATCTGGTCGGCCTCATGGGCGGCGAGATCCGGGTCGCGAGCGAACCCGGACGCGGCAGCGAGTTCCGTTTCTCGGTCCCGCTGGCGTCGGCCGAGGCGGCGGTTGCGCCGACGGGGGCCGTCGTCCGGATCACCGGCTACGACGGGCCACGGTTGGAGGTGTTGTTGGTGGACGACCTCGAAGTCAATCGGCGCCTGCTGCGGGAGTTCCTGGAGCCGCTGGATTTCCGGGTCACCGAAGCCGCCGACGGACGGGCGGCGTTGACGCTGCTGGAATCCGGGAAGTGCTGTCCGGCGCTGGTCCTGCTCGACCTCCGGATGCCGGGCATGGACGGCTTCGAGTTGACGCGTCGACTGGTCGCCATGCCGGGGTTCCGTGCTCGCCTGATCGCCACCTCGGCGTCGGTCCTTGGATTCAACCGCGAGGATGCCCTGCGTGCGGGAGCCCACGGTTTCCTGCCCAAGCCGTTCAAGGAGGAGGAGCTCCACGAGCTGCTTCGCCAGCAGCTGCCGGTTCCGTGGATCCTGGGTGAAGGGGCGATGGCACCATCGGGGGCTGGGACGGCGGCCTGGGGAACGGATCCGAAGGTGAATGCCGCCGACATTCCGACCGGGTTGCCCGACGGGGAATTGGAGGTCCTTCGGGAGGCAGCCAACCGGGGCGACGTCAGCCTGCTGCGTCGTGAGATCCTCCGCCTGAAGTCGATCCACCCGGACCAAGTCCAGTTCCTCGTCGAGCTGGAACAGCTTGCCGCCGGCTTCCGTATGGGCGCACTCCGCGAACGTTTGTCAGGGGCAACGGGAGGTGGCCACAGGGGCTCGGAGGACACGGAGTGGAAGAACCGGACCTCTTGAATCGCATCAGTCTGCTCGCAGACGATTTCAGTGATTTGCCTTCCGCCGCGACCCTTGAGGAAATGACTCCGACGCTTCAAGGACTACATCGGAGGTTGCCCGAAGAGCGCGAGCGACGGCGCTATTCCTCCGGGATCCACCAGCGGACGCCCTGTTTGAGGATCTCCCACTGGGAAAGGGCGACGCCGCCGAGGATCAGCACGGTGGCCGCCCAGAAGGTGGCGGACAGGGGGGTGCCGAAGACGAGGAAGTCCCAGGACGCGGTGGTCAGCGGGATCAGGTTTCCGAAGAGAGCCACCTTCGAGACGGGCCATCGGGTGAGTGATCGGGTCCACAGCGAGAACGGCACGATCCCGCCGAGTGTGATGCAGAAGACGTGGAAGCCCAGCGTGCGCGGATCCATCACCGGCAGGGTCTGGGCCCGGAGGATCTCGACGGTGGCCGGGAGGACGAGCAGCAGGCCGCCGCGCCACATGGTGTGCGCGGAGACGGCGGCACCGGACCAGCCCTCTCCGAGGCGCCGGCATTCCCGGCTGTAGAACGTCCAAAGCAGTCCGGTGGAGATTCCGAACAGGTGCCCGACGCCGGAACCGTCCGAGCCCAAGGATGGCAGCAGCAAAACGCCGACGCCGCAGAAGGTCAGGAACACGGCGCTCCAACGTCGGAGACGGACCGAGCCGGCGGCTTCGACGCGGCCTTCGAGCAGGAGCGCCCAGGCGGGTGAGACCGCCATGTGCAGGGCGAAGTGGGAGGCTGGGAGAAAGTGGAGGGTCCAGTTGCAGGCGGCCACGTACAGCGCGAGCAGCAGTCCGCCCATCCAGAGGCGGCCACCCCGGCCTTGCGGCATGGGAACCGTGTCACCGAAGAGCCTTCGGTTCCGGGCGATCGCCAGCAGCAGGAAGCCGGCGGCGAGGAACCGGGTGGAACCGGTGAAGAGCGGTGGCCAACGGGAGAGGACCTGCTTCAGTGAGACGTTGTTCGCGCCCCAGAGAAGGATGGCCGCCAAAAGCCATGGAACCACGCCGGAGCCGGAGGAACGGGAGCCGATGGAAGCCGGCGCGCTCAAGGCGACTTCCGGTGCGCCTGGTTGAAGGCGACGCAGTCGGAGTAGCGCACGCCCGTGCCGCCGAAGATGTCGAGCGCGCTGCCGATCGTGAGTCCGATCCGGCCGGCGCCGACCTCATGGACGGTCCGGAGATCCCCGATCGTATGTGCGCCACCGGCGTAGGTGGCCGCGATCGGACTCCATGCGGCGAGGTCGCGTACGAGGTCGACATCGATCCCGCGACAGAGGCCCTCGACGTCCACGGCGTGGACGAGGAACTCGGAGCAGAATCCGGCCAACCGCGAGCAGGTTGCCGAGTCCACCTCGAGGTCGGTGAACTTCTGCCATCGGTCGGTGACCACCCAATGGCGTCCGTCGCGTTTGCGGCAGGAAAGGTCGAGCACCAGCCTGTCGGGCCCGATGCGGGCGACGAGGTCTTGAAGGCGTTCGAGGTCGAGGCGGCCCTCCCGGAACACCCAGGAGGTCACGATCACCTTCGCCGCGCCGGCCTCCAGCCACGACTCGGCGTTGTCCAAGTTCACGCCGCCACCGTACTGGAGGCCGCCGGGCCAGGCTTCGAGGGCTTCACGGGCGGCGGACTCGTTGCCGGGGCCGAGGGCGATGACATGTCCGCCGACGAGGCCGTCGCGACGGTAGAGTTCGGCGAACCAGCCGGGGGGCTTGTCGGATTCGAAGTTGGTCCGGGTTCCGGCGCCGGAGTCCGTGAGCGTCCCGCCGACGATCTGGACCACCTTGCCGTTCCGGAGATCGATGCACGGTCGGAACACGGAGGTCATCCTACGGTCGGAGGGATCCCGGTCCCAGTGAAAGGTGGTCCTCTCCGGATCGGAGCCGCGCTGCAGGAGAGAACGGAGTTGCTGGGTGGGGCGTCGGCGCGGCAGGTTTCCGCGATGCCGATTCCGACCGAGTTCCGCAACGTCACCGCCGTCGCCAAGGCCAACGTGTATTTCGACGGGAAGGTGGTTTCCCACACGATCCTGCAACCCGACGGCAGCAAGAAGACCCTCGGCCTGATCTACCCGGGGAAGTTCCACTTCGGAACGGACAAGGCGGAGATCATGGAGATCGTTGCCGGGGCGTGCGTGGTGAAGCTGGACGGCTCCACAACGACCGAAACCTACGCGGCGGGAGCGACCTTCGAGGTGCCGGCCAAGTCCGGTTTCGACATCGAGGTGACGTCCGGCATCTGCGAGTATATCTGCTCGTTCATCCCCTGAACCGCGGAGCGGAGGAGAACAGGGTTGGAATGGCTGCGGGCCGGAATGCCGGATACGCGGACGGCCGCCCACGGCCATGAACTCCGCCTCGGCTCACCACGTCTGGACGGAATCCGCCTTGAGGACGAGTTCCACCAGTGCTGCGTAGTCGGGTTCCGGTCCAGTGAGGTCGGCGACGACCACGGTGTTCCCGGCTTCCTTCCGCTGGTTCTCGATGAGCTCGAGGACCCAGCTTTCCGCGGGCCGGTTCAGGATGTGGAGCAGGGTGGGCATTGGGTCAGAAGCGGAGCACGTAGGTGGAACGGGCAGCCAACCGGGACAGCTCCGCATCGTCGATCTCCTCGAAGGGCTGCGTCGGCGTTCCCAGGTCGAATCCCTCCATGGCGCCCTTCTGGACGCGGACTGGACGGCCGAACTCGGCGACGATCGGCAGGTAGCGGGTGTAGTTGTCCTCTTCGAGCAGTTCGTCCGGGAACTCGGTGAGCGCGAGGACCGCCGGGCCACGCAGGTAGAGAAGCACCTCGGCCTTCTTCCAGGTGCCGACGCCGGCGGCGATGCGGACGGCTTCGGCGGCGCGGGCATTGGACCGGGGATCCGAGTCCACGATGACCAGCAGGGAGGGTTTCATCAGGCGTTGAAGCTCACGAAGCGGTCGGTGGAGGCGACGAGGTCGCTGACCACGGTGAGTCCCGCGAAGGTGGCGGAATCGTCGACCGGCAGGCCGCGTTGGTGGGCCCCGTAGGCGCAGGCGTAGAAGCGGACGCCGCGTGCGGGCAGCGCCTGGAGTTCCGGATCCCTCACGCCGGCGACGGCGTCGTCGATGCAGTAGAGGAAGACGTCGCATCCGGAATCCACGGCCGCGGAGGCGAATCGGACGCCATGGCGGAACGCCGGGGTCGAGGGACCCGCCGAGATGAGGATGCCGAGTTTGCGTCCAGTGGAGGACATGGGTTGGATGGAACCCTGTGGACGCGGATTTGTCACGTGGCCCGGCGGCTTGACCGCGGCGCGGACCGGGGGAGGGTGGCCGGGATGCGCGTGTTGATCGTGGGATGTGGCTACGTCGGAAAGGCCTTGGGAAGGCAACTGGTTCAGCGCGGCGACGAAGTCTGGGGATTCCGGCGCAATGCCGCGGAGGATCCGGAGCTTTCCGCGTTGGGCATCCATCCGGTCACCGGTGATCTCACCCGCGCCGCCGACCTGGATTCGCTCACGGTGCCGTTCGACTGGGTCGTCGACACCGTCTCCTCAAGCCGGGGCGGCGTGGAAGCCTACCGTGACGTGTACCTGGGCGGAGCCCGGAACCTGGTCCGATGGGCGGAGTCGCGTGGGATCCGCGGCGTGGCCTACACGAGCAGCACCAGCGTCTATGGACAGACCGACGGCGGGTGGGTCGACGAGGGGAGCCCGGCGGAGCCCGCGGGGGAAACCGGCAGGCTGTTGCTGGAGACGGAGCAGGTGTTCCTGGGTGCGGCCCGGGAGGGCAGGGTGCCGGCGACCGTGCTTAGAGTCGGTGGCATCTACGGACCGGGCCGGGGGCATCTCTTCCGACAGTTCCTCGCGGGAGACGCCCGTCGGGAGGCCAATGGCGGACGGTGGATCAACATGGTCCACCGGGACGACGTCGCCGGCGCCATCGAGGCGGTGTTGCGACGCGGATTGGGTGGACGGTTGTACAACGTGGTGGACGATCAACCGGTGCGGCAGGGGGATTTCCTGGGCTTCCTGTCGAAGGAAACCGGCCTGCCGCTTCCACCGGAAACGCCGCCCGGGGAAGCGACGCCGGTTCGGAAACGGGGAACGACCGACAAGCGTGTCTCGAATCGTCGGCTCAGGGAGGAGTCCGGTTGGGCGCCGATCCATACGGACTTCCGCTCCGGGTATGCCGAGGAAATCCGACGGTTCCTGTCCGGTGGACCTGCGGCGGAGGAGGCGGCTTGACTCAGCCGAGTCGGAACGAGATGCGTTGGACGACGGTTTTGCCGAGAGCCGTCTGGAGACGTTCGAGGATCTCGTGGCGTCGGTAGCGGACGATCTCGTCGAGCCAGACGTTGCTGTCGACCGTGACGAAGAGAGTGCCTTGGGCGAAGTTGGCCGGATTGGCGTGGGCGGCGACGGTGGGGTCGATCACCTGCGGCCAGACCTGTTGGATCCGCGATTCGTCGAGCCGCTGCTCGAGGCGCATCTTGCCGAGGACGCCGGTGAGGATGTCTGCGACGGGTTTGGAGGCGTCCTTCCAGGCCTTCTCCGTGGCGGAGAAGGGCATCCTCCGCCAGGAATCGACGGTGCGGGACCTCGCCGCGGCCTCGGCCCGCCGGCGTCTCGCCGGGTCGGGCGGGAGCGGAAGCGGAGCGGGCGGCGGCGTGGCGGACTTCCTCGGTTTCCGGGCGGCCATGCCTGAGGACCAAGCTCCGGGCGCCGGAGGCGGAGGTCAAGGCCGGGGAACAGGCGACGCTGCGGTCGGGATCGCGTCGACGGACTGAGGCGGAAGCGGAAACGAAAAAAAAGGGGCGCACCATGGAAGGTGCGCCCCCTGTCGGGATCGTCGTGGACGACGGATCAGTTGGACTCGCGCTTCTCCTCGGCGGCGGCGAACGCGTGCTCGAGGGCGACGAGGTCCTCGCCGGGCTTGAGCTGGTCGAGCAGCTTCTGCTCTTCCTTCAGCTGCTCGGCGCTGTAGTTGGCGGCCTTGATCGAGAGTCCGATGCGGCGCTCGTTGCGGTCGATCTTGATGACGCGGGCGGTGACGTCGTCGCCGACCTTGAGCACGTTCTTGATCTTGTCGACGCGGTCCTCGCTGACCTGGGAGATGTGGACCAGTCCGTCGATGTCGTTCGGCAGGCCGATGAAGGCGCCGAAGGAGGCGAGCTTGGTGACCTTGCCGGAGACGAGGTCGCCCACCTTGAAGTGCTTCTCGATCTGCTCCCACGGGTCGATGGCGAGCTGCTTCATGCCGAGGCTGATGCGCTGGTTGGCGCGGTCGACCTCGAGGACCACGGCCTCGACCTCGTCGCCCTTCTTCAGGACTTCGCTAGGGTGGTTGATCTTGCGGGTCCAGCTCATGTCGGACACGTGGATCATGCCGTCCAGGCCTTCCTCGAGCTCGAGGAAGGCGCCGTAGCTGGTAAGGTTCCGGATCGGTCCCTTGACCTGGGTGCCGGGCGGGTACTTGGAGTGGGCGAGATCCCACGGGTTGGTCTCGAGCTGGCGGATGCCGAGGCTGATCTTCTGCTCCTCGCGGTTGATGCCGAGGACGACCGCCTCGATCTCCTGGCCCTGCTTGAGGACGTCGGAGGGCTTGGCGATGCGCTTGGTCCAGGACAGCTCGGTGACGTGGACGAGGCCTTCGACACCGGGTTCGATCTCGACGAACGCGCCGTAGGGCACGAGGTTGACGATCTTGCCCTTGATCTTGGCGCCGACGGGGTACTTGCCCTCGATGTTGTCCCAGGGATTGGCGAGCTTCTGCTTGAGGCCGAGGCTGACGCGTTCCTTCTCGCGGTTGATGTCGAGGACGACGACGTCGATCTCCTGACCGACCTTGAGCATCTCGCTGGGGTGGCTGAGGCGGCCCCAGGACATGTCGGTGATGTGGAGGAGGCCGTCGAGGCCGTTGAGGTCGATGAACGCACCGAAGTCGGTGAGGTTCTTGACCGTGCCCTTGCGGATGTCGCCGGGCATCATCTCGGACAGCAGCGAGGCGCGGCGGGCGTTGCGCTCGGCCTCGATGATCTCACGGCGGCTGAGGACGACGTTCTGGCGGTCGGGGTTGAGCTTGACGACCTTGAACTCGTAGGAGTTGCCGACGAAGACGGCGAGGTTCTTCGGGGGGACGATGTCGACCTGGGACGACGGGCAGAAGGCCTCGACGCCGATGTTGATGAGCAGGCCGCCCTTGACGACGGACTTGACCCGGCCAGTGACGTTGCCGCCCTCGTTGCAGATGGTCTGGATGCGGTCCCAGTTCTGTTGGAACTCGGCCTTCTCCTTCGAGAGGTGGACGTTGCCTTCCTTGTCCTCGGCGCGCTCGATGAGCACGTTGACCTCGTCCCCGACCTTGACGGTGTCGAAGTCGACGAACTCCGAGGAGGAGACGACGCCTTCCGATTTTCCGCCGATGTCGATGAGGACTTCCTTCGGACGGATTTCGATGATGGTTCCCTTGACGATCTGACCGGCCTGGAAGTGGCGGTCATACTGCTTCAGCAGTTCAGCAAATTCGGCGGTGGCCGACATAATGGAATGTGCGGACGGGACTCGTCCGCTAGGTTTCGTGCTGCGAGGAGGCTTGAGCGGGGCGCGAATCCGGCCCCTCAGAAGACTCCATTGCCCAACGTGACCGACGTTGCGGTTGGCAACGGAGGTTAGCGGTTAGGTGACGTGTTTAACTGTTTTTCTCAGCCGAGATTGCCGCCACACACGTGACGACCGGCGCCGCGGACAGTCTCTGGAAGTCCCGTGTTTGCAAGAAGGAACTTGGCAGGGCCTTCCTGCGGTCCGGTTGGATGGCCGCTGGGTGGCACCAAACCGAGAATGCCCGCCTAGGTCGGCTCAGGTTCCCTGTCCGCCTTGCCGGAAGCATCCGCATCGCCCAGCTGAGCGCCTGGCGATGGCGAAAAATCATGATCCTGCCATCCATTTCTTGCCAAGTTCGGTTCCTTTCGTGAACTTTTCCACGTTCCCCGCCGTAATCCTTCCCGGACTCGTCGAACGTTTTTGGTTCGGCCCGGTCGAACCCGCGTCTTCGCCAGTCACCGGCCAACCCACGGGTTGTCACGCTCCGGTGACAGCCTGCTATTTTGGCGTTGGAATGTCACTCCGACCGCCAATTCCGGCACAGCCGGTAACCCCACCTTGACTTGACCGGGCAGGTTTCGTCTTTGCGTCCTGAACGGTTACGGGAGGGTGAAATTCCGGCGGTGCACACCGCAACGGGACCGGGTTGTCCAACCCAGGACTTTCGCGGGCTCGTCTTCGGTCGATCGCCGGAAGGGCATCGGTGACGGTTGTCACCGTGGCCTTTGCCGTCCCTTCGACCGTAAGATAGCCCATGAAACCCCAAATCCTCCAAATCACCAGCCTTGTCGCGCTGCTTGGCAGTGCGACGACGGTCGTGCAGGCCGACTACGCCTCCACGCTGTCCGGCTTCAACCCGCTCGCCTACTGGCGGTTGAACGAGACAACGCAACCGCCCGCGGCCGATGTGGCCGTGAACACGGGCACCCTCGGTGGCGCCGCTTCGGCGTTCTACCAGGGAGCCTCCGTCCATCCCGTAGCCGGCGCACTGGCCGGCAGCACCGATTCCGCTTCGTCGTTCGACGGCTCGGCCGGGACGATGGCCTTCGGCCCGTACCTGCCGTCGATGCACATCCCGGCTCCGTTCACGGTGGAAGCCTGGCTGAACCCGGCCGTTTCCCACGCCGCCGGCTCCGGCACGCTGACCTGCCCGCTGTCGAGCGGTCAGTTCGCCGCCCCTCGCACCGGTTGGCTGATCTACCAGTCTGAGACCGGCTGGAACCTGCGAACGTACAACGCCAACGGAACGGCCACGTCGTTGAACATCACCGCAGGTCCCGCGCCTTCCGCGGGTGTCTGGTACCACGTCGTCGCGACCTATGACGGTACCAGGGTGAGGATGTACGTGGACGGCCAGCTTTCCGCCGAAGGCACGCCCACGGGCTACGTCCCGGGCGCTTCCGGCGGCTTCGCCATCGGCGGCCGTGCGGACAGCTCCTTCTACTGGAACGGCGCCGCGGACGAAGTGGCGATCTACCCCAGCGCCCTGTCGGCCGCCGATGTGGCCGCCCACTACGCCAACGGCACCAGCGCGTCCCCTTCCGCCCCGTACCAGACCCTGGTGCAGGCGAAGTCGCCCGTCGCCTACTATCGCCTCGGTGAGGCGACCTACACCCCGCCGACCTCCCTCCCGGCTGCGGTCGCGACCGGCAGCCTCGGCGCCGGTGCGAACGGCTCCTACAGCCCCGGCCTCCAGGTCGGGGCCGCCGGTCCTCAACCGCCCGCCTACTCCGGCTTCAGCGCGGGCAACAGCGCCCCGACCCTGAATGGCAGCGCGGGCTTCGTGGGCACCCCGGTGCAGATGAACGATCTCACCGAGTTCACCATGACCGGCTGGGTCAAGCGCGGCACCGTCAAGAGCGGCCGCGGTGGCTACTTCGGCCAGAACGACCTGCTCGAGTTCGGTGACGCCAACGGCGGAACCAGCGTCGAGCTTTGGGTCAACGCGCGTGGCGGCAACATCGTTGCCCCCTATCCGTTCGCCGACAACGAGTGGGGCCAGTTCGTCGTGACCGGCACGACCACCAACACCGTGCTCTACGCCAACGGCCGCGAGATCGGCCGCCTCAGCGGCACCATCGAGACCTACGGCACCAGCACCTACTTCTTCAACATCGGCGGCGGCGGCATCTTCAACGTCTCCGGTGACGTGTTCCGCGGCAATGTCGACGAGGTCGCGATCCTTCCCGTGGCGCTGACCCCGGCGCAGGTCCAGGCGCTCTACTTCTCGTCCGAGGTCGTCCCGGTCGTCACCACCCAGCCGACCCTCCCGGCCCGCCCGGTCTACGCCGGCTACACGCTCTCGCTGTCGGTCGCCGCACAGGGCACCGCACCGCTGAGCTACGAGTGGCGTCGCAACGGAACCGCTGTGGGTTCCCAGACCTCCTCCGCCCTCACGATCCCCACCGTGACGACCGCCCTCTCCGGCATCTATGACGTCGTCGTCCGCAATCCGTTCGGCGCGACCACCAGCGCCCCGGTCACCGTGGACGTGCTCCCGGCCGACGGCATCGCCCCGGTCGCCCAGTACGCCTCAGGTCTCAGCGGCCTCACCGGCGTCCGCATCTGGTTCTCGAAGCCCTTGGACCCGGTCACCGCCCAGAATCCGGCCAACTACCAGATCCCCGGTCTCACCGTCACCGCCGCCACCCTCTCGGCCGCTCCCGGCCGCACCGGCGACAACATCGTCGACCTGACCACCTCCGCGCAGACCCAGGGCGCGAGCTACACGGTCACCGTCACCGGCGTGAAGGACCAGATGCTGCCCGCCGCGACCGTCGCGTCGACCACGCTGGGCTTCAAGTCGTGGGCGCTCGTTCAGGGCATGCTCCGCTTTGAGCACTATGACAACATCCCGACCGCCAGCGACGGGGCCATCACCACCGGTCTCTCCGATCCGCGCGTCATCGCCGGAACTCCGACGACCCTCGCCCACATGACGGGCAGCTTCAACACCCGCACGGTGTTCCCCGACGACTCCCATGAGAACTACATGGCGAAGATCACCGGCTTCCTCACCCCGACTGAGACCGCCGATTACTACATCTTCGTCCGCTCCGACGACGCCTCGCGTGTCTATCTGAGCAGCAACGAGACCGCGCCGAACCCGGCGACCGACACCCCGATCGCCTTCGAGCTCGGCTGCTGCGGTGCGTTCATGGAACCGGAGTCTGGCGACGCCGCGACCACCGCGACCCCGATCACCCTGCAGGCCGGCCGTAGGTACGCCATCCTCGTGCTCCTCAAGGAGGGCGGCGGCGGCGACTGGCTCGAGCTCGCTTGGCGCAAGTCCACGGACAGCACCATCGCCACCGACCTGCGCCCGCTGGCTGGCACGTTCTTCGCCACCTACGTCGATCCGAACGCCGACGTCACCATCACGCAGCAGCCGACCGACGAGGAGGCCGTTCCCGCGGGCAGTTCGACCACGTTCGCCACGGTGAACTTTGCCACCTCCGACGGTGGATTCACGGTGACCAACAGCACCGAGACCGCGGCCGGACCGTTCACCTACGACGGCGCCACCTGGCTCGCCGAGGGCGGCAACGGACCGTTCAACTCCCGCCTGAGCAGCCCTCCGTTCACTGTTCCGGTGAGCCAGGGCGTGACCCTGTCCTTCAGCCACCGCTACTCCTTCGAGGGCGACTACTGGGACGGCGGCCAGGTCCTGATCAGCGTCAACGGCGGCGCCTACACGGTCGTTCCGAAGGAGAACTTCACTGCCAACGGCTACGCCACCGGCCGCACCATCCAGGGCAGCGGCATCCTGAACGGTCAGTACGCGTTCAACGCCAACTCCCCGGGCTACGCCGCGGGCGAGTTCATCACCACCACCGCCATCCTCGGCACCTTCCAGACTGGTGACCGGATCTCGGTCCAGTTCCTGGGCGGCTGGGATGACAACACCGTCGGCTCCTCGCCGAACTGGCAGATCCGCAGCCTGACGCTCGCCTACAGCACGCCTCCGACGGAGGTGCTGTTCGAGTCCGCCGCGACCGTCACCCGCCAGGGTGCGGCCGCTCCGTTCACCTACCAGTGGCAGCGGAACGACGGCTCGGGCTTCACCGACATCGCGACGGCAACGGCGGCCAACTACCGGTTCTTCGCCACGGCGGCCGCGGACTTCACCGCGACCTTCCGCGTCCTCGTCGGCGTCCCCGGCAACTACGTGCCGTCCAACGCGGTCAAGCTGGTCGCCCCCGGCGCCAACCCGACCCTCACGGTCGGCGTCAGCGGCGGGTCCACGGTGATCACCTATACCGCCACGCTGCAGTCCGCTCCGGCGATCACCGGTCCGTGGCAGAACGTGACCGGTGCCACGAGCCCGTACACGGTCCCGACCACGGGCACCGTGTTCTTCCGCACGGTTCGCTGAAGCCGCCGCATCCGGGGTGTCCCGTGAGGGATGCCCCGGAGGACGGTTCCATCCAAGAGGCCGGGAAGTTCCGCTTCCCGGCCTCTTTTGTGTTTCCGGAGCCCGTTGGGGACGTTGTCGGGAAACGAAAAGGCCCCGTTCCACGGAGGAACGGGGCCTTTCGCAATTCGGGGTCGGATGGCTTGAGAAGGGGCGGATCAGCCCCACTTCTCGAGCTTCATCTGCTCCTTCGGCAGTCCGAGGTCGTGCAGGACGAGGTGTTCCACCGCGTTCACCATCTCGTTGGTGCCGCAGGCGTAGAACACCGAATCCGCCGGGTTGTCGACGAAGCTCTTCACCCACTCCGGCGTGATGCGTCCGCGACGGCCGGTCCACGGGTCCTCGGGGGCGAGGCGGGTGCAGGTGACATGGAACTGGAATCGCGGGTTCTTCGCGGCCAGTTCGCGGAACTCCTCGGCGAAGATGATGTCGTTGGTCGTGCGGACCGTGTAGAGGATGGTGATCCGGGTATCGAGGTTCCGGGCAGTCGCCTCACGGGCGAAACCGCGGAACGGCGTGACGCCGGAGCCGCCGGCGACGCAGATCAGGTGCTTGCCCGGGGGATCGAAGACCGGGAGGAACTTCCCGACCGGCGGGATGACGAACATCTTGTCCCCGGCTTCCAGCCAGTCGACGACGCTCGTGCCCATCTTGCCGTCGCGCTTCACGGTCACCTCGTAGTGGCCGCGGTCGAGGGCCGAGGAGCTCAGCGAGTACGCGCGCTTGTACTTCGTCTTGTGGGGCCAGTAGACGGTGATGAACTGGCCGGTCTTGAAGTCCGGCTCGTATCCGGCGGGCCACTGGAACCGGACGGTTTTCACGTCGGGAAGCTCCATCTTCACCGACTCGACAAGCATTTCAGCGATGACCTTTGACATGTTCGGGTTCGTTCCCGGGGGAACGCGGGGGCGATCCTGACCCAAGCCGGTTCGGAGTAAAGCCGGTGTTTTCCCCGAGCCCACCGGCGTTGAGGATTTCGGCGAGCCAGGCGGCGGCGTCGGCGGGTCGGTTGAACAGGACCGCGTGGTCGGTATTGACGAGCCGACACGGTCCAATTCGACCCGGGCAGTGCCTCCGCAGCCATCGGTCCACCGACCACCAAGGAACGACCAGATCCCAGAAGCCGCTCAGTTGGTGCACCGGGATGGAGGTGTTGGCCGCGGTGGGGCGGAGGTCCTCGTCGAGGATCATCCGGAGACGTCGGCTCATGGCCAGACGGTCGCCGTTCCGTCTCCGCTCTGCGACGAAACGGCGGATCGCCTCCCGCCTCCCCACCCAGGATTCGCCGATCCACGGAGCGATCCGTGGGAAGAGCTGGACCATGGCGGCGAGCAGGGGAGACGCTGTGCCGAATGGGAATCCGCCTGTCAACCGGACAGCCCATGGCCAGGGATGCGACACGAATCCACCGGCGAGACACAGGCGCTCGGTCTGGAAGCCGGTTGGCGCAGCGCGGAGGATGGCCCAGGCGACCTGGGATCCAAACGATTCCGCGAGCAGCGTCCCGCGCCGTATTCCGGCCTCCTGCAGCGCCCGGATCACAGCGGTGGCCAATCCGTTCAGCCCGTCTTCCTGATCTCTCGGATAGGCCACCTCGACAATCTGGAACCGGACCGCAAGCCGTGCACGGAGGCCGCCGAACAGCGTGCAGTCCCCATGCAGGCCCGGGAGGTAGACCACGGTGACCGCGTCCTCGGGACCCGAAACCGAGCATCGGACCTCACGGTTTGAGGCAGTGTCGTGGACGCTCATTCCCCCCGGGTCTCCCGGCGCCCTTGTCGGAGGAACCGCACGGTGACGTCGAACACCTCGCGATCCCACGGCAAGGCGGTGTGGCAGGTCCGCACCGAGTGGTGCGAGGTCATGCCAACGAGTCGGGTCGACTCGACGCTCACCCGGCCGTCATGCGGTTTCGGCAGGGGCGAGACGAGCGGGTGCGGTGGACGCGTCCCCGCGACGACGAGCAGCGGGAATTCGGCCGGTGGCAGGCGCCGCGCGAAGGAATCCGGACCTGTGCCCAAGGCGACGAGGTTCGGTCCGGCGACCGCGCGGACCAGGGCCGACCGCGACCAGAAGTCGGCGGCCTCGCTGCCTTGGTTCGGTGGTCCCAACATCACGACCCGCCCGAGGCGATCGCGGCCGTTGAGTTCCAGGTGCCGCCGCAGGACGAGGGCGCCCATCGAGTGGGTGACGAAGTGGATGTTGCCACCGTCAGGCGGGATCCGCTTCGCCAATTCACGTCCGAGGAGTCGGGAGCCGATTTCCTCCAACGGCATCCGGACCGATGGGTAGCCGATGGAAACCACCGTGAATCCGGAACGCCGCAGCCTCCTGGCAAGGCCGGCCAGATGCATCCGGCCAGACCACCAGCCGTGCAGCAGCACGACCGTTTCCGTGGTTTGTTCCGAGGGCGTATGCATCGGTGCGCGTCCGGGACGGTTTCCCTCCCGCAGTCAATCGGTGTGGCGGTCGAGCAGCGTCTTCACGGCCTCGGCGTAGCAGGCGCGCTTCAGCTTCTCCACCTGCGCGACGCGTCCGCTGTCGCGGTTGAGGTAGCCCGTGGTGGCGTCTTCCTCGCGGGGCTGCGTGGTGAACACCGACCACGATCCCGTTCGGGTGTCGATGAGCGCGACCTTCAGTCGCATGCGGGTCCGACGCGTCTGCTCCGGGATGGCCCAGCCGACCAGCGGAACCCAGGAGACCAGTTCCGTCCCGTACTGCTGCGAGGCGGACTCGAGCACGCCCCAGCAGGCGACGATGTGGTCGCAGCCGGCATGGGCGGCGGCCAGCCGGACGGCCCGACCGTCGGTGCCGCCATCTCCGGGCCGGCCGTCGAACGGGACCACCTTGAAGGCCTCGGCGAGTCCCGAACGCAGCGGCTCGTCGGGTTGGATGGCGCCGGACTGCACGAGCAGGAGCGACGCCCCTCGGCGGAGGCGGACGGGCTGGGCGGATGCCAGCGCCTTGAGGATGTCGTCGTCGGTGATCCGGTTGGTCCCACCGATCCCCAGCAGCTCATACTCGGCGATCTCACCCCGGTAGAGCCGGCTTCGGGACGGGATGCCGGGGCTCGCGGAATAGCCGCCCGGATCGGAGATGGAGGTGGTTTCACACCCGGCGAGGAACAGGGCGGCGAGCGGAAGGATCCGGAATGGGAGGGATTTCGGGAACTTGGGATTCATGGGAGTCTTGGAGTCGGTTCCGGTCCGGATGGCGCATCAGCGGGCGATGTCGGACATGGCTTCGGCGAAGGGTTTTCCATCGAGGTACAGCTTTCGGATGACCGCGCGTCCGTTGGGCGGAATGGCCGCCTCGACCGTCAACTTGCCCTGCGGTTCTCCGGTGCCCTCGCGGACGTAGTAACGTTCGATGCCGTATTCGAGCCGCACCGAGTTGGGCTGGCCTGCCGTCCAACGCGATTGGACGACCCGCCCCTGAAGCAATGGCCGGGATTCGTCCTTCGGCTTCTGCAGGTAGGCGGCGACGGCGACATGGAAGTCGCCTTGCTTTGCGAGGGCCACGTGGACCGGTGTTCCGATGGCGGGTTGTTGGAAGGCCGGACCCTGGAACAGTTCCCGGGGTATGTCGGAGATGGCGTAGTTGAGGATCACGTAGTCTCCGCGGAGCAGGTCCCGAGGGTCGACCGGGCGCGTTTCCAGCAGCACCGTGACGTCGGAGCGGAGGCGGGATTCCTGCACCGTGACCGTGCCCAGGATCCAGAGGCACTGCGCGGCGAGCACGAGGAAGAGGAGTCTGGATTTCATGGTTGGGTTCCGTGCGGTTCAGGCTGCGGACCTCATGCTCCTGACAAGGGACCTGCGGTGTCGCTCGAGGTACCAGCCGAGGAGGATCAGCAGCAGCCCGGTGCTGACGAAGATCATTCCCGTGTCGGCCATTGATCCGAAGAGCTGGAAGAAGGCGGCCAGGATCTGCACCGCGATGGCGACGATGGCGAGGTTCACGTGGAAGGCGCTGGACCGCTGGATCCCGACCTGGATCTGGACCAGGGAGACCGCGAACAGGACTGGGATGACGAGCCAGTGGGGGCCGATGTCTCCCCGTTGATGGAAGGCGGAGTCGGATCCAGCCAGCAGGCCGGTCCAGCCGACGGCGACGACGACGACCAGCGCCCCGAACCACGCCATCCTCCATTTCACGGGCATGCCGTCGACATTGCGGGCCAGCGCCGTGCCGACGAGCGCCAGCGCCAGCGCGGCGACGGCTCCGGAAAGGATCCAGGCTCCCTGGGTCACCGCGGACTGCCCATAGAAGGCCCCGATCATCAGGGGCAACGAGGCGTGGTGGACGCCGAGCAGGCCGAACTTCTCCGTGGCCCCGGCAAACTCGGCGAAGGGTCCGCGTCGCAGCAGGCCGCCCAGTCCGACGAAGAGCACGCCGAGGAGCAGGTAGAACGAGCACATGCGGGCGCCGCCACCGAAACGGAGAAGGCCGTCGTCCTGGGTGAGTTCCGTGCCGAGCCAGATTCCGAAGGTGGTGAGCGTGAGGATGTGGAGTGCCCTGGAGCGAAGGATCCATGGGAGTGGAACCATGCCGGCAAGCCAGAGCAGCACCGCATCGGGTGCGCGGGAGCCGAGGTGGTAGATCTGCCCCACCAACGCGATGTTGGCGAGGAACAGCCCTGCGCCTACGAGGTGGAGGGTGGTGGCGATCGCGGGATGGTCGCCGCCCTTCCCGAGGCGCCATCCCAGGAGATGGGCGCCCAGCATGAGCAGGATGCCGCCGCCGATCTTGGGCGCCTTGGGAACCGAGTCCCAGTTGGCGGCCACGAGCAGCACGGCGCCGCAGACGAACAGGATCCCACCGAGGACGGCGAGGATCACGAGCAGCCGGTTGGATTCCCTGTCGAGCCGATGGCGGTGGATGATGAGGTCGTGTTGGAGACGGGTGATCAGCCCTTCCTGCAGCAGTTGCTCGATGTCGGATTTTCGCATGATGGCATCAGGGGTTGGCGAGGGACTCGATCAACGAGCGGTGGTTGACCTTGCCGGTGCCGAGCTTGGGGATCTCGCGGACATGCCGCAGTTCGCGCGGCACGCAGAGGTTGGCGAGTCCCTTGGCGCGGACGACCTGGCGGATCTCGTCGAGGGTCAGATTCCCGACATTGGTGATGGCGACCAGCTTCTCCCCCTTGTCCTCGCAGGCCACGGCCACGACCGCGACCTCGCACCGGAGACCGTGTTGGGGGAACCCGCCGGCAAGGGCGTCCTCGACCGCGGTCAGGCTGACCATCTCGCCGCTGACCTTGGCGAAGCGCTTCATTCGGCCGAGAAGGAAGACGAAGCCGTCGTCGTCGATGCGGGCGAGGTCGCCGGTGTCGTACCAGCCGCCGTGCCCGCGGAACGTGGCGTCGGCGTCGGGGTTGAGGTAGCCGAGCATCACGTTGGGACCGCGCACGAAGAGCCGTCCCGAGATGACGCGTCCGTCGGAGGCGTGTTCGCTGACGCCCTCCACGGGTTCCAGGCGCCAGGACATACCCGGCATGAAGCGGCCGACGCTGCCGAACCGGGACTCGATGCGGTTGTTGGCGCAGAGCACGGGACTGCATTCGGTGGCGCCGTAGCCCTCGAGCAGGCGGATGCCGAACTTGCGGGCCCAGGTCTGGGCGGTGGCCTCCTGGACCTTCTCGGCTCCGGCGACGAGGTACTTCACGCTCTGGAAGTCGTACGGCGCGGCCTTGCGGGCATAGCCGTTGAGGAAGGTGTTGGTTCCCACCATGACCGTGCAGTTCCGTTCGTACACGGCGGTGGGCACCACCCGGTAATGCAGGGGCGAGGGGTAGAGGAACGTGTACAGCCCGCGCACGAGCGGCAGGAGGGTGCAGGCGGTGAGTCCGAAACTGTGGAAGAGCGGCAGGGCGTTGAAGAAGCGCTCGTGGTCGGTGATGTCCAGCGAGGCGTCCATCTGTCGGATGTTGGCCAGCAGGTTGGCGTGGCTCAGGACGACGCCCTTGGGGACACCTTCGGATCCGGAGGTGAAGAGGACGACGGCCGGGCGTTGGCCTTGGGCCAAGTCGCGTCCGGAGTCCCGGAACGATCGCCCGCAGGCCACGGTGTGCCGCAGCAACGCGGTGACCCGTTCGATGGTGGTGATGCGTGCACGGACGTCCTCGAGGTGGTGGAAAGTGATCCCCGCGGCCTCGAGCGGCCGGATGTCGAGCCTGGCCTTCTCGAGGAAGGCCCGCGAAGTCACGATGTGGCGGAGCCCGGCGAGGCGGGCGCACTGCAGCATCACCGGCACTCCGGTGGAGAAGTTGAGGACCGCGGGGACGAGGTCGTTGGCCCAGAGGGCGAGCAGGGTCACGGGCATTCCGTTGACGTTGGGAAGGAGGACCCCGATATGGCTGGTGATCGGATCGCGGCCTTCCGCGAAACGCGGTCCGAGCCCGGCGAACTGCTGTGCGAGGAGCTCCGTCCCGACCATGAGGCGCCGATAGGTCAACGGCTTCAGGTTGATGTCCTCCAGCACCTTCTTCCCGGGAAGCCTTGCCGCGGTCTCGGCGATGGCGGCGAGCACGTTCGAGGGGCCGAACTCCTGCTCCACCTCGAACTGCTGCTCGACCATGCGGTCCCGGAGCCAGGAGGTGATGCGTTGGCGGGCCACGGTGTTGGGAAGTTCCCTCAACGTCGGTGCGATCCGGACCGGGCTGAAGTGGACGGAGACCTTGGGAAACCAGCGTGTCCAGCCCGAGTGCTGCACGACCGGGACGCGCACGGCCTCGCGGAGGTAGCAGGTGATGACCTTCGCCCCGGTCTTGTGGATCAGGAATCCGGTGCCGTCGAAGAGCCGCATCAGGCGGGTCGTGGTGGAGATGCGGCCCTCCGGGAACAGGACCAGCCTGCCGCCCTTCTCCAGGAACTCGGCCATCCGCTTCGCCGCGTAGGGCGAGGCCGTGTCCACGGGAAATGTCCGGGGACTGATCATGATCCGCCGGTGCAACCAGGTGGTCTGGGCCGCCGTGGAACTGGTCACGAAGCGCCAGTCTTCGCCGAGGACGGCGCCGAGGAAGAGCCAGTCCAGCCAGGAGACGTGGTTGGGCAGCAGCAGCACGGGACCCGGTGTGTCGAGAACCTCGGTGTTGTGGGCGCGGAACCGGAAGCAGATCCGGAGGAGCAGGCGTACCAGTGCTTTCATGGGGAAACCGTAGGCGGCTGAGTCTGTCCGACGCGGAGGAGCGGCGGGATCCGGAGCAGTGTGACGACGAAGGCGATGGCCCCGGCAAGGATCAGGAAGACGCCGGACGAGCTGATGCCCGCCTTGACGCAGAGGAAACAGATCACCCCGGCGGTCATCATGCCCAGGTTGTCGGCGAGGTTCTGCACCGCGATGGTCTTTCCGAGCTTCCGCGGATCGGATTCGGACTGGAGCGCGGCGTTGAGCGGGATGAGGAAGAGGCCGGCGGCGATCCCGGCGGCCACCAGGAGGAGCACCACCGGCACGACAAGGTGCAGCGGCCCGGCGTGCACCACCGGGGTCCGCCAGAACCCGAGGTCCTCCACCGTGTAGAGGAGCGCGAGGATACCGGCGAGGGCGAACCCAAAGAGGCGGGTCCTGCGGAGGTCGCCCAGTCGGAAGAGTTGTCCGGCCGCGATGCTGCCGACCATCACGCCGATGCTGAGCCAAAGGCCGAGAAGGGCGATCTGGGTGTTGTCCGGCAGCTTCAGGACCTCGAGTCCCCAGGGTTGGAAGTTGATCTTCATCGCCGCGCCGCAGACCCAGAAGAGGGCCGTGCCGACCAGCACGCTCAGCAGCCGGGTCGAGCCGGCGAAGAGGCCCGCCGAACCGGTTCCGCCTGGGATTCCCGTGGTCAGGAGACGTCCCAAGCGGGGGGACCCGACGAGTTCCAGCAGGTGGTCCGTGAACTCAGTCACGCTTCCCGCCAGCCGGACCGAGCGGTCCTCGGGGGTCTTCTCCATGAGCAGGTTGAGGAGCAGGGATCCGCCGAAGATCGCCAGGACGACGCAGTAGGAGCTCAGGACGGCATCCTTCCACCGGTCGGCCATCACGGAACCGGCAATCGCGCCCACGAGGATGGCGACCAGGGTGAGGAGTTCCACCGAACCGTTGGCCTTCACCAGGCGTTCCCGGGGCAGGATCTCGGGGAGGATCCCGTACTTCGCAGGGGCATAGAGGCAGGAGCCGATTCCGACGATCAGGTATCCGAGTCCCTGCCAGAAGGTGCTGCCATGGACGCTGAGCATGCAGACCAAGGTCCCGGCGAGCTTGAGGAGGTTGCCGCCGGCGAGCCAGCGGGTCTTGGCGAAGCGGTCGTTCAGGTAGCCGGCCAACGGAGCGAGCAGGATGTAGGGAACGAAGAGGAGGCTGGTGTAGATGGTGTTGCTGGTACGCAGCTCGGCCTCGGTGATGCGGCCCGCCTTCTGGAGGTAGGTGAGTTGCCCGACGATCACCGCGAGGATGGCGTTGTCCCCGAAGGCGCCGAGGAACTGGCTCAGCAGAAGAAGTGGGTAGTTGCGGGCGGAATTCATGGGTCGTACGGCTGGGAATCAGGCATGGGACGCCATCCGGATCCAATCCGGAGGGGCGCCATGGCGGCGGTTGGAGGAGTCGATCCGGCGGCGCAGGTGGAAGAACTTCCAGAGAAGGCACTCGAGGCGCGTCCAGAAACGGAGACGTTCGAGCACCGGGTTCAGGAATTCGGTGATCACGCAGTAGTGGGTGGACTTGGGATCGGTGTGGTGGCGGGCGTGATGGCGGGCACTCTGGAAGACCTTCAGGTCCTGGAGAAGACTGATCCAAGGACCGTTCTCCCGGCGGCTGCGGTGGGCCCACTTGTGGATCTGGTTCGCGTTGCCCACAAGGGCCGCGAACAGGACCGCCTGCCAGCCGAGGAACCCGGCCCACAAGGCGAACGCGAGGAAGACACCCGCGAGGATCATCTGGTCCCAACACGATTCCCACCACGACTTGCGGGTGAAGTGACGGGGCAGGTGGTGGTGGAGGATGTTGGGTCTTCCGATCAGTCCGCCCACCACCGGGCTGTTCTCCCGGATGTAGGCGTCCTCGATCCAATGGACGAAGCCGACGACGAAGTCGGCGGCGAGGAAGATCCCTGCGGTCTCGAGCGGTGCGGTGAACCAGGCGTTCATGACGCCGCACGGTGTCGCCGATCCCACCGCGTTCCGGTGAATCGAAAAGCGTTCCCCCGACATTGATGCAGTCGATCCCGCCGGCGAGGGTCGCGTCGATGGCTGTCCCGTCCATTGCATCCGCGCGGCGAAGGATCCTGGTCCGTGTCGGGTTGGGGATCGCGGCCGTGGTGTTCCTTACCCAGTTGCTGGCGTGGAACCACGCCCGGAAGTTCATGACCTTCTCGGATGCGACAGTGCGGACACGTCCGCCCGAAAGCCTGGGCCGGCTGGAACGTCTTGGGGTCCTCGTTCGCGGTGTCGATTTCCCACGTCCAGGCAATCATCGGACGCCCCGCGACCTCGGGTTGGAGTTCGAAACGCTCCGGATCTTGGCCTCGTCGGATGTCCTGCTCGAGACCTGGCGCCTCCCCGCACCGAACGGCGGGCCCACCCATGGCGTGATCCTGCTCTTCCACGGATACGGAGGGAGCAAGGACGGGTTGTTGGGAATGGGAGAGGCCTACCACCGGATGGGACTCGAGGTCTGGCTGACCGATTTCCGGGGTGTCGGCGGTTCCAGCGGAAATACCACCTCCTTGGGCTACCACGAGGCGGAGGACGTCCGGGCGGTTTTCGCGGCCGCTTCGTCCCGTGCGGCGGGAAACCCGGTATTCCTCCATGGCGCCTCGATGGGGGCGGCGGCCGTGATGCGGGCGGTTGGGGAACTCGGGATCGAGCCGCGGGGAATCATCGGCGAATGCACCTTCGCGCGTTTCCAGGACGCCGTGGAGAACCGCTTCGCCGCGATGGGGCTTCCGAGGAATCCGGGTGGTTGGCTGCTGACCTTCTGGGGAGGCCGGGTGGCGGGCTTCGACGGGTTCCGGCATCAGCCGGTGGGGTACCTTCGGCGGATCCGGGTCCCGGTGCTGCTGATCCACGGGGAACGGGACACGCGGGTGCGGTCGGAGGAAGCCGAGGAATTGAAGCGCGCGGCGGATGGACCGGTCACGTTGGTGCGCTTGGCGGACTCCGGTCACGAGGGAGGGCTGGCGACTTCGCCTGCGGAGTGGACGAAGGCCGTGGAGGAATTCTTGTCCGGGACGCTCGCTTCGCCGAGCCGCTGAAGCCCGGCCTTGTCTGGGATCGGGTCGCCAAGCAGGTTCATCCGCGATGTCCGAGTCCGAACCCACCCCGCGGCTGCTGCTCGTGGACGGTCATGCCTACGCCTACCGGGCTTTCCACGCGATCCGCTCGCTCAACGGCCCCGACGGCGCGCCCACGAACGCCCTCTACGGCTTCATCAAGATGCTCCAGAAGATGGAGGGGATCCTGAAGCCGACGCATCGCCTGGTGATCTGGGATGGTGGCCTCGCCGAGGAGCGCATGGCGGAGCTGCCCGGATACAAGCAGCAGCGTCCTCCGATGCCCGAGGGACTCGCGGTCCAGATCGACCAGATGCCGGGCTGGCTGGCGGCCGCGGGCTATTCCTCGTGGGAGCAGGACGGTACGGAGGCCGACGACTGGATCGGGACCTACGCGAAGCGGGCCGAGGCGGCTGGCTGGAACACGGTCGTGGCCAGTTCGGACAAGGACTTCATGCAGCTCGTCAACGACCACATCGGTCTCTTCAATCCCAATGACAAGACCGAGAAGGTCTGGGGGGCGGCGGAGGTTGTGGCGAAGTCCGGTGTCGAGCCGGCGCAGATCGTGGATTGGCTGAGCTTGGTCGGCGACGCGGTGGACAACATCCCCGGAGTGCCGGGTGTCGGCCCGAAGACCGCGACGGACCTGCTCCGGCGTTTTGGCAGCGTCGAGGCGCTGTTCTCCCGTTTGACCGAGGTGAAATCGGACCGCCAACGCGCCGAACTGCTCGGAGCCATGGAGAACGTCCGGCGCAATCAGCGGATGGTGGCCCTGAAATGCTCGTTGGAAGGCGGGCCTGACCTCGCGTCCCTAGCGCCGACGCCCTTGGATGTCCCGACGTTGCGCGAACTCTATCGGCGATGGGGATTCCGGAGCCTTCTGTCCGAACTCGGACCCGAGGAGGCAGCCGCGCAGGGAAGCCTCTTCTGACGGCGGAGCGGACGAATGCACGAACCGGAACCAACGAAGCGGGATGTCTCAGACCGTACGTCGCCAGGCGTGCCCATGCGGCTTCCGGGGACCGACGGCAGCCTCGACTCGGAAATGCCGCCGTTGCTGGAGAGGAAGTTCTCCCCAATCCATCCGGCGGCTTCGGCGATCCTCCTGTTCGTGGACAACCTTTGGATGACGGCCGACTGGGCCGCACTCCTCTGGGTGGTGACCATTCCGCTGAGCTTCCTCAGCGTCTTCCTGCCAACGCTCTGGCTTCAACGAGCCGCACGTCGTGATCCGTGGTCTGCCGCACTCGCCAAGGCCTTCGCCCTGGGTGTCGTCGCCGCAGTGCCGACTTCCATCACCGGAACGCCGGTCGGCATGGCGCTGCTCGCCTGGGCGGGCATCGAATGGAGGCGGCGTTGAACCCGCTGGCGAAGGCCCTGTTGTGGTCGGCCTTTTGTCTCGTTCCAGCGGCTGTGGCGCAGGAGTCCGCGATGCGGAAAGCCGACTTCGGAAGGGACGTGGTCCCAATCCTTCTCGAGCGGTGCCTTGGATGCCATCAGGAGTCGAAGGCCAAGGGCCGCTATCGGATGGATTCGGTGGCGCAATTGCGATTGGCCGGCACCAGCGGAGAAGTTCCGGTCGTTCCCGGCGATCCGGGGGCGAGTTCCTGGATGCATTGGATCACCAGCCAGGATCCCGAGGAGCGCATGCCGAAGGACGGTGCCCCGCTCACCGCCGACGAGATCGAACGGATCCGGTCCTGGATCCAGGGCGGGGCGGTGATGGAGGGGAAGTCCGCGGACGCCGCGCTGTCCGCTTGGCTGCCGCGGGGTGCCGGCGGCGTGGCTCCCGTCGCGTACCGCCATCCGGTCCCCATCGCAGCGCTGACATTCTCAGGAGACGGATCGGAACTGGCGGTCGGGGCGTTTCGGGAAGTGCTCGTCGTCGAGACCCTGGGCGGCGGACTGAAGCGTCGGCTTCCCGGGCTGCCGGACCGGATCACCGCCTTGGACTGGAGTCCGGACGGAGCCTCGCTGGCGGTGGCCGCGGGCAGTCCCGGACGGCAGGGAGAGGCGGTCCTGCTCCATGCGTCGGACGGCACGTTGCGGGCCTGGCTTCGGGGTGGGGCCGATGTCCTGACAGCCGTGCGATTCAGTCCCGATGGCAGCCGGATCGCCGTCGGGGGAGCGGATGGCGTGGTGTCGGTCCATGACGCAGCCTCCGGAACGAGACGGGTCGCGCTGCCGCCGCACTCGGACTGGGTGCTGTCCCTGGCCTGGAGCGGTGACGGCAAACGCCTGGTGAGCGCCAGCCGCGATCGGACCGTTCGGGTGGCGGATGCGGCCTCGGGCGAGGCGGTCTCCAGCTTCACCGAGCATGGGGCGGTGGTCTTCGCGGCGGAGTTCAACGTGGACGCGGGCCGGGTCGTCAGCAGCGGCAAGGACCGGAGGCTCCGGGTCTGGGAGGTGGCGGGATCGGATTCGAAGACGGTGGCCTCGTTCGGGGATGCGGAGCTGACCTCGATGGTCTCGGTGCCGGACGGGTTCCTGACCGCGGGAACGGACGGCGTGGTGCGGCGGCATTCCTGGAAGTCGGTTCAGAAGCCCCGTGAGTTCCGCTCCGCGGGGCGTGCCACGGCCGTGGCTTGGACGAGCGTCGGGGAACGGGTCGCCGGCGGTTTCCAAGATGGTTGGATCCGCATCTGGACGGCCGGGGAAGCGGCGTCCGTGTCGGAGTTCCGTCCGTTTCCGGGAATTCGCTGAGGAAATGGAGGCTTGCCCGGGGGCGACCGGGGGACAGAATTCAAGTCCACTCCGTAAGCCCTCCGAACATGGGACGCATCTACAACAACATCGTCGAAACCGTCGGCCGCACGCCGCTGGTCCGTCTGAACCGCATTCCCGCCAGCTTCGGCGTCGATCCCTCCACGCAGGTTCTGCTGAAGTGCGAGTTCTTCAATCCGCTGGGATCCGTGAAGGACCGCATCGGCATGGCCATGATCGATGCCGCCGAGAAGTCCGGCGTGTTGAAGCCGGGCACCACGATCATCGAGCCGACCTCCGGAAACACCGGCATCGCCCTCGCCTTCGTCGCGGCCGCGCGGGGCTACCGGTTGATCCTCACCATGCCGGAGACCATGTCCCTGGAGCGCCGCACGCTGTTGGCGCTGCTGGGAGCCAAGCTCGTGCTGACGCCGGGTAGCGAGGGCATGCGCGGGGCGATCGCCCGGGCTGAGCAGTTGGCGAAGGAGACGCCCGACTCGTGGATCCCGCAGCAGTTCGAGAATCCCGCCAACCCCAACATCCACACGGCCACCACGGGGCCTGAGATCTGGGAGGACACCGATGGCGCTGTTGACATCCTGGTGGCCGCGGTCGGCACCGGCGGGACGATCTCGGGCGTGTACGAATACATCAAGCCGCTCAAGGCGTCGTTCCACGCCATCGCCGTGGAGCCGAAGGATTCCCCGGTGATCAGCCAGACCCTGGCCGGACAGTCGGTGAAGCCCGGACCGCACAAGATCCAGGGCACCGGTGCCGGATTCGTCCCGAAGAATCTCCATCTGAAGGACTCGAACGGCAACGACCAGATCGTCGAGGCGGTGCAGGTCTCGAACGACGACGCCTTCGCCATCGCGCGGCGTCTCGCCAAGGAGGAGGGCATCCTCGCCGGCATCTCCAGCGGTGCGAACGTCTGGGCGGCCATCGAGGTCGCGAAGCGTCCGGAGAACAAGGGCAAGACGATCGTCACGATCGGATGCTCCACCGGTGAGCGGTACCTCTCGACGGCGCTGGCCGCCGAAGCCCGCGCCGAGGTCGGCGGCTGATCTGGGATATCGGGCCCTTTTGACGGCGGCGGACCGGATCCACAGGGTCGGGTTCGCCGCCATTGATTTGTCGGGGTGGAAGATCTCCGAAACCCCGTGATCCGCGGCGCTCCCGCCGATTCAAAGCCGGATCACCAGCTTGCCGAACTGCTCGCCGCGTTCCATCCGCTGGAACGCCTCCGAGGCCTTTTCCAACGGGAACACGGTGTCCACCACCGGCCGGATGGCATGGTTCTTCACGAAGTCGACCATGTCGGCGAAGTCGGCCGGGCTGCCCATGGTGGTTCCAAGCAGGGAGAGTTGCCGCCAGAACACCTTGCGCATGCTGAGTTCGGGCGGGTTTCCGCGGGTGGCCCCGAAGAAGACGATGCGTCCGCCCGGGGCGGCGAGGTCGATGAGATGGTCGAAGCCGCTGCCGCCGGCGCTGTCCACGATGACGTCGAACGGTCCGTGGTGGCGTCCAAACTCCACGTGCCAGTCCGGCAGGTTGTAGAGCACACCCGCCTTGGCGCCGAGTTCATGGGCCTTCTCCAGTTTCGACGGCGTGCTGGAGGTGACGCAGGGCAGGGCGCCGGCGGCGACCGCGAACTGCAGGGCGATGAGCGCGGTGCCCGCCCCGATGCCGTTGATGAGGATGCGTTCGTGGGGCTGCAACTGCGCGCGGCGGAAGAGCGCCCGGAACGCGGTCAAGCCAGCCAAGGGCAGGGCGGCGGCCTCCTCCCACGTAAGGTGAGAAGGTTTCGGGGCGACTTGGGCCAAGGGAACCCGGATGAACTCGGCCAGCGTGCCGTCGTGCGGGAGCCCAAGGATGGTGAACCGCGGTTCCTGGGCCTTCTCGGAATTCCCCCAGTCGAAGGACGGGTTGATGATGACCTCTCGTTCCATCCAGGCGGAGTCGACGCCTTCGCCGACCTCGACCACGGTGCCGGCGCCGTCCGAGCCGGGGATGATCGGGAAATGGAGCCCGGCATACTGGCCGGTCTTGATCCAGACGTCGCGGTGGTTCAGGGCCGCGGCCTGGATCCGGACGAGAACCTCGCCGGACTTCGGTGCGGGCTGCGGGACGGTGTCGACGACGAGTTCGTTGATGCCTTGGAGGACGGCGGCTTTCACGTCCGCAGGAGATATCCCAGCCCGGGGGCGGATGCGAGCGGCGAGAGCCACCATTTCGTGTCCAGGACGCACCCTCCACGAACCCTCTGCGACGTGCGGTTCCCCTGCCTTTGGAAATCCGCTGGGGACCCTCCCTGGTTGCGACAGATTCCATTCCGCGAGATGTGTCTCTTCGGCTGGCTGGAGTGAAATCCGAGGCATTTGGGTTGGGATGGTTTCCGCCGGCTGATGCCGGGACTCCATACCCTGAGGAAATCCGCGGCTTACGGGGCATCCACACTTTGTGGAGGCGCCTCGAACAGGGAACGGGCGATTCGTGCCGATTGGGGCTTCACGTTGGTGGGGAGCTTGGGGACGATCCCACGATGTCTCCCCGCTCACGGTTCCTGGCGATCCTTGCCTTGTCCCTGTCGACTCTGGTTCCCGCCGGCCTGCTCGGAGCCGACGACTACTCTTTGTCCCGCGAGTCCTTGGAACGGGCTGCCGGGGTGCCCGCGGGCAAGGTGCAGGAGTTCGAGTTCAACGACTCGAAGGTCTTCCCCGGCACCACCCGCGGATGCTGGCTCTACATCCCGTCCCAGTACGACGGGTCGAAGCCGGCCGCCTTGATGGTCTTCCAGGACGGGCATGAGTACCGGTCGGACAAGGGTTCGCAGCGGGTTCCGGTGGTGTTCGACAACCTGATCGCAAAAGGCGAGATGCCGGTGACGATCGCGCTCTTCATCAATCCTGGGCACCGCGGGACGAACGCGCCTCCCGCCGCGGGTTGGGGCAACCGGAGCAACCGTTCCTTCGAATACGACTCGCTCGGTGGCGACTACGCCCGGTTCCTGGTCGACGAACTGATCCCGCACGTGAAGGAGCGGTTCGGTGTGAAGATCACCGACGACCCGGAGTTCCGCGCGATCGGCGGGATGAGTTCCGGGGCCATCTGCGCCTTCACGGTTGCCTGGGAGCGGCCGGACCAGTTCCGCAAGGTGCTGTCCCAGATCGGCAGCTTCGTGAACATCCGCGGCGGCCATGTGTATCCGGCGCTGATCCGCAAGACCGAGCGCAAGCCGCTCCGCGTGTTCCTGCAGGACGGCGTGAACGACCTGAACAACCTGCACGGCGACTGGCCGTTGGCGAACCGCGAGATGTCCAGCGCGCTGACCTTCGCCGGTTACGATTCGAAGTTCGTGCTGGGGGACGGTTCCCACAGCGGCAAGCACGGCGGTGTGATCCTCCCCGACGCATTGCGCTGGCTGTGGAGGCCTGCGATGCGTCCGCCCGAGCCGAGCACCAACAACTGGAATGGCGACGAGGCGTTGAACAAGGTCCTCGCGGGTGGCGGCACCGACGCTCCGTGGGAGAAGGTGGGCGACGGCTACGGGTTCACAGACGGCGCCTGCGGCGACGCCAAGGGCGACTTCTACTTCAGCGACCTGCCGAAGGGCATCCTGTACCGAGTGGCCGCCGGGGAATCCAAGCCGGTGGCTTGGCTCGAAGGCGGGCCGAAGGTGAGCGGACTCAAGTTCGGTCCTGATGGACGGCTCTATGCCGCAACCCAGGGTGAGAAGCAGAAGATCATCGCCATCGATCCCGCCACCAAGGCCATCACGGACGTCGGCGTCGACGTGAAGCCCAACGACCTGATCGTCTCCAAGGCGGGCTGGGTCTATTACACCGACACCGCCGCCGGCCAGGTCCAGGCCGTGCCGATCTCCGCAAAGGCCATGCCCCGTCCGCGCGTCGTGGCCGGCGGTATCAACCGGCCCAATGGCATCGCCCTTTCGCCCAAGCAGGATCTCCTGCTGGTCTCCGAGTACGGTGGAACCAACGTGTGGAGCTTCGTGGTCGATGCGGACGGCGGGCTGTCCGCCGGGGAGCGCTACATGACCTTGGTCGTGCCGCCGGGACGCAAGGACAGCGGCGGCGACGGTTCGACGGTGGACGCCCTCGGGCGCACCTACGTGACCTCGCACGCCGGCATCCAGATGTTCGACTGGACCGGGCGGTTGGGCGGTGTCATCGCCAAGCCTGAAGGCAAGGGGATCGTGAGCTGCGCCTTTGCCGGACCGGACCAAGCGTACCTCTACGTGTGTGCCTCCGACGCGGTCTTCCGTCGCAGGACGCTGACCCGGGCGGCCGCGATCCCGTGAGGCTGCGGGACCACGGGATCGGTGGGCCGACGAAGGCTTTCGGTCAGCTCATCGCCGGTCCGTGCGGAAGGTGAACACCGTGGTGTCCTTCTGCGGCTTGCCGGGACGCACCACGATCGACGGGAAGTTCGCGTGGTGGATGGCATCCGGGTAGTACTGGGTCTCGAGGCACACCGCGGTGTTGCCGAGGTGGTTGCCGGTGTAGAGCTGGATCGCGGGCTGGGTGGTCTTCACCTCCATGACCCGGCCGCTGGCGGGATCGCTCAACCTCGCCGCGAACTTCAGCCGACGGCTTCCTCCGAGCACGAAGTTGTGGTCATAGCCGTTCAGACCTTTCCGAAGCTGGCTGAAGCGTTCGCCCACACGGGTCGGCTTCCGGAAGTCCACCGGCGTTCCCTCCACCGGAAGGATCTCGCCGGTGGGGATGAGTTCGTTGTCGGACGGCGTGTAACGCTTGGCGGGAATCGTCAGGATGTTGTCCACGCAGCTCCCGCCACCGGAGAGGTTGAAGTAGGCGTGGTTGGTCAGGTTGACGATCGTGGCCTTGTCGGTCTCCGCCTCGTAGTCGACCCGCAGCTCGTTGTCGTCGGTGAGCGTGTAGGTGACGGTGGTGCGCAAGTTGCCGGGGTAACCCTCCTCGCGGTCGGCGCTGAGATAGGAAAGGCGGACGAAGGCGTCGCCGCGACGCACGCCGGTCCCGTCGAGGTTCCACACCACGCTGGCGAAGCCCTTGTTGCCGCCGTGGATGGAGTGGCGGCCGTTGTTCTTCGCAAGGTTGTAGGTGACCCCGTCCAGATCGAAGCGGGCGCCCGCGATGCGGTTGGCGACGCGTCCAATCACCGCCGCCGACCCCGGGAAACGCTCATACTGGGCGATGGTGTCCGTCGACAACACCACGTTGGTCCAGTTCCCTTCGCGGTCGGGGACGTTGATCTCCTGGATGATCGCGCCGTAGGTGAGGATCCGCGCGGACAAGCCCTTGCGGTTCTTCAGCGTGATCCGCCGCACGGGCTCGCCGCCGCGGGTGCGGCCGAAGTCCTCGTGGCCGGCCGAGGCGAATCCGGGCGCGGCCTGGAGCAGGCCGAAGGCGGAGGAGAGCAGAAGTCCGGCGAGCAGTCGGTATGGGGAGCGCATGGGACGGAGGCTGGAGTTGTTTGCGAAAGGCTGGAGCCCAGGCATGTCGGGCGATGTCGGAATCACGGCTTCTTCACGGCGTCGAAGCGGGTGGAATCGAGGTCGATGGCGAACACCGTTCCAGCGAAGCCGACGGCGAGGATCCCGCCCCGGTGATCGCGGCCGAAGGAGACCGGTTGGTCCGGCAACACGCCGAGTTGGTGGACCTGTTTCAGGGTCCCATTCTCCTGGCGGACGCCGAAGAGGCGCTTGGAGTTGAAGTCGGCGCAGAAGTAGACGCCGTCGAAAGTGGACTTCGGGTCGCCGCGGAAGACCGGGCCGCCCGTGATCGAGTTCCCGAACTTCCGTCCGTAGGCGAACACCGGCGGCACGAACGTCCTGCCTTCCTTCCGGTACTGGCTGGAGAACGCCTCGAAGCCTTCGAGGACGTTCCAGCCGAGGTTGTCGCCCTTTCGGACGAGGTCGACTTCCTCCTCGCGGTCCTGTCCGACGTCGGCGACCCAGAGGTCCCCGTTGGCGGGGTCGAAGGTGAACCGCCACGGATTGCGAAGTCCGGAGGCCCAGATCTCGGGCCGCACACCGGCCTGGCCGACGAACGGATTGTCCGAAGGGATCCCGTAGGCCTGCCCAGCGGGGACGTGGTCGACGTCGAGCCGCAGCATCTTGCCGAGGAGCAGGCCCATGTTCTGGGCGTGTCCGTTCGGGTCGTGGTGCGGTCCGGTGTCTCCCATCGCGAAGTACAGGAATCCATCCGGCCCGAAGTCGACGCAGCCGCCGCTGTGGTCCTCGGCCACGCTGGGAATGGCGATGAGACGCCGTCCCGGTTTGCCGGAATCCGACTTCAGGTCCGCGGTGAGTTCCCGTTCCACGAGCACCGTCGTGACCGTGCCCTTCTCGAGGACCTGGTACTTGAGGAAGTACCTGCGGTTCGCGCGGACCTTTGGATGGAAGGCGAGGTGGAGCAGGCCGTTCGGTCCGCGGTCGCTGAAGACCTCTCCGGTGAGGTCGAGGAAGTCGGACCGGTATTCACCCGCCGTCGATTTCTCCACGCGCCAGATGAAGCCCCGTTGGTGGAGCACGAGGAACGTTCCCTCCGTCCCCGGGACGGCGTGGATCGAGGTCAGGCCCGTGTGGACCTTGCCCGGTGGAAGCGTGAAGGGACGCTCGAAGAACGGCCGGATGGCGACCGGCGTGGCCAACTCGGGAATCTCGGTCGGCATGCCTTGGGCCGTGGCGAGGGAGTGGGCCGGTTGCCGCAGGCTGGCGAGGTATTCGACGAGGTCCGTGAACTCCTGCAGGGACAGGGAGGTTTGCAGGCCCTCCGGCATGAGCGACGTGGTGCTGCCGGTGCGGGAGACGACGTCGGCGGTGGCGATGCGGACGCGTTGGCCTTCGCCGCCCATCAGCTCGATTCCGGCTTCGTCGGCCTTCTTGAGCGTGCCCTGCAGCGTGCGGCCGTCGCGGGTCTCCACGGTCATCAGGCCGTAGCCCGGCGAGATGGTCGCGGAAGGCTGCAGGATCGATTGGATCAGGTCCCGGCGTCCGAAGGCGTCGCCGGCCGACTGGAGATCCGGACCGGCCTTGGACGCGGTGCCATCCATCGAATGGCAGTTCGCGCAGTTCAGGCGGGGATCCGCCAAGAAGAGCCGGCGGCCGTTCCCGACGTCGCCGTTGCGGGTGAGCGCGTGGTTCCGGTAGGCGCCCGCGTCGGGCGTCTGGGCCGAGGTCGGAAGGACGGCGGCAACGGCGCCCAAGGCGGCCGCGGCGAGCAGGGAACGGGAGGGGAACTTCACGGAGTCGGAGACGTTCAGAAGGTTCCGTGCACGCGCATCTTGACCGTGTAGACCGAGTTTCCGGATGTGATGAACAGGATGCTACGGTCCTTGCCCGCGAACTTCACGTTGCCGGTCCAGCCCTCGGGAAGGTTGATCTGCTCGATGCGTTCCCCGGCCTTGTTGAAGACCGTCACACCGCGTCCCGTGAGGTAGACGTTGCCTTCGTTGTCGAGGGTCATGCCGTCGGAACCCTGCTCGCAGAACAGGCGCCGGTTCTCGAGCGAGCCGTCCTCGCGGATGTCGTACACGTAGGTCTTCCGGGCGCCGAGGTCGGAGACGTAGAGCGACTTGCCGTCGGGCGTCCCGACGATGCCGTTGGGTTGGCGGAGATCCGTGGTGACGCGGCGGAGGGTCTTGCGGTCGGCACCGAAGAAGTAGACCTGCTGGGAATCCTGGACGGGTTTGCCCTCCCGCTTCCAATAGTCGCGCTTGTAGAGCGGGTCGGTGAAGTAGAGCGCACCGTCCGGCCGGATCCACAGGTCGTTGGGGCCGTTGAGCAGCTTCCCGTCGAAGTCGGAGATGAGCACCTTGGACTTCTTGTCCGGCGAGATGGACCACAGCTCGTTCTTCTCGTCGGCGCAGACGAGCAGGTTGCCGTCCTTGTCGAAGGCGGTGCCGTTGGCGCGGCCCGACGGCTTCATCCAGTCGGTGCAGGCGTTGTCCTTCACGGACCACTTCACGATACGGTCGTTGGGCTGGTCGGTGAAGTAGACGTTGCCCTCCTTGTCGGCGGACGGCCCTTCGGTAAACACGAAGCCTGAACCCGCCTTCTCGGGCTTCGCGCCGGGAGCGATGACGGGGGAATCGGCCGCCTGGGCGGTGAACAGGGACGTCAACAGGGCAAGTGTCTGCCAGGGACGGGGGAAGTGCATACGTGGAACAATGCCTTGGCCGAAGTCGCGGATCGAGCAGATCGTTGGACTCCCACCCGGCCGACCAGCGTGGGCGGAAACATCAACCGGGGCGGCCTTGAATCCCTGGCTTCGGCGTGGTTCGGTTTGCGGCCCGATGTCGGTTCCCGTTTCCCGTCCCACCTGCCTGCGCTGTCGCCGGCCGGTTTCCGCCTGCTGGTGTGGCGGCCTGACGCCGGTCGGGACCCGTACCCACGTTGTGTTCCTGCAGCATCCCCGTGAATCGCGCGTGGCGATCGGCACGGCACGGATGGCGCATCTGGGACTTCTGGCCAGCGAGTTGCACGAGGGTGTCGAGTTCGGCGGGCACGCACGGGTCGAGGAACTGATACGCCAGCCGGGAACGGCCCTGCTTTTCCCGGGTGAAGGCGCGGTGTCCCCGGATTCGTTGGAGCGGCCGCCGGAGACGTTGTTGGTCATCGATGGCACGTGGCCGCAGGCGCGGAAGATGTTGTCGCTGAACCCGGCCCTGCGCGCCTTGCCGAGGATCGGCTTCCGGCCCCGGAGGCCGGGAAACTACCGCATCCGCAAGGAGCCGGCGGAGCATTGCGTGGCCACCATCGAGGCGGTCGTCGAGGTCCTGGCCGCCCTGGAACGGGATGAGGAGCGGTTCGCTCCGTTGCTCAAGGCGTTCGAATCGATGGTCGACCACCAGATCGCCGCGGCTGCGGCGAGGACCGGCCCGCCGCGAAGACGCTTGAAGCCGGCGGATCCCTGGTGGGCCTCGCCGTCGGCCCCGGATCTCGAAGCGCTCTGGCCTAATCTGGTGGCGGTCGCGGCGGAAGCGAATGCGCACCGTCGGGACAGCGGTGTTCCCGGGCGCCCGGAGCTGGTGCATCTGGCGGCGGTGCGACTTGCGTCGGGAGAGCTGTTCAACGCCTTCCTGGCACCTCGGCGGCCTTTGGCGCCTGGCGCGCCGCATCATCTGGAGGTCACCCGCGAGGACCTGCTCGGAGGCGGGACTGTGGATGGGGAACTGGCGCGGTGGACGGACTTCGTCGGTCCGTCGGGAATCCTGGCGGGATGGGGGAATTTCGCGGTGGAACAGCTGGCGCAGGAGACGTGGCGGCCGGCGTCGCCCCCAATGGACCTGCGGCTGCTGGCGGCGCACCGCTTCAAGCGGCGGCCGGGCTCGGCGGAAGCGGCCATGGCGGCCTTGGGTGGGGTTCCCGAGCGGGGAACGCGCTTGCCGGGGCGCGCCGGACGGACGGCTTTCGCCGTGGCGGGCTTCCTGGAACAGATGCGGGAAGAGCAGCGGCGCGGACTCCCAGAGGAGGGGACGGGAAAGGCCGCGGAGGCGGAGGCGGTCAAAGGCTGCGAAGCCAGTCCGAAAAGCGGATCCGCAGCGAGTCACGACGGCGGAGGTTGACCGAGGTGCGGCCGAGCGGGATCACGGCGGCCGAGATGCTGCCGGGGCCACCGGCATCCCGGTTCGGTTCGGAGAACTGCAGCTGCAGTGTCTCGTCGACGAGTTTCACCACGCCGCCAGCGGCGCGGACGCGGACTCCCCGTGGAATTCCATGGATGGCGGTCGCGCCGTAGTGGGCGACCAGGAGCACCAGCAGATCCTCGATCGGAGGCAGCGAAAGGCGGCTGTCCGAGTAGAGGCTTCGCAGGCGTGGCGTTGGGAGGTTCGCCGTTTCCGGCACCGCCGCACGCAGGGCTATCCGGGTGGGTATCGAGTTGCGACGATAGAACGCGTGACGTTTGCCGAGCTGGGAAATGAGCTCCGCAGGCAGGATCGGCTGCCGTTCGAGGTAGGTCTGGCAGAGGTTGGCGTCCTGAAGGCAGTCGAGTCGGGACTTTCCGGCCGGGATCAGGATCTGTGCTGCGTGGTGTTGGCGCAGCCTTTCGAATCCGTAGAGCGCCTCGAAATCCTCGCGCGGCATTCCCTCCGGCTTCCGGATCGTGAGTGCCGGCTTGCTTGAAGCGGACTTCCGTCGGACGGAGATGTCCTCCGGCTCGATCACCGTGATGATCTCGCGTCCGGTGGGGATACCGGCAAAGGAGCTTCCTTTGGAGGCGCTGGGCATTTCGAATCTGGAATGGTTCCGTCCTGGGTGCTGCCCATGGAATCGCCCGGGATGGACGTTTGATCAACCCCAGACTGCTCCGACCGTGGCACTGGATCCGTCGGATGACCCAGTCAAACGTGGCTTGCACCGAAGCCCGGGTCGATGAGAGGGATCGGGCCCAGATGGATGCATCCACCCAGTCCAATGTCCCCGGCCCCGACGGGACGCCCTCAGACACCGTGGTTCTGGATCGGACGCGGGATTGGCTCGAGAAGGCGGTGATCGGTCTGAACCTGTGTCCTTTTGCCCGCGCGGAGCACCTGAATCGGCGGATCCGATACCGTGTCAGCACGGCCGTGGACACGGGACGTCTCCTTGCCGAACTGGAGGAGGAACTCCGACACCTCGCAGGGGTGGATCGCAGCCAATGCGAGACCACGCTGATCATACATCCCCGGGTGCTCGGGGACTTCTTCGACTTCAACCTGTTCCAGTCCGAGGTGGCGCTGTGTGTCCAACGTTCCGGCCTCGAGGGCGTGCTGCAGGTGGCGAGCTTCCATCCGCAGTTCCGCTTCGCCGGGACCGAGGCGGACGACATCACCAACTTCACCAACCGGGCACCCTATCCGACGCTGCATCTGTTGCGGGAGGAGTCCATCGCGGCCGCTGCGGGTCCCGAGGAATCGGAGCGCATCGTGGAACGGAACCTCGAGAC
>JAIXUV010000080.1 GCA_027483345.1 Verrucomicrobiales bacterium | reverse complement strand
GGGCCATCCTCTCGTTAATTGGATCGCTCTGGAGCGGCGGGGTAGCCAAGTGGTAAGGCACGGCTCTGCAAAAGCTGCATTCGTCGGTTCGATTCCGACCCTCGCCTCCAATCAGTTTTCCTCGGGTTTTCGAGGGTTTTGCGAGGTCAGACCTCCAAAATACCGTTAACTGTCAGTAGAAACGTCAGTAAACGGCCTACTCCCGAACCCCTGAGGCATACTCGGATGTGCCTGCGGCATACTCGTTAACGGAGGTGAGGGCAATGGCCCCACGCTTTGTAACCAAACCGGTTATGAAGCCAAAATTCCGACTCTTCCGCCGCGGGAAAACCTTCTGGTGCGAGGACACCGAGAGCGGGCGACAGCAGTCCCTCGGCACCAAAAACAAGGCCGACGCCACCCGCCTGCTCCATGGGCGCAACGAGGCCCACGCCGTCCCCTTCGCCAACCTCCAGATGGCCCGCGCCTACATGATGGCTGCCGACCCGAAGGCACCGACTCGGACCTGGGGGGACGTTTTCGAGGAGATCATCAAGCTCAAGCACGGCGAAACCCAACGCCGCTGGCGCATCGCCGCCCAGGACAAGGCGCTTCCGGAGATGCTCAAGCGCCCGCTCATCGAGACCCGCGCCGAACACCTCCTCCGGGCCATGGAAATCGGCAAGGTCTCGACCAACGTCTACCTCCGCCGGATCCACAACTTCGCCTTGGACATGAGCTGGCTTCCGGCCCCGATCATTCCCAAGCGCCAGTGGCCCACCGTGCGCCATCGCGACCGCCGGGCGATCACCTTCGAAGAGCACCAGAAAATCGTGGCTCGGGAATTAAACCCGGAGCGCAAAGCGTTCTACGAACTGGCGTGGCACATCGGCGCTTCCCAGTCCGACATCGCCTTCCTCGGGTCCGAGGACATCGATTGGGGCCAGCGCGTGATTAGCTACCAGCGCAAGAAGACCGGCGAATACGCCCTCATCCGCTTTGACGCCGAGGTCGAACGCATCCTGCGGGCCTTGCCCAAGGAGGGACCGCTCTTCCCCTATCTGCGAACGGTCCGGCCCGGGGACCGGGCGACCGAGTTCATGCAGCGGACCCGTGCCTTGGACATCAAGGGGGTGTCGCTCCATTCCTACCGCTACGCGTGGGCGGAACGCGCCCGCCGTTGCGGCTACCCCGAGCGCTTCGCCCAGGAAGCCCTCGGACACAACAGCAAGGCCGTCCACCGCGCTTACGCCCGCAAAGCCCAAGTGGTGGTGCCTCCCCTCTCTGCCTACGAATCACAACAGGCGACCGACCTGAGCCGCGAAATCCGTTTCCCGAGCCCTGTGCCCGCGAATCCCCCGCTCAATGCCCCCAGCCCCGCCGCCGCCTTCACGTCATGAAACCATTCGCCGAGTTTCACTCCAGAGTTCCCGATTTGGATACATCCTACAGGCACTTGCGAATATGTGCCGACGTATTGTATCCTTGGAGCATGGCTGGCAACCTTGATTCGAAGCTCAACCCGCTGCTCCGCCGGAGTCGGGTCATCCGGACCCGTGACCTCGCGCGTCTCGGACTCCCGCGCACTGCTCTAGAAATGCCGCTGGCCGACGGAAGGATCTCGCGGCTCAGTCATGGGGTCTATGCCGTGGCGGGTCATGACGTTTCCGAGCACCACAGCCTGGCACAGGCCGCAGTGCGGGTGCCACACGGGGTTGTTTGCCTGCTATCAGCGCTCGTGTTCCATGAACTGACCACCCAGTCGCCTCACGAGGTCTGGCTGGCCATTGACCGGAAGTCCCGGTCGCCCGCTCAGGGATACCCGCCGCTGCATGTCGTGCGGTTCGGAGGCGAGGCCCTGAAGGCGGGGACCGCTCTTCACCAAGTTGACGGCGTATCCGTGCAAATCACCACCCCGGCCAAGACCGTCGCCGACTGTTTCAAGTACCGGAACAAGATCGGCATCCAAGTCGCCGTCGAGGCGCTTCGCGACGGCTGGGCTCGGCGCCGATTCACTATGGACGAGCTCTGGGCCATGGCCCGCGTGTGTCGCATGGAAAACGTCCTCCGCCCCTACGTGGAGTCGCTCGCATGAAGACACCCAATGTCGCCGCCTCGGTGCGGCAGCGGCTCCTAACCCTGGCCCAGGCGAGGAACTGGGAATTCAACCGCGTCCTTGCCCGGTATGGCGTGGAACGGGTTCTGTGCCGGCTGGCCGCCTCACCCCACGGCGAGCGCTTCCTGCTCAAAGGAGCCACGCTGTTCACCGTCTGGGAAGGGGCGCCACACCGGGCCACACGTGACTTGGATCTGCTGGGCCTTCGGCGGCGTTCCCAGGAAGAACTGGCCGCACTCTTCCGCGAGGTCATCGCTTCGCCGGTTGAACCGGATGGCCTCGTCTTCGGTGAAGTGACCGCCGAACCGATCCGGGCCGCGATGGAAGCAGGCGGTATCCGGATCATGATCCGGGCCGAGTTGGCCGGAGCACGGATCACGGTGCAGGTCGACGTCGGTTTCGGCGACGCCACCGTGCCGCCGCCGGTGCTGGTGGATTTTCCGACCCTATTGAACACGCCGAAGCCGAAGCTGCGGGCCTATCCGCCAGAAACCGTCATCGCGGAGAAACTGGAGGCCATGGTGCGCCTCGGGCTCGCCAACAGTCGCATGAAGGATTTCTTCGACATCTGGCACCTGGCTCAGGCGTACCCCTTTGAGGGGGAACTCCTGACCGGGGCCATCCACGCCACCTTCGCCGCGCGGAACACGCCCCTTCCGACGGATCCAGTGACGGCATTGACATCCAAATTCAGTGAAGATGCTGGCAAGCGCATGCAGTGGAATGCCTTCGTCCAGCAGGCGGCCGTCGCTGAAACCACTCCGTCGTTGCCGGAAGTGGTCGGAGGCATCAGGGATTTTCTCGGACCGTTGCTTGCCTCGTTTCCGGCGAAGTCGCCGGTGCCAAAAAACTGGAGACCCAAGCAAGGTTGGCTTTGATCAGTAGCTTCCCATTGGTGAAGCCACGCTTTAACTCCAACTCACAGATTATGCCGTCGCGGATTCATCCGCGATGGGAGGAAGTGCCCGACTTCGACCCGTTCACCATCGGCGACGACCACCGACGGGGCCCCAATCGCACGGTGGAGGCCGCGACCGAGGGTGCGCTTCGCTTCGGCCCCCACCGGCTCTAGCCCCATCGTTGACCGTCGAGTCTCCCGCGAATGCGATGTCTCGTGGTTTTGCCACTATGCCGCGCGACGGCGCGCGGAACCGGCACCCGTGGCAAACAGTTCAGGACTGGCGAGGCGATGAGAAGGAAACGTCGGTGGCAAACTCCACCTGGAGAACGGAATTCGTCACCTGGAGATTGTGGAGTGCACCTGTTCCAAGCGTTGACAGCAGAGATGGATGGAACAAGTGCGGCTTTGCCTCCCGACAGGTTGTAAGTCGGGAGAGAGCGACGAAAACTTGAGCATCCTCGCTGATCCGGGGGCATTCTTCTCCCGGGCTGCATAGCTGGCCCCAAATACCGCACAAAATGGGGCCAGAGCCGGTCCAGCTCCGCTTTCGGTGTAAAGGTAATCCTCGCCCTTCGGGACGCGCCGAATTCGGCGCTCTCTGTCCACCTTGACACCTTCGCTCCGGGGCCCGGTCACGAGCCCTCCGAGCCCGTGAGGCGGTCGGCCCGTTGGCGGGCCGGCAGGGAAGACATTTTACCGAAGGAGACGGGAGGAGTTGGAGCAAAGGCAAAACTCCTCCCGCTCCTCCGGAAAAATCGTTTCGAGGAGAGGGAGGCAAAGCTGAAGGAGAATACTATGGAATCGAAAACAAAAACCTTTTGCCTGGGACAGATAGTGGCGACACCGAATGCATTGGACCGGCTTGATCCGCAAGACGTGCATCATGCGCTTGCGCGGCACGCCTCATGTGACTGGGGTGATTGCTCCAAGGAGGATGCGGATGAGAATGAATTCGCCCTCGACCGTCGCTTGCGACTCTTCTCGTCATATCGGGACCGAAACAACACCAAGTTTTGGATTATCACCGAGGCGGACCGTTCCTCGACCACGCTCCTGTTGCCGGAAGATTACTGACGGCCTGGGCCTAGGAGCACCTGCCTCGGCCTGTTGGCGATCCTGCGACCAAGAAAGCGCGAAGGCGCTGCAGGTCAGATGGAGTGTCGGTGCCCCTGTGAATGTTCATTTTGGGAATGAGAATGCGAGTTGGGGCTGAGGCAGTAGGCCCAAAGCTTTTGCACCATCCCCTTGATCATTTCAGTTGCACCCGGAACCTCCGGATTCAGTGGCTTGCAATAGCTGTTGGCATGGAGTCGGGCGTGGTGCAGTACGTCGGTGACTTCGCGTGGGCCAAATCCCTTCAATTCGGCCTGTCGTTTCCACTGGGCGAACAAGTCTTCGCCGGTGAAGACGAGCTTCCCCTCTTTGGCGGCGGCTCCGGCGATCCGCGGATCTTGCGCCAATGGCTTGAAGAGCTTTTTTGGGACTTGGGCGGTCGGTGCCCCGACGCTGCCAAATGCGTGAACCGCCCGGGGCACAAACTCGCAAAGATAGGCCTGATTCAAGCGGACACCGCACTCGGAGATCACGCGCGCAGGAAACGTCATCAAACTGCCGTCGTCCCGGAGATGCCCCTGCGGCACGATCACCGTCGACCGCAGGCCGGGAACCTGACCTTCGCCAGTCCCGGATCGGAAACTGGCGAAAACGGCACCCGCTCGGTCGGTCGGCTCAAATCCCGCGGCGCGCCGCACGACCTGATCCAATTGCTCCACACACTCCTTCACCGACGTTCCGTGGGTGAATTCCGCCAAGTGGCGAATCTCCTCGTTGCCCGTCGCCCAAAGGGTGTTGTGACGCCAATCCAGGTCGAAGGTGATTTTCCAACCCGCTGGACGATCCGCAGGGCGCCAGTCACCACCCGGCTGCACTGTTCCAGTTGGCGACCGGCCCTGGAGCAGGTGATCGAGAACCGACTTGTCGACGGGGCCTTTGAGCCCGAGGCGTTGGCTTTCGACACCCAGCCACTGTCCGGTTTGACCCAAGCTTTGGGACGCGAACTCCGGCGTGAAGAACGCTTGCGTGGTCTTCTCCACATCCGCCGAGAGAATGGGGACGATGTTGACCCTCATGGCTCACGCGCAATGGGTTGCAGGTCGATTCGGATCCAGTGTTCGCTTCGTTCGCGGCGGGAAGCGTCGACTCCGCGGTTGCCGTTCACTGCCGGGAACGTGAAGGCGATGCGGTGTTCCCGACCTTTGCGCAGCACCCGGACTTCGCCTTGGGCGGGACCACGGCCAGAATAGAGATTGATCCACATTTCAGGCGGCAATTCATCGCCATCCAACTCGACCGCTTCCCACGAGGCTCTCCAATCGCCAGTGGTCGTGCCTTGGGCGTGTCGGATATCGCGGAAATAGCGTCCACTTGGGGAATTCGTACGCTGGAACGACAATTCCACCCTGTCCCGAGGCACGCGCACGTAAATGTCGAAATCAACATTCATGGACTCACCTAGAGACCGCCACCACACCGCGCCAACCACCACCTTGCCCGGAGGCGGCTTTGGAAAATCTGGCACCTTCAACGGCTCAACTATGTTCGCGTGAGCGTCGATGTTGGTGCGAGAATTCTCCTGAACCCTCGCCACCCTTGGTTCCTGCTCCTGCACACGCTGAACCGGCAACTGCGGCGGCTCCGGACGCATGACCACATTGGTGTCTTTCGGATCAATCGCCGCGGTCAGCATGGGATTCGAACGTCCCGATGACGCATTGGCGAATACGCTGCCGACATCCGAGGAATAATTGACCAGCACGCCGCCTTGCAGGGCAAAGTACACCGCCCAGAACCGACGAACCGCCGAGGCCTGTTCGTCGCTGACCATCTTCGAAGCATCGGTTACCACCCAGAATACACGGACACCCTCTAGCAGATGGCGCCGCTCGACCGTGGAGAACGGGGAGCGCTGCGGGTCGGCAAGCAGATGGCCATCGCTGGGCCAGTTGGTGGTGAAATTGAAGTTCGGACGACGCGGATCCGCATGGAGGGCTGGCCCTACCAGCACGAGCACATCGTTTGGGCCGATCCAGTTCCTCCCCGCCTCATCGATCAGGCGGGGCAAGACCCAGAGCTTGGCGCTATTCGTGGCCGCCTTCATCAGGGCATTGAAACGCGCGATCGAGCTTCCAACCAATTGCTGACGGAGAACGAGTGATCCCTCCGGAACTCGAACATCCGCAACGCTGCTCGGTGGATCCGCCTGAACCAGCGTGATCTGGGTGCCGGCTGGGCTTCGAATCAAGGCCTCCCCGACGGTTTTTGCGACCTCGCGCCGAACCGGTTCAGGAAGGTCCGGAGCAACCGCGACAATCAGGTGCTGCGGAGGGGCGGCGGCGAACGTCAGCGAAGCGGCAGCCATCGAGAGAATGCAGAATTTGGATTTCATTGCGTGTGGGTCAGAGGTTGAACAGACGACGAATCAGGGCGCGGAGACGGGAGGTGGGGACGGCGGCAGGCTCGCCCCGCTGACGACGAAGGCCGTCCTCCTGACGTCGTGCGAGTTCCGCCTTTCGCTCAAAACTGGCCAGGGCGCTGACGACAAACGCCTTACGTTCGGCCAGCAGTTGGATCAGGTTTCCACGAGCGCGGCCGCGGGACTGGCGGTCGTCCCGGAGGGCCTCTTCAGCCGCCTTCCACTGGCGATGCCGGAAAAACTTCAACGGGTTTTGGTCGCTGTTCGGCGTCCCGTGGCGATCAATCAGGACATCACCAAAGAGAAACACAGTCAGGGAAGCGGTCCACTCCAGCAGGAGCTGAACATACTGGAGGTGGGGACTCAGCCACGGTTGTCCGATGACGGGCATGTCACCACCCCAATGATCCACCGGCACCACGGTCGCAGCCAAACCGCCCGTCAGCAGGGCCAGCAGGACGAAGAAGGTGACGGTCAGAACTCCCGTGAGTGCCGTAAAGATCAGGCAAAAGCGCCGCTTCCAGGCTCCACCTTCAACCGAAGCCAAGCCGCATTTGACACCGAAAACACAGCCACCGGCGATGGTCGCGATGATGAGGCAGGAAATCGGCGAATCGGCCACTCCCGGAGTGTTCCTGAGGAGCTTGTAGACTCCGACAATCGAAGTGGCCATCAACCCGGTTCCGACCAACAGCACCATCCCGAGAAGGAAGACGGACCAACTGGGCCACTTTGCGAACCAAGTCCGTTCGGGGGTAAAAGTATACTTCCATCGGCAACCTTGGGCCTGAAACCAGGTCATGATGGTCCGATACTTCAGGCGGCTATACTCATTGCGGAGTTCCACGATCGCGGACCCACAGCAAGTGTTGAACAATTCCCGGTGTCGGGTGATGACAAGAAACCGTTTCCAACGTGCGTTGGAACCGACGGTCTTATCGATGAGGTCCTCGTCGATTTGAGGGCGGGCCAAGCCCGGCAAGAAGGCCGGTCCTAGGACGCTCTCAAGTGCGGGTTGAGTGGTGATCCGATCAGTCGAGCCCGGATCCGGAGGCTCTGGTGGACAGCTAGTAGTGAGCACGAGCTGGTTGTCGTGCATCCCGGCCGCACGGGAAACCGAGCAGCCGGTTCCCAAGGCCGAGTTTAGGCAGCTGACGCTTTTCTTGAGGATATTCGGCTGGTGGAGACACGACCGCAGGCTCGTTTGGGAAGCTCCTTCAATGCTTCCCGAACTTCTTCGGCCTCCCCGAGCAAGTCAGCTCGTTCAAAGTCCGTCACCGCGAGGTGCCGGAAGCAGCGAAGCGCCGTGTTGCATGCCTTGACGGCATTTGCAGTCTCCCCGTCCATGCCATGGATCCGGCTGGCCAGCAGGAATGCCTTGCCCTCTATCCGAAAGTCCCGGCCACCGTTGACCGACTCGAACGGTGGAATAATCTCGAACGCCAGGCGTGCGGCATCGCGGGATTCCCTCAATCGGTCTGCGGCCAACGAATAGCTGCCAAACAAGATCAGCTCCTCCAAGTATGGCCGGAGATAGTCGCGATCATTCTTTTTCGCAAGCTCCGCCAGGCTCGCCAAGGTCCTTTGGCTGAGTTCCGCCGCGGCCCTTCGTGCGAGGGGCTCCGCTTCCCGGGCGTGCCCAACTTTCCTGAGGGTGTCGGCCAGGGAACTACGAATTGCTTCGCGAAGCATTCTCCCATTCCGGGACCTGAGCTGGGTCGAACGCGTCAAACTGCAGGCCACCGCAAGCAACAATGGTACATACTTGGGGCGATCCGTCTGGAAGCAGGCCAAATAGCAATCCGAGATTGGACACGCTGGGCTGGGATTTCATCCAATCTCCGACGATTCGAACGGCATCTGCCTGCTCTCGACCTCGTGGGTCGGCCGCAGCCTGCACCAACACAGGGAGCAGGATCCCCGGGTGGCGACTAACCAAGGTAACAGCAGCCTTCCTGACTCCCGCACTCCGCGCCGCTCCGTGGAGGAGATCCGTCAGCCGAGTTACAACTTCGTGATCCATCGCTGCAAACTTGGATACTTGGCGAAACTCACATCCCGGAAGTGCTCGCGTAACAAGTCCGGTTGCAAGGGGCCGATCCCGTCGGTTCCCAGTGGATAACATTCCCGAAGCACCGAAAGAATGGCCTCGACGGAGTCCTGAGGCAGTCCCCGAAATGGCTTATAGCTGATCAGCCAACTCCGCGCGGCGTCAGCTGTCTTTGCGCCGCGGCGAAGGTTAATCAGTGCTTCGGCCTCCTCCAATTTGCTGAGGAGGAGTCTTGATCCGCCGATGGCATCAAGGCGCTTTCGCCAGTAGTTGCGCTCACGATCCAACAACGCATCCAGAATTGAAGCATCACGCGAGGGACCAGTCTTCCTTTTGGGTGAAACCAACGCGCGCGCATGGATCATCAGCAGGTTCTGGTAGACCTCACCATCGGCCAGATCTGACGGCGCAACGAGTGGGGTCGATCCCAAACGATCAGAAAACACTGTGGCAGCAATCTTGTAAGTCTCCTTTCGCTCAGCTTCATCCGGCGCCGCCGGTTTCAAGTCGAGCTTCCAGGGTTGACGGGTTACGCCCCCGGCCGCCAGTCGGTCGTCGGTACCCAGCAAGGCCTCCAACCGAGAAAGCCACAGACTGTCTCGGTCCAGCATCAACACTCGAATGCGGGGTGCCTTGCAATCTCCTGATGCTTTAAGGATGCGTTCCAGCATCGGCACCTTTTCGCGGTCCCCAGCGTAATCCACAACGATCAGCATCGGCGTCTTCAAAGCAGCCAGAGCGGATTCCAGCATCTGGCCCGAACGGAATTCTTCCGGTTCAGCGAACCCAGCAATCCACCCCCTTTTCCGGGCCCAATGGCAGAGTTCTCGGGCGAGCCGTGATTTTCCAAACCCGCCGTCTGCGATATAGGCGCGTGCTGAAAACTTGGAGTCGCCTTTGCACCACGTTGACAGGCTTTCAAGGTCGCTGAGGCGTTGCGTGCCGTGAAATGGGACGATCTCAAATTCGGGGCGGAGCAACGATGCGGGTCCGCAGGTATCCTTGCTCCATCTTTTGGTCTCTAGTCTCAGCCAAGGAAAATCCTCTGTGCCGGAGGTGGGCTTCCGAGCCTCTTCCTCAAACGTGATGGCATGCTCGCAAAGGCGACGGGTTCGCCCCGAAACCAAGTCCTTCGACTCGTAGTTGGAGACCGTCTTTGTGCTGACGCCCGCGAGCTCGGCGAAAGCCTCCTGAGTAAGTCCGAGTGCCTCCCGCCGCGCCTGGAGTTGCTCACCGGTGATCAGTTCGACGGTCGGCATACCTACCTGTTGCTGACGATTTGCTGATTTTTTGCCGGTCCAAAGGGCACGGCCCCCAGGATTTCTCCGGATGCTCGCATGTGTCAGAGGGCGTTCTTGTCCGGACCATCTGGTTCGGGAACGCACTCGCAAAAATAGATCATGCCAACACGCAGGAATCAAGCAGTGCGGCGAGGACACTCCCCTCCAGGACCGATGCTCTCGTCCTTGCCCGCATTGCTCGGTTCTCGCCTGGCCTCCGAAGCCATGAACATCCCAGCATGCGTTCGCCTAAAAGCCCGTTCCGACAACCAAGCCGCCGCCGCCATCATCGGGTGCCAACCGTATCAGGTACCCCGCCTCGCCAGCGTTGGCCTGTTGTTCTATCTGAATCCGGAAAGCAGGTTCGCGGTGAAGTACTGCTCGACAGTAGCTCTTTTGCGATTGACAGCCGATCCAAAGTGGCAGTTGAACGCCACCACTTTTCTAAACGGGGGTGACGTGCGGCAGTTCAATTGCCCCGGTTCGGTCCAAGCGAAGAAGCGTCCGCGTGGACTCGCTCGCGACGACGTCAAACCCGACGCTCCCGCTGGGACCGGCCAATGGATGGTGGAAGCAATGCTTGCCTCCATGGCCTTCGACCATACTACCGGGACATTTCTCCCGGCAAATGTCGACGATGCCGCAGTGGCCAACGTCCTGGGGTTCAGGAAGCACGATCTGCCCCCTTTACGCAAAGCGGGGACGCTCAAGTGTCTCAACGCCGAGAGTCGGCGCGCCCGGAAGTTGCATAGCCGGGAGTATATCCTGGGGCTGGTGAGCAACGAATCCTGGCTGGCGGAGGCCACCATTGTGATCAACCAGCACTGGGCCGAGAAGAACGCGCGCAAAAGCCGCGGCGCCGCGGCCATCTGAAGGGGCCGTTCGCCCGGCCGGTCCGACCCCGGCCGGGCGCCCTCGCCGACCTGCGCGGAATCAAACCGGACCACTCCATGAACTTTCCACTTCTCAAACCTTGCGGTGTGTTCCCCTGCAGCTTGGCCACCGCCGCGGCAATCCTTCGACTGTCCGAGGCCGAAGTCTGGACTCTGCTGGCTGCCAATCGTCTTCACCCCATCGGCCGAACGAGGGACGGGCAACTGGTCTTTGACGGTGCAAACCTGAAGTCTAAGGCGGGGACGGCTGCGGGGACTGTCGGCACACCCCGGCCGTCAATCCAGTGCCTGGTGGGTTTCTAAACGACAGCGCTGCCTTGCTTCCCCCCTTTGGTTGCCCTTCGGGCCCCAGTTCGGAGGGCTCTGCCACCACCTTCCGACCGTTTGGCAACCGTCTCGGGCCACCTTTCACGCACCGTCCGAATGTCCACTACCGCCCCTCACGCCTCATGCTCCAGCCGAGTCAAAGTGATTCCCGCCTTGACCGCCGCCTTTGGAAAGCAGGGCGGTGGTCGCCCCTACCTACGCAGGCGGACGAATGCACTGGTGTCGCGTCCTTCCGTTCATCGGGCATTGCGAGGGCAAACCTCCGAAGGCCACTTGTTTCGGAAATCGGTCCTCGTCGTCGGGCTCTTCTTGGGCCCCTCCTCGGACTCCATTTGTCCCGGAACAAGCCGGGACGGAGCCTCTCGGCTCCATGCAGGGCGGCACTCTCAGCCTATTTGCCTGCTCCCATCTTCCTTTCCATTTCAGCAGCCATCCGCCAGCCGACAACTTCTCATCATCGACTCATTGTTCCATTTCCCGCCCAATCTGGAGCCCTTCTTTACCGGTGTTTTGTCCATCCTGGACCCTCAAGACTATCCGGAAAAATCCGCAACTATTAACCCTTTAATCTAGAACCCCACACCGGAGGCACAACGTGCCGACAAACAGCCGCCGTAAACCGCACATCCTATTGATACAAGCCCATAACAGCCGTCAACAAGCCAAAGGAGTAAACAAACGTGAGCAAAGGAAGAATCATCTCATTCCGAGTCGCCGATGAGCACTATGCTCAGTTGCTGGCGCGTTCCACTAATGGCGGATCTCCCGGCAGCTATGCCCGCGAACTCATGCTCCAGGCGCTCCATGCGGAACAGGTCGTAGGCGGCGTTCAGGTTCGGCTTGACCGACAGGAGCAACAGGTCACCGAGCTTCGCCAGGAGCTGCGGAAGGTTTTGCGCTCAGCGCTGGTGGTATTCGGCCGCTTCAGTCACGAGCAGGCGAAGGACTGGGTTGAACAGACCCTCAAAGGTTAAAGGGCACTATGCTTTCCATCAGTCAAATCCACGGTGATGGCTCGTACTACACCTTGATGGGGAAGGATGACTACTATTTGAATGGTGGGGAACCCTTTGGAAAGTGGTTGGGGGAGGGGGCTAAAGCCCTCGGCCTGTCCGGCGATGTGGGCCCTCAGGTCTACCGGAACCTCATGGCCGGGTTCAGCCCTGACCGCCAAACCGCCTACTTCAAGAACTCTGGGGAGGCCAGCCGCAGGCCGGGGACCGATCTGACCTTTTCCGCTCCGAAAAGCGTCAGTGAACTCTGGGCAGCATCGTGTGGACTACCCAACCTAGAACGAGCCATTCGTGATGCACAGTGGGCCGCGGTGGAACGGGCGATGGCCTACCTGCAGGAAACGGTCGCCTTCGGTCGGGAAGGACTTGGCGGCAACGGCCGTGTTCCAGTGCTTCTTTTGTGGGCAGCCTTCGAACACGGAACCAGTCGGAACTTGGATCCGCAGCTCCACATTCACGTCGTTCTTGTTAACACCGGCATCACCGAGGGGCGTGCTCGAACCCTCTCCACGAAGGAGATCTACAAGGCCAAAATGGCCGCCGGGGCGGTTTATCGAGCGGAGTTGGCGAGCCAGTTGCGCCAGCGCTTGGGTTTGGCGCTTGAAGCCAAACAGTCGTGGTTTGAAGTCAGCGGTGTTCCCGCCAGCCTGTGCGAAGCTGGCAGTAGTCGGCGACATGAGATCCTGGAAGCGCTGGAAAAGGTCGGTTTTTCAAGCGCCAAGGCAGCCAAGCGGGCCGCGCGTGACACTCGGAGCGCCAAAGAAATCGTCCCCCGAGAAAAGCTCTTCGAGCAATGGGGAAGGATCGCAGCCCGACATGGTTTCGGATTGGAGCAAATCCGCAATCTGCTGCGTCCGGGACACACCCGGGTTCCAGAGCAAGTTCCCGCCCGATTCTTTACCCAAACCGTTGAATCAGTGCTGGAACGGCACAGCTTTTTCTCAGAGCGAGAAATCGTGCGCGGCGTCGCCGAGAAGAGCCAGGCAATGGGGATTCCCGTAGATCGGATTCTGGCGGCAGTGCGAGACGGACTGAAACAGCTGATCCCACTCGGTGTGTTCGCTGGGGAACGGCAGTTCACAACACAGGCCACCTTGGATCTTGAGCGAGAGATCATCGCCAAGGCGCTCGCCGGGCGTGATAGCATGCGGCAAACTTTGGCCCACACCACTCTGGGTAAGATTTTGCCTCGGCATACTCTGTCCCCCGAGCAAGAAGCCGCACTGCGCCACATGACCCAGCGTCCCGGCACCATCCAGGTGGTGCAGGGGCTGGCGGGTACCGGGAAGAGCACCGCCTTGAAAGCAGCGCGGGAAGGCTTTGAGGCGGAGGGATACCAGGTAATTGGATGCGCCCTCAGCGGTAAGGCCGCCGACGGACTACAGGAAGCCTCAGGAATCCCGAGCCACACCATCGCCCGTCTCCTGCACCAGTGGGCAAAGCATCGCTCGGAGGTTCCTCGGCTCAACGCTAAGACGGTGCTGGTCATCGACGAGGCTGCCATGGTGGGTACCCGACGCCTAGCCGAGCTCCTGAAACACGCCGAGACGGCGTGCTGTCGGGTCATTTTGGTGGGCGACCACCGCCAGCTTCCCGCCATTGAAGCCGGTGCGCCCTTCCGCAGCCTCGGAAAGTTTCTGGGAATGGCTCAGTTGACGGACATTCGTCGTCAGTTCGCGCAGTGGGGTCGGGACTTGGTCCGGGAATTCGCTGACGGCGATGTGCGGAAAGGTGTGGCGATTCTTCAAAAGCAGGGACTGCTCCACGTCGCGGCAACCGCCGAAGGAGCTTCCCGTGCCTTGCTCACCGAATGGGCGAAGGAACTCAACCTGCCAAAGGTGCTGATCCTGGCCGGCACACGTGAGGAGGTAAACTGGCTGAATCGGGAAGCGCAGCAGCTACGACGCGACGCGGGCAAACTCGGAGCCAAACCCTGCGTGATCGGTGGCAGGGAGTTCTTTCCGGGCGACCGCGTGATCTTCGGGCGCAATGACCGAAAACTAGGCGTCAAGAACGGAACCTTTGGCACCTTGGTGGAAGAGCGTCGCGGATCGGCGATCGTCCAACTCGACCACGACTTCAAGCGGGTGTTTGTCCCCTTGAACCACGAGCATGTCCGGCTCGGTTACGCGACCACCACCCACAAATCACAGGGGGCCACGGTGGAAAGGGCATTTGTGCACTTCTCGGACTCCATGCAGTCGCGTGAAGCCACGTACGTGCAGGTGAGTCGCGCGCGGGAATGGACCAAGCTGTTTCTCAGCCGCGAACAAGCCGGAGAGGCAAATCTGCGCGACGCGATTCGCGCAATGGAGCAATCGCAGGCCAAAACCAACGCCATCGACTTGGCCGGCACTGCCGGACTGCGTGAGGCCACGGATGCTCAGAGAAGTCGGAAGCGGGAACGGGAACACACGCACTCCCTCTGAGCACGGATAACTCCCGTCAACCCCGACGGTACCCCGCTGACGGCCTAGTCATGCTGTGGCCCCCTCTTAGCCGTATGCCTGAATATCGCTATTATGAAAGGGGCCGTCGTTTCATCGACTTCACGGAGGCGGCAAATCGTGCGGCTGCTGCCTTGGGAGACTCGATTCCATTTCCTCTGGTCCCGCCTTGGTGGCGGCGCCTCTTAACCTTCGTGTGGTTGCGGCTGCGACTGAGAAAGAATCCGCGGATTCCTGAGCCTCTGCCCCCGAATCCCAATCGGCTCTGGTGGGCTGGGCTGCACCTGCCGCTGAGTGAGGCAACCGGCCACTTCCTGATCATTGGAAGCTCCGGTAGCGGCAAATCACTGACCATCGACTCGCTGGAACAGTCTGCACTCAGCCATTTCCGGCCGGGTAGCGACCAACGCGCGTTTATCTTCGATTTGAAGCGCGAGAAGTATTCCCGCCTGATGAACCAAAAGCTTTCGGTTCCCGTTCACTTGATGGATCCCATGGATCAGAGGGGAGTCGCGTGGGACATCGCCTCGGACGTTACCAGCCCGGCGGAAGCACGGCAGCTCGCTAGGGTTCTGATTCAGGGTGGAAAGAATGAGAGTGACCGATTCTGGATCGAAGCCACCCGGAACATTCTCGGCGGGGTCTTTACGGTCTTTGCGGAACTCTTCCCAAATCGCTGGACGCTTCGGGACGCACTTCTCGTGATGCGTCACCCCAAGCGTATCGCCCACGTCCTTAGTCTCCTGCCGGAGACATCTCATCTGTGGTCTGAGGATTGCCGTGACGAAAAAACCACCGCTAACCTTATGGAGTCGTTCAATTCCTTCTTACAGCGTTACGACGTTGTTGCCGCCGTGTGGCACCGCTGCCCGCGGAAGCTGAGCCTCAAGGAATGGGTGAAGTCGGATTCCGTGTTGTTGGTGCCAGGGCACCCCAAGTTTGCCGCGGTGCTCCAGCCGATTCATCAGGCGATCATCGATTTCCTCGCCGACCTCGTCTTGAGCGAGCCCGATTCGCACACGCGCCGGTCTTGGTTTTTCCTGGATGAAGCGCGTGACCTCGGTCGGGTGGAAAAGCTGAATCGGCTCGCGAACCTGGGTCGCTCAAAGGGCGTGTCATTGGTCTTGGGAATTCAGTCGATTGAAGGGTTTACGGAAGCCTATGGCAGTGAACACCTGGCACGGGAGATTCTCGCGAATTTGTCGAACGTATCCTGGCTCAGGACCAGCAGCGCCCACACCGCCGATGCCTTCGTCAAATTCTTCGGCGAAGTCGAAATTCTCGTTCGGAAGATTAACTCTTCAACCAGCTATAACTCCAAGGGAGGCACGACGTACGGAACGTCCATCGAGGAGACTCGGCGAATGGAAAAGGCTCGTCTGGGCTCCGAGCTGATGGGGATTCCTCGCCCTTCGGAATCACAGCCGGTCGTGATGTTCAATGACGTGCCGCGCATCGGGTCCTTCGTCGCCTACATTCATGTGCGCAACTTCCTGAAACGAAATGTCGCGCCCGACCCGCGAATTCCGAACGTCATTGAAGTGCTACCCAAGGAGATGACTCTGCCCGAATGGAAGCCTGCGGATGCCAAGCGCCTGCGCCTCCCGCCCGAGTTTCTTCGTCTTCCCAACTCCCAGCCGGACCTGCTCTTGGCTCAACTCAAAACCATTCAAAACGATTGACCATGAAACGATTCATTTGGCTCTTACTGCTCCTGATCCCGTATTGGGTCTGGATCCAACACCCGCAAGGGACACCCCACCTCGCAGGTCCCTGTTTGACGCCCCTGGCTTACGCAGCATTCAGCGCGCTTCTGTTCCTCCCAAAGGCCTGGTGGCTCTTCAAGCTGGATCGAGACGATTGCCTGGCTTCCATCTCCCGTCTGGCGTGGAGTTCAATTGGTGGCCTCGGGCTCGTGCACTTGCTGACCTACGCAATGGGGTATCCCAGCCTCGCCAAATTGTTTCTCGGTGGACCGGCCGGATACGCATTCAGTGGGGTTGGAATGGCTAACGCCATCAAGGATGTCGAGTCCCTGCCACTCTGGGTTTCGATTCTCGGCTACACCCTCGGCGTTGGCCTGACCGAGGAAGCAGCGAAAGCGATTGCTGCTCGTTCGGACATCATCGACGGCATGCGCACCAGAGCGGCCTTTGGTTTTGTGTCCGGGGTTGGTTTTGGGCTGGCGGAAGCCGTGCAATATTCATATCACCATTACATCCCGGAGAATGCCGATTGGGTCGTTTACGTTCTCCGATTTTTCTTCTGCGTCGGTTTCCACGGTTGCATGAGCGCGGTCGCCGTTCTGTCCCTGCCGCACGATTGGTGGGACTCTGATCGCTGGTGGAACACTGCATTGCGGCTGTTGCCCATTGCCTTCCTCCATGGTGCCTACGATGCCTTGCTCGGGCGCGCCCATCCGGTATGGGCCGGCATCGTGGCTACGGTGACCATCCTATTGCTGCCCGTTTTGCTCTGGGTGCAGGAGGAACATGCCGGGGAAGTTTAGAGCTGTGTATTCGGATCTTCGCTCGCGACGGGGACCAATCGGACCGAATCTTCGATGAATGTGACAAACTCCGGCTGGTGGGTAGCGCGGACCTTTTGCCACACCGCCCTTGGCACGGGCAATCGGAAGAAGTGTCCGGCGTCAGCGGCGAGTACCGACAGCGGCGTCAGGGAACCTTCATCACGGCAAATCAACCAACCGGTGTGGAAATGGACGAAGGACAGGGAAAGGAAGAGTTCCTCCTCTCGGGAAACCGGACAGGCTTCCAGATCCCGATCCGCTTCGAGCATTCGGGAAAGGCTCTTCCGCCGATGCAATTGCCCCCAGAGGCGGCGGTGCTGGGTGGCGAGGGTCAACTGCTCGGACACCCGGCGTGCCTCTAGATCCCGGCGAACAGTGATTCCCGTGAACAGCAGACCTCCGATGATCCCCACACTTTCCAGTAGGGAATGCCAGTGGTTGATCAGGTATGCGAGGGTGCTGTCCATCCATGGTAGTCTACCACAGATGGGCTTTGTTCCGAAAGTCCCTGGATGCCCATTCAGACCACCGGGATTTCGCTTCGTGCGCGGACAAGAAGCGCCCGGGGAATGCGGATCAGTCGTTCGTCCGGTCCACATCCAGACCCGGCGGGGAGTTGTCCGGCAAATTCGGTGATGTCCTTCCCGATGATGGCGAAGTCTCCGTCAGCAAGTTCGAGGATGTCCGGGCAGGCTCGTCCGCCTGCACACTGTTGCAGAGTGGCGTTCGATTGAACTCCAAGGCGTCGAATGAACATGGCTGCATATTGACAATTGTCATAGCGCCGTCAACTAGCAAACGCACTATTGTCATAGGCCGTGAAACTGGATGACCAAGCTGTTCGAGTTTGCTCCCGCGTGATGCAATTGCTTCGTGCAGTAAGGGAGGAGAAGCAGATCAGCGGCAAACAATTGGCGATTCGTAGCGGCCTGCACCAGTCGACCATCAGCCTGCTCGACCGGGGTGAGCGAAAACCGAGCCTAGATTCGCTAGTCAAGATCGCTGAAGTCCTAGGCGTTGACTTGGGTGAGATATTGCAGCGTGCGACCGGCGACGTCCGTTCGGGAGGAGATTCCCGGCCGGAAAAGAAGCAAGCCCGCACAAGGCGGGCCGGATGATATCGCTGATATGTCATCCCGTGCCCGCCAATGACCATGTGCCACTTCGCGGTCGCGCACCGGAATTTCGCCTCGGACACCAAGTTTGTTCGGAATACACGTCCGGGAAATCGGACCCGATGCGCGGCGGAAGAAGGATGGTAACAGCAAGTTTGCCATGACCAAGGTTATGGAAGTCTCCCAAAATGTGTGCGCTTCCGACAGTAGTAGCAGCCGCGACGTCTCGGCCGAATCGGTTTGTCTGCTAGATCTGATCCTGGAAAGACCAGTCCGTGCGGCGAATCCATCAGGACCTCAGCCCGAAAGCCGGCATCGAGAGCGGCCGAGCGCTCCCTCGCCATCGTCGTGGCGTTCCACTCCGCATGGTAGACGGCCATGCGCACGAGCTGCCGATTCCAGCGCAGCCGTCGCGCCGCCCGGGGAACATGGCCGAGCTTTTTAACGAGGTCGGCCACCAGCCAAACCGGCTCCGCCTTCCCCGCGACAAACGTCATTCGAACCCCCTCCCAGTTTCGATATTCCAAGCTCATGGCACTCGACCCTCCTGGCGGTCATTATGGCAGGTTGTGATGAACTTGTGACCTTGCCGCAGGTCAATCTGGCCGTCGGTTCTGTCAAGTGATCCGGAGTTAAGCCACGTAGAACAAGAATTCTTGAGTCGTTCGGCGGAGTTGCCAGTTCACCTCTTTCGGGACGCTCCGTCAGCGTGATAAAATCGATGGATGGCACCAGAAATCGCCCGTCCACCCCTCGCTGAACAGCCTTGGTTTGCGGACTTCCTCGCTGACCGCGGCTTCCAGCGCTCGGCCCCCGGGGCGTTCACCAATGGCCGCGCCACGGTCCGGGTGGACGGCTCGGTGCTCCACGCGATCCCGGGCGACGGTTCGAAACAGTGGCGCTCAGAACTTAGGGAGGCCCCGCCTGGCGCAATCCGCCAACTTCTGACGTTGGTCCTCGCCGCACCTTCGTTCCTTTCTCAATCCGAACTCGATCAACGTGCCGCCCGGCAACGCACCGCCGAGGAAGCCCTCAAGAACATCGCCACGAGTATCCGAGAGAGTCCCGACACACACAGCGGTCAGCATCTCCGCCGGTTTGTCTGGTCCATTTGGAACGGTCACCACGCCCTGAATCTCTGGCGCATGAAGGACGTTCTCGACAGCAACAACCGGACAGCCGTCCGGGAGGTGTTTACCGCTTGGTTTGACGGTCACATCGGTGAAGAGGCACTTCGGGAGGCCTTGATTGCCTCGGGAGAGATGGACCGCTGGGACACCGTCCGCTTGCGGGCCCCGGAGCAGCGCCGGGTTGCCGACGCCATCGACGCCGTCACCGACCTGATCAACACAACCCCGCCGGGTGCCCCGAGTCGCGAATTGACTCGGGCCAATGGCCTGCTCCGCCAAGTCTTGGATCTCCTCCAGGGCGCGAAGAAGTGATCTTCCGCAACAACAGCCAGCGAACAACCTATGGGTCTCCGACCTTCTGAACTCATCGAGCAGGCAGCGCTCCATCTGCTGGCCGTCCTCCAAACCCAAGGCTCAGTTCTCTACTCGTCGTTCTACGACGGCAACGAGGAGACCAACTTTCGCCTGTGCGAGGGCATCGGAATTACCGTCGATGACGGTGAATGGTATTCCGCGGAAGCATTGATCGACAACGCGGCCGCGCAGTTGGAGCAACAGGGCATTGTCGAGCTCATGTGGTTGGAGACCCGCCTCGTCGATGATGAACCGGATTACCGGATCACCCTCACCGACACGGGCCGTTCGACTCTGCAAGCCGGCACTCAGCTTTCGGTTTGCGACTCCGAATAGCACCAAACCGTCCCCTATCGACAGGTAGATCTTCAGCTCGCAAAATCACCCCAACAACCCATGAACACTGAATCAACCGCAACCATCCACACCATTGGATTCACGAAGAAGACGGCCGCGGAGTTTTTCGAACTTCTGCGGGGCAGCCGCACCCAGCGTGTCGTCGACGTTCGCCTCAACAACGTTTCCCAACTCGCGGGATTCTCGAAGCGCGACGACCTGCGGTATTTCCTCAAGGAAATCTGCCACATCGACTACGTCCATCTCCCGGTGCTGGCTCCGTCGGCCGACATTCTGGCTGCCTTTGGGAAGCACAAGAAGGACTGGCCGGACTACGAGTTGGCCTTCCTGGAACTCATGAAGAAGCGGGAGATTGAGAAGCAGATCGATCCCGCCGTCATCAAGGGCGGTTGTTTGCTGTGTAGCGAGGCAACGCCCCACTACTGCCACCGGCGCCTCGTCGTGGACTACCTCGCGCAGCACTGGGGTGACCTGCAGGTACACCACCTCGGTTGAGCACGGCGCACCCGGGAGGCTCGGCGTTCGAAACCTGATCGAAAAAGCGCCCAACGACTCTGAACCATAGACGGAAGCGGTTACCGCGTGGTTAACCGATTCATCTGGCTTTTGACTGGCTTTGCTGGACAATTCCGGCAAGATCCTGCCCTTAAGCCGTTGGTGCCCTGCAATCACGCCCAAGAGTGGTGGATTGCGGAAAGGTATTCTATGCCAGAACGTTGGTTATCCGTGGAAGAAATCGCAATGCATCTCGGAGTGAATCCGGACACGATCTACAAATGGATTAGCCGGAAAGGGATGCCCTCGCACAAAGTGGGAAAGCTTTGGAAGTTTCTAGCTTCAGAAATCGACGAATGGGTCAAAAGCGGTCATGCGGCTCAGGACGTCTCAAGTGCCACCGCTGATACTGCCACCCAGCGGAACCTAGCCCAGCGATGACCCGTTTCCCCATGCTTTTCGTAACTTCCATTTGTAGCACATGCCTCCGACAAGGCCGTGCCCAACGGGATGTTCAACCCGCGCAGCGGCACTCCAGCCCTCGTCCAAGTCGCTGCCAAGAGCCGTACACTGCCGAGGTTGTTTATACTATGGCGACTTTTTTAGTCAGCAGTGGGCTACCTTCCCCTAGCTGCAATCTTTTAACTGGTTACGACTGTGAACTTGATGTCCACAATTAATCAGCCCCAGGTTCAGGCTCCCGCCTTTCGCTTCAGTGGGCACCAAACGTTCCCCCTCCGTATTGCGTGGCTGCCGAAGGCGATTCGAGAAATTGGTTCTGGTCGGGATCCGCTGACGAACATTGATGAGGGCATCGTCTCCCTCGGGCTTGGTAAAAACATGGTAGAGGCGCTCCGATGCTGGATTGAGGCGTTCCAGATCGCCTCGAAGGAGGACACCCGGTGGGTCTTGAGCCCTATAGGCGAATTGGTTTTCGCCCCCAATGCCGGTCTCGATCCGTACCTCGAAGATCACTCCAGCAATTGGCTGCTCCACTGGCTCATCAGCACGAACAGAAGTGCGCCCTTTTTCGCGTGGGAGTGCTTATTCAATCGCTGGCCGACCATAGAATTCAGTAGCAGCGCCGTGGTCGAAGCATTCCGAAAGGAGGCCGAGCAAAATCAAAGGGCTGCTTCGCTCATCACGCTCAAACAGCATTGGGAAGTCTTTCTTCACAGCTACCGCCCGCCGCGTGGGACGCGAGGAGAAGATCACCTCGACTGCGCCCTGTCCGTTCTTGGATTGATTCAAGAAGCTGGTGAAAGGCAAAATACAGCCGGGAAATGGGAGACGCTCTATGCGTTCGATGCCGGCCCGAAGACAGCCATCCCGCAGCAGCTTTTCGCATTCTTTGTTCACGACTGGTGGAATCGGGCTTTTCCTTCCGAGCAGACCGTTGCGTTGCGGGAATTGGTCGCGGGGCGCCACAGTCCCGGACGCATCCTGAGAATTGCAGAAAGCGAGATTCTGCAACGCGTGTCCAACTTAGCGCAGACACAGCCACATATCTTTCAGGTCACCGAATCGTCAAATCTGCGCCAACTCCAAAGGCTTCGCCGAAGCGATGGCCACGCCGATCTGCATGGCGCTTACGAGAAACCACGATTCCTCTAGTCGCACCCCGTCACGACAGACATGCACATTTCCTCATTGCTCCGAATTCACCCACGCTTCATGCGGTCGGTTCACCTTGAGCGCGACATCAAGGACCCCACTTCTTCGCTGGGGTACATCCTCACACCCGTAGCACAGCAAGCAATTGAACGGATTACCGCAGGTTTTCAGATAAATTCCACGCAGCGTGCGTGGCGCATCGCGGGCGACTACGGTTCGGGTAAAACTGACTTCGCCCTCGCGTTGGCGCGTATTGCGAAAGGCTCTAGGAATGAACTCCCAAAAGATCTCCGGCGGTTTATCGGCCAGAAAACATTTGGCGCAGTATTGGCAACTGGCGACAGCGAGCCGCTCGGCGTGACGGTTTTTCGGGCGATTGGCTTGAAATGGGACAGTAGTCGTGGCCGACCAAACACCGAAGAGGTACTACAAGCAGTCCGGGCGTGCGTTGATATAGCGAAGATCCAGCGCCATGCGGGACTACTCCTCATTCTTGATGAGCTTGGCAAGAACTTGGAATACGCCGCGCGGAACCCTGAGTCCGAAGATGTTTTTCTTCTTCAGCGACTCGCTGAGGAAGCCGCCCGCAGCGGAGACAAGGCCTTTGTGATTGTCGCCACCCTACATCAAGGCGTTGCCGCATATGCCGCAGGGTTGGATTCGGCGGCACGCCGCGAATGGGACAAGGTCGCGGGGCGCTTCGAAGAAATAGTCTACGCACAGCCGATCGAGCAGGTCACTGCGTTAGTCGCCGCAACGCTTAACGTTGAAACTCACCGACTGCCCGACGCCCTGATAAAAGAGTCGAACGCGGCCATGGTGATTGCTCTCAAGACCGGAATCTACGGACCAACTGCCCCCGCTTCCCTCTCCAACCTCGGGCCGAAACTTTTCCCGTTGCACCCGGCAACGCTCCCGGTGCTTGTACGGACTATTCGCAAGTTTGGCCAGAACGAGCGGTCACTGTTTAGCTTCGTTTCGTCAGCCGAACCGATGGCGCTTCAGCAGCACGCTGCGCATCACGCCGAAATCGCCGGACACTACCGAATTCATCACCTCTTCGATTTTGTCCGGTTGAACCTCCTCCCAACAATTTCGACGGGGCACTCGCACACGCATTGGGGAGTCGTCGAGTCAGTCTTGGCATCTACTCCATGCGAAACACCCGAGGAGCAAGCGGTGCTCAAGACGGTAGCGATGCTCAGCCTTCTGGATGCTCCTGACCTCCCCGCTACGGAGGAGATCGTTAGCGCATCAGTAGGCGGTGCCCCGAGTGCTGTCGGTTCCGCGATTAAGTCACTGCGGGCTCGCGGTGTGATTTACGAGCGCGGCACCGTCAAAGGTCTGTGTCTCTGGCCGCACACATCCGTGAACCTCGATGAGCTTTTCGCCAAGGCAGTCGAAGCGACCTCCAGCAAAGGTGACGGCACCAAGCGCCTCTGCGACCATGTTATTTCTGAGCATCTTGTTCCGCGGGCCTACTACGCGCGGACCGGCACGCTGCGGTATGCCGAGGTAAAACTCGTCCCGGCAAGTTGCCTGAGCGATCTGCTCGCCACCCAGCCCCAACTCGACGGCGAAGGGGCTGATTTGAACCTACGGGTCCTCCTGCCGGCTGACCGAGCACAGGAGCGCTTAGCCAGAGAGGTCTTGTTCGAACGGCAGGCCAGCCTCGCCAAGGGGCTTTACGTGGCTGTCGTCGCACCGCCTGACCAGGCTGCAACTGCGCTTACCGACTTGGTAGCGTGGGAGTGGGTGATGAGGAACACTCCGCAACTCTCGGGGGATCGGTATGCTCGCGAAGAGGTCTCCCGCCAAATTAATCAGGCCAAACGGAACCTCCGTATTCGTCTCGGCGGATTAGATAATCTTGCCATCCCCACGGGGAAGAGCATCCAGTGGTTTTACAACGGGACTAGCAGCCCAAAGGAATTGGGCACCGGGCGAGAACTCCTAACGTTCCTTGGGGACAGGTGCCGACGAATTTATTCGGAAGCTCCGAAAGTTTTGAACGAACTCATCAATCGCCGTTCGCCAAGCAGCGCTGCGGTTAGTGCTCGAACAAAGTTGGCCGAGGCCATGGCGACCGCGTCCGACAAACCGTATCTGGGCATGGACGACACGAAGCGCCCGGCCGAGATGGCGCTCTATCTCTCTATCCTTAAGCAGGGCGGATTCCACGTAGAGACCGAGTCCGGTTGGATGTTTCGAGCCCCCAGTCCTGGCGAGGATCGGTGCAACTTGCTCCCGTCGCTTGCTCTCATCACGGATACGCTAAAGGCGAAAGGCATCGACGCCTTGGTTCCAGTTCCCGAGGTCCTCCGCGCTCTCTCGATGCCATCATTCGGAGTCCGCGAAGGTCTCCAGCCGTTTATCCTCGCCATTTATCTTGCGACACACCACCAGCGCGTCGCTCTCTACGAGGATGGCACATATCTTCACGAGGTTGGCGGCGACGTCTTCCTGCGGATCACCAAAGAGCCTGAGTTCTTTTCCCTCCAATACTGCGAGCTGAGCGGCGTCCGTGCTGATGTTTTCTCGAAACTGCTGCGCTTGCTTCAAATCGACGCGCGCGATGCCACCAAAACGGATCTGATTGATCTCGTGCGTCCGTTGGCTGTCTTCATCGGCCGGGAAGTTCCCGAATACTGCCGCAAGACGAACAACCTTCCGGCTGCTGCCGTGGCCGTCCGGCGTGCGCTTCTCGACGGCCGAGAACCGGTGAAACTGGTCTTCACTGCATTGCCTGAAGCATGTGGCCTCCCACCTATCGGCGGAGAAGGGCTCAAGACGCCAGACGAACTGGCCGCCCGCTTGCGCACTGCACTGCACGAGATTCGCACGGCTTATCCGAAGCTTATCGAACGCCTGCGCAACGCGATCTGTGCTGCCTTCTATGTGGAGGCGAAGACGCCTGCGGCAAGGAGCAACATCGCCGACCGCGCCGCCCAACTGGCCGCTGCCGTAACCGAACCGGCGCTCAAAGCCTTTGCCCTGCGACTCGCTGACACCGTGCTCGATGACCGGGCCTGGGTTGAATCCGTGGCGAATCTCCTTGCGCGAAAATCGCCAGAGCGCTGGTTGGACAACGACGAGACGGAGTTTCACCACCAACTCGAAATTGCCGCCGGTCGGTTTAAGCGGACTGAGATGACGTTCATCGGCACGACCAGAAAGCTCAATGGCCACGCCTGTCGCATTGCCATCACCAAAAGCGATGGAACTGAAGTTGGTGACCTTGTGGATTGGAATGGAATGGATGAAAGCCGCATCGGTGCCGTCGAGACGGAAATTCGGCAGCTCTTGTCCAAGCACGGGCGTCACGGCCTCGCCGCCGCCATGCGTGCGATCTGGACTGAACTCAACGCTGTAGAGAAATCCAAGAAACCCTGACACATGACGACTCAAGCTCTCGTTCGGGACAATAAATGGCCGGAAGACCCCGCCATGGTTCGTCATGTCTTGAGTCTTTCCGGAGGCAAGGACAGCGCGGCGCTCGCAGTCTATCTACGCGATCGTGTGACGAACATGGAATACATCTTCCATGATACTGCGAAGGAACTCCCAGACACCTACGAATATCTAGAGCGCTTGGAAGGGTATCTGGGCCGCAAGATCGTCCGAACGACTTTCGGAACTACGTTTGATCATTTGCTGCGCATGAAAGGTGGGATGCTCCCCTCCAGTCATCGGAGATGGTGCACCGAGTTGATGAAACTAAAGCCCTTTGAGGATTATATTGGTAGCGGCTTTTGCATTAACTACGTAGGCATTCGAGCGGATGAGGAGCGGGTCGGTTACATCAGTCACAAGCCAAACATTCGTGCGGCATTTCCGTTTCGAGAAGACGGGATTGACTACGAGGGCGTTCAGCGAATCCTTGAAAATTCGGGTCTCGGTATGCCTCCCTACACAGAGTGGGGGCGCACTCGAAGCGGCTGCTTCTTTTGCTTTTACCAGCAGAAGATCGAGTGGGTTCGCCTGAAGCAGCGCTACCCGGAATACTACGAGCAGGCCAAGGCTTACGAGAAGCCAAACCGCGTGAATGGCAATGTGTTTTACTGGTGCGGCGACGAGTCACTCGCAGACCTGGAGCAACCCACTCGTATGACTCAAATCGAAGAGAATTGGCGCAAGACTCAAGAACGGCTTGCAAAACGCCAGCCGAACCGTTCGCTGGCTCAGACTCTTGGTGGTCTCGAAGCAGCGCCACGGCGGCGCGAAGGATGCCTGCTCTGCCAACTCTGATACCACCATAGCTATGTCAGCGCTCACCAAAGGAGAGAAATGGATTCGGTTGCTAAGGGCCTACGGTCCTGTCGCGGACAACGAGGCTATGCAAGCGGAGCATGTCGGTAAATTGGCCGCTCATTATGGCGTTCCCAAGCTCGCCTTCAATCATCCAGCGCTACAGCTCATCCTCGACTGTTTTCCAGTCTCCAAAGGCTCATTTCGCAATGTAGTGCTGACGGGTACCGCTGGAGAGGGGAAAACCTCGCTCTGCTTTGAGTTGGTACAAGCGTTGACCGGGAAGTCCGCCGAGGGACACAGCGGGATTGAAATCGTCGCCGTCGAAACTCACGCAGGACGGCGCACGATTACCTTGATCTACGATGTCACCGCATGGCGGAAGAAGACGAACGGTCACCTCAGCCCGGAACACGTCGCCGTGCTCGCCAGGATGGCGGAGTCTGCGTTCGCCGAAAGCGAAGAGTTCTTTGTCCTAGCCGTCAACGACGGCCAGATGCATGAGTTGTTTCGGGCCCTGCCGACGGACACGCCCGAACTCGTTCGCAGGCTACAGAAAAATTTGATTGGCCTTCACGCGCGCTGCGAAAGGGACAGCGGCAATCGCCTTCGACTCATCAATCTGAGCATGGTCCCAAGCGAACAGATCATGAGCCTCTGCCTTGGTGCCGTTCTCGACCGTCCGGAATGGGTCTGTTTCACAGAAGAGAGCGACAAGCCCCTCTTCTCGGAGTCTTCGTCGCTTTCGAGGAATTATCGCGCTCTCAATACTCCCGAAGTGAGGGCCAAGCTCATCATGCTGGCGCGCATTGCGGATGTGACGGGCCATCATTTGCCAACGCGAGGGGTGCTTTGCTTGCTTTCCAACGCATTGCTAGGACATCCCGACGCCAGAGACCGAGTCATTCGCCCGGGAGCGGAAGCCAATACAATCGGGAAGTCCAGGACAGCTCATAAAGCCGCTCTGCATCGGACACTTTTTGGAGAAAACCTCACCGTCAGCAACCGGCGGAAGCGTGAAGTGTACCGCTTCCTCTCCATGCTCCACGTCGGAGATGAGACGACCAATGATCTCGACGAACTCCTCATCTTCGGAACGAGAGACGGAGAACTCAAAACGGCGCATGACGAACTGGTCTTGCCTGACACCTTTAGTCAGCGAAACCCGGATTTCGATGCCCTGCTCAAGCGCTACATCCGCGGCGACATCAACGACGAAGAAGAAATGTCCTTCTTTTTGGCCGAGCTTGCCGCTGAGCGACGCCGAGTTTTCCTTCAAGCGTCCCAAGCGCAGCTTCAGAAATATCTGCTGTGGAAAATCACCGTCTTCCATCACGCGCGGGAATACCTCGAAGAAATCCTCAAACCGCTTGAGGAAGGAAAAACACCAGCCCGTCTGCATCTCCGCAAACTTGCATCGGGGCTGAACCGGATCTGGACCGGTCTGCTGCTCGCGGAGAATGCCAACGAAGTCTATCTCGCCACGGGGCTCGACCTGACGACGTCGCCAGTGAGTGACATTCACCTCGCACAACTCGAATTGGATTCGGACCCGCCCGGCCTGGAGATCCTTCGTAAAGAGTCCGGCAGTGTCCCCGAAGCGTTGCTCCGCACCAACGGCAGGGAATTTCGATTCCATCTCACGCTTCCCCGCTTTGAGTTCCTCTGCCGCGTGGCGGATGGCGCCATGCCGTCGAGCTTTTCGCGGGAATCTTGCGCCGACTTCATGTCGCTCAAACAACGCTGCCTCCGTGACCTTCGACTCAAAGCAAGCTCACGATCGTTGCACCTGATCGAAGTTCACGGGACTGGCACGATTCAACGACTCCCTATCCACCTCGCAGAACAATGATTTCTCCAGAAAACACCGAGGAGTTCTTTGGCTCGAAGGACAGAAATGAGGCATGGATCGCCGAAGCGATTTGGGGCCACCGTTTGGAGCGCCAGCCGTTCTCAGCATTGATGCTCGAATTTCTCGGCATGGCGGAGGGGATGTTTCGTCAAGGGAAGCTGCTCTCCGAAACCCGCCCCGGAGAGAACCCCGAATACGTTGCCAATCGATCTCTGCAACTCCGTAACCTGCTTTTCAACAATCCTCGGATGGAGGAGATCCTCCGAAATGCTCAAGGGAGCGACGAGGAGGGTTGGAGCACTTGGTTGCGAGTAATGAAGGAAGGCGCTTCGCTTGGAGAACACCTGACGGCAGATTTCTCGTATCTTCGCGATCGCTTCGACACGTTTGCTGAGTTGGTCAGCGTGGTCCGGCTACTGCGCCGTATCACGGTAGATCCAGGTAGCGAGCGCAGTTGGACAACACAGTTCGTTTTCCCAATCGGGCCAGCAGCACTCTACGAAGCCATTTTGGAAAAGGGCGAAGGCTTTGAAAGAACAAGGCGCGTATTCACGCGGACAGGTGAGCTCGCGTATCTGATGCTTTCGCGCGCTTCTGAACCACTACGCACTAGGATTCGGGAAAGTCTGGCGCCCTCGTTCGACCCGAATACTTCACGCAACAAACTGGTCCTGCGATTAATCTCGTCGCCCGAACCTGATCGCGGTGACCTGAAGGGAGGGACATACCTTCCTTACAAAAGGCACCCAGCATTCGACCGGATGGCAAATGACGTTGCTGCGATCTTGAGTTTGAATCTTCCGGACCAAGACGCCTTTCAATATCTACAGCCGTTACTCGGTTTGCATCTCTATCTCTACGGAATCGAGACTGCGAACTATTTGCTGGGTGACGCGCAATTGCCCTCGATCATCTGTGAAATTCTCGCGCCAAAATCTGATCTCGTAAGGAAAGCGGCAGTTGGCTCATACCTCCAGAACGACAGTCTTGGTGCCATGGCTGTCCGCAAGTTCATCGACGAGTCGGCCTTCTCCGACCCCGAACTCCACAAGACGCTTGCCGATCCCGCGCTAGATGATTTGGCGAAGAAGGACTACTTGGCGGACCACCTCGTTCGCACTTGCGCCTTCAAGAAGGATCGTCTCGAAGCGCCCGATGCTAAGACGCTCACGCAGAAATTCTACAGCTTCGCAGATCGGTTATATCGTAATGGGACGGCTGATGGTCTGACCGCGCTCGCCACTGGATGTGGCTTGGCCTCGAAACGAGGAACTAACCGCTATCGTTACGCGCCCACGGATGACCTCCTTCGCGCACTGGTGCTTGCGAACGTGAATGCACCGCTGGAGGAGAGCGCTTTCTTGAATCACATCCACAAACGCTATCGGATCGTGATTGGCCCGACGGAAGCGAAGGCAGAGGTGCTCAATTACCTCTTCGACGAAACTGATTTCAAAAAGAACAGAGACAGGCTTGCTCAGCACCTCATCGGCATGGGTCTGGCGCACCGCATGAGCGACGCCTGCACCTACGTCATCAACCCGATGGATTCACGCGAATGAGCATCAAAGCACCCGACGCCCTGGTGGGGGCCATCGCACTTGAATACGTCTTGCTTAAACTCAGGCCGCAGCTTGAGGAGGATCCGGATTTTCGGGGCGCCTTTCACGTCCTTTCCGGATTCTCCGCGGAGCAGTTGGTCGGCTTTATCCGAGCGAAGGATGCAGCCGGTGCCAGAGCCACGCGTCTCCAAATCAAGTTTCCTGAGTTCGAATTGCGCGGACACGGCGTTGATCCTTCCTACACGACGACTGAGTCGTCAGTGAATGTCCGCAATCGGGAGCGCGATGGTTCAGTGACCCTCACTGCAGAAGTGGAGAACGACGCAGAAGCGTCACTTGCCGATAGCGACAGAACCGACGCTTCGGATTTGAAGGCCAAGGAGATCGCGCACATTTGGATCGATTTCGTTGCCAAGAACGTCGGCATCAATCTTCTGCCAGAAGACCGCAGGAAAGCAGAGGCGATGCTCAAGGGCCTGTTCGATACCGGACGCTGCCCGACGGCGAAAGCCGGGGAGTTTCTTACCGAGGTTCTTACCCATTTTCACAGGGGCGAAGTTCTCAACCGTGCTGCGGGAAAAGCTCTTCCGATTATTGGTCTGCCTCTGTTCGAGGACTGCTTCAGTTCACTGAACGAAGCAAAGATGGCGCAGCCATCGCAGTGGGCGGCCAAGTTCAAGAGCCACTATTCGCTGGAGTGCTACCTCGATAAGCGCGGGCTAGCCCAGGAACTCTTGGACCCGGATGTTCTTCGGGGTCGGCTCGCTCAACTTCGGTCGCCTGACCAGCAGCCGCCCATTCCAGATCCGGTCCTGGCTGCGTTTCACGATTACATCGAATCCACAGGCACGAGGAATTCCGCGACAGGGAACCTGCTCTTCAAATTTGATTGGAATCACACCAATCATTGTTTCGACCGAGCGAAGAAGACCTCTGCCAAGGATTTTGCTGAGCGAACGCGCAGCGCCTTGGAGGCCGAAGCGATCACCCCTACGCCGGACGACGATTTAGTGCTTCACGCTCTCACCAAAGTCGCGCGCAAGCCCGGCTCCGCATCGGAGGAGTTCCGAGAGTTTTTTGAACGCCGGACGGATGCACTGGAGAAGGACACCCCTCTTTATCTCGAATGGGAGGACTTTGTTCACGGGAAGAAGATCGAATGTGTGGACCTGTTCCAGGGCATCTTCGAGTGCGTGCAGCGCGCGATTCGCGGATTGTCGTCTCTCGAAGGGGCCTATGTCGTCATTGAAGGGCGGCAGCAAAAGAAGCCGAACAGCTTCATGGAGATGAACCAGCGCGCCTGCGAGTTCTTCGAACGCGCCTACGGCTCTCTCGAAATTCGCACCAAAAAGAAGATTCAGTTCTCCGAAACCCTGGTTTGCAACTACTCCCAAGACGTTCTCCCGAAGATTAAAGACAAGCCAAAGTTCAAGGGGGCAAGCAAGTCGGGACGGGCAACGACCCTGAACTTCTTCGTCTCGGTCTTTCAAAAGCAGCGAGGTGGAATGGATCGTAAGGTTGTTACGTTGTCGCTATCTTGGAAGTTTCCAATCGGTTCAGTCCTTGGGCAGGAGGCAGCCGACTTCGATGCGATTTGCCGCTATCAAGCGCAACGCGGGACTGCCTTGGTCGAGTGCGTAGCTGAATACGAAGTCGTCGGTCGAAAAGGGCTGCCGGTTTCGCTGTCACTTGAGAGCGTGGAAGGTTTCGCAGACGTGGCTCGCGGCGGAGGGCGTGGCGCATTCATTCCGGCCCAAGACCGCATCAAATCCCTGGCCGCCCAGTGGAAGGAAACGCTAGAGGGCGCCGCTTCCCGCCATTGGCTGTTGCCCGACCAGATCTCGGAGCTTTCGGCGGACTTTGCCAGGTTTGAATCCGTATATGCCGAGGCCGTGCTCGCGCTGCGCAAAAGCGCCCTAGCTGGCGAAAAGGTTGCCGATGTCGCTGCCAGGTATCGAGCACTGCTGCTTACCATCAACGGCATCAAACATCAGGATGCTAGACGGCAACTGCTGCGCATCGTCTTGAGGGTGGGCCTCGCCCAAGTGCAGCGCTCTGGGAGGCGTCCTCCCATGACGGTCATTTGCCCGTGGCACCCGTTGCGCATGGAAGCCGCAACAGGCCGTCAGCAACAGGTCCTCGGTCTGATCGAACAGCTGCTCGTGAAGGATCGGCCACCATTCTCGGATGGCACTACTGGGGCGCTTTTCTTCCGGGAAGTGGAACAACTTCTCGCACACCCTCTCTATCCCGAAATGACGGTGGTCTGGGAGAACACCCAGGCGCTTCCTCGTGTCGTGACGCAGGCTTTTGCCGGTTACACCCTGCATCAACCGCCCGAGCCATCGAGCGAGTCGGCGATGCCTTCTCTCGATGATGAGTCGAGCACCGCCGCCGCAGCGATTGAGCACGAGATGATCGAATATCTCCGGCTCCAGCCGCACGAGCGGGACAACTTTTCGGTGCTACTCTACAACTGCGACTCTCCAGATCTACCGACCGCGGTAGTCGAGAGTATCAACCGCATCAATGCGAAACGGGAGGATGACAAGATCACCTGCCAGGTGCTGCTCATGCATCGGGATGAAGATCACTTGCGGCAGATTTATCGCGATCTTGTGGCGCGAGGCGTGGATACCGAGGCGGATCCGACAGAAGCCTCCGGTGATTTCCTCGCCAAGGTCCGCGTGAACATCACCGCGGCCAACCGATTGCGCCGCGAAGGCCGTTCGCAGCCGGTTGATATTGCATACTGCCGCGATTTGATTTCCCGTGAGGCGAAACCCGTTTGGGAGTGGCTCTCGAGGGAGACCGCTACTCCGCAAGAACTCCAACCTCACCAATGGAGCCGTCGCCTTCCGGTGAGTGAGGGCGATAGGAAAGTCCGCCTCCAACTCGCCTGCCCCGCTCAGACGGAAACCGGATGGGCTTACCTCTACTCCCTTGCAGTCCTGTGCGCGCCCGGCGCAGATGATGCATGGGTGGTTGGCAAGTGTCCCGTGCTCATGCGGTGTCTCGACTTCGACGATCAGAGGGTTGAGCGCATTTTCCGGGAGACACACGAACTTGCGAATTGGGTGGTAAATCAGGACGAACTGCTCGACCGAAAGCTTTTGGAGGCACAACACGTTAAAGTCATTCGCTACGTCCAGTCCGCGACGCACGGACGGAACCTGATCATTTCCTCGGATGCCCGCGAGACTCTGCTGGTGAACACGCTCAAGGAGAAGCTTAAGGCGTTGTTGGCCTCGGATACACCTGTGGATGTCATCGACCGTCTCTGCAAGCATTTCATGGAGGATGCCAACAAGATTTCTGGCGGCCTCGTTCTCAAGGCAGCCCGCCGAGCGAACAACACCAACGAGCTACTCGGCATGGTGCTCTCTCGCTACCTCGTCCAATCGGAGTTGGGCGCGGGTCGACCAATCGCTTGGTGCTTTCTTGACGATTACAGCCAATGGCTAGGCAAGAAAGAAGGGGCTAACATCGCTGATCTGCTCGTGCTCGCACCGAAGACGAATGCCGACGGCTCCAAGCACCTCGACGTTGTGGTGACGGAGGCGAAGTTCGTCACGCATGACGCGCTAGGTGGAGCGGCAAGCACTTCGGCCAAGCAACTGATGGACACACTCTCTCAGTTGACCGAGGCGATGGACGGGGAGGCTCGCACCATCGACCAAGACATCTGGCTGGCTCGACTGTCTGACCTTCTTGTTTCCCAAACAGTCGTCGCGCCCGGTCAGCCGCCCTTGGATACCGTTGCTTGGCGTCGAGCGATCCGGCAGCGTCAATGCACCGTCCGCATTTGGGGATACTCCCATGTCTTCGTGAACGAGCCGCACGATCTCACTGCGCAAGTTTCCACGGTTAAGGGAATCCCAGCTGGAAAAGGAAGGGCTGGCCTCGATTCGCTTCAGGAGACTTTCGGGCCAGGGCATGTTCGCGAACTCCTGATTCACTATCACGACGCCAACCACAAGGCGACCGCCGAGCTACGTCTGCGCAATGGCCATCCTGCGTTCGGAAAATCAAAGCTCTACCACTTGGCCAGCAAGGCTGAGGGCAAGGCACCGTCAAAGAAGAGTGAACAAAAGAATCCGCCCGATGACACGCAGGGTGAATCCGGTGCAGCGCTTAACCCGGAACCGCCCGCGCTAGTCACGCCTCCGAGCGCGGCGTCAGGTGTGCAAGTCCCCGGTTCGGTTGAGAAGCAAGTCGCCGATTCCAGCGCAACGCATGGCAGCACTGCCCGTGCATCGTCGGCACCACTGATTGCCTTGCTCGAATCGCGCGCAGCGATGTTTCAGAGCACGGAAGAAGAAGGCCGGTCATGGCTTGAGGCGACTACTGTGCAACTCCGGCAGGCGTTAGTCACACGAGGACTTCCCGCCAAGCTTATCGAAGGTCTGGCGCCGATTCTTACCCCCAATGCCGGCATCATTAAGTTGCAGGGATCAAAGGATCTCACCGTTCAAGCGGTGGAGTCACGCGTGGATGAAATATACACGTCTGATGGAATCAAGATCATCAACACCACTCCCGAATCGGGACGAGTTTCCATCGCCGTGGAGCGTCCGAATCGGCAAGTCCTGCACACAGAACCCGTGCTCCTCGCCTATCTTCGTAGCTACAGCGAGGGTATGCTTGGCGAAAAGCTATGCGTCGGTATCCGCGAAGAGGATGGCAAACCATTGTTACTGGACCCGCTCAACCAACCCCACACTCTCATCGCGGGGATCACGGGAAGCGGAAAATCCGTGCTGATGCAAAACCTCATCTTGAGCATCGCCGCTACCCGCTCACCGGAGGAGGCGCATATTTACCTCATCGACCCGAAGTATGGTGTGGATTACCGTCCGCTCGACGAGTTACCACACGTGGAAGTCGGTTCAGGTGGCATCATTGATGATCCCGCAACGGCTGTGCAGGTCCTCGGAGGACTAGTCGAGGAGATGAATGCGCGCTACGAACTCTTCAAGCAGGCCAAAGTCGCCAACATCCACGGCTACCGTCGCGCGACTGGCAAGCCGCTGCCGACACTCTGGATCATCCACGACGAGTTCGCTGACTGGATGCAGACCGAGGACTACAAAGACTCGGTACCCAACATCGTCGGACGCCTGAGTGTGAAGGCGCGAGCCGCCGGAATTTTTCTGCTATTCGCCGCCCAGAGACCGGACAAGGACGTGATGCCGATGCAACTCCGTTCCCAGCTCGGGAACCGGCTAATCCTCAAGGTCGATAATGCTGGAACCGCGGAGATCGCCATGGGGAGCAAGAACTCAGGTGCGGAGAGGTTGCTCGGACGAGGTCACATGCTCGCCAAGACGGGAGATGCGGCTGATCCGATCTTCGCCCAAGTGCCCTTTATTGATATCGAAACCACGGTTCCTCAGATTGTGCGCCTCATACGTCTGCAACACGGAAGGCCCGCGAGCAAAACCGATGCGTAACCAAGCGCGACAACGTCCTACCCTTGAAGTTTCGTCTCTCTTGAAAGAGGAAGATGTTGCGCATCGCTTTCGCTCCCTTTCCGTTTGGCGCAAAGCTGGCCAACGTGCCCCTCACAAGCCTCTATTATGCCTGCTGGCAATCTCAGAGCTTTTCACCGAGAACCAGCGACTAGTTCCATTTGACAAGATCCAGAATCCCCTTCGTCGGCTGCTTACGGAGTTTGGCCCGCCACGCAAAGTATGTCATCCGGAATACCCGTTTTGGGCCTTGCAAAGCGAGAAGGGCATCTGGGAAGTCCGTTCCGCATTGTCGACTCTGAGACCCGGGAATGGTTATCCCTCACGCCGCGCGCTCCTCTCCTCGAAAGCACAGGGAGGATTTCAAGAAGACGTCTACAATGAACTAAGGCAGAACGATGAATTGCGCGCGAAGGTTATTGACACACTGCTGCAATCTCATTTCCCGGAGACATTGCATGAGGATATACTGCTCTCCTTGGGCTTGGTAATTCCAAGTGGCATGCAACGAAGCAACAACCGCGATCCGGAGTTCAGGGAAATGGTTTTGTCTGCTTATGAGTATCGCTGCGCCGTTTGCGGATTTAATGTTCGGATCGGACATGTTCCAATTGCACTGGAAGCCGCTCACATTAAATGGCATCAAGCAGCAGGACCGGACATTCGCGAAAACGGTCTTGCACTATGTTCTTTGCACCACAAGCTGTTTGACCGTGGGGCGTTTACAATTAATCAAGCGGGATGTGTATTGATTTCAGAGAAGGCGTATGGATCGGAAGGGTTCGTGGAAAATCTTGGACGTTTCCACAAAAAGCCTTTGTTGAAACCAAATCGGGATAGCTACATGCCAAAGGTTGACTACACAAAATGGCACACGGAACAAGTGTTCCTCGCCCCAGCTCGAGAATAACAAGTCATGCTGATTTATCTCGACAACAACGCTACGACTCGGCCGTCACAAACGGTAATTGATGCGGTTTTGCCGTATTTAGGGGATTGCTATTTCAACGCCTCATCCGCGCCATTTACAGGAGCAGACAAACCAAGAGTGGATGCCGCGAGAGCGTTGGCACACTTATTGAACGCCGAGGAGCCGAATTGCTTCGCTTTTACGTCCGGCGCAACAGAGTCAAACAACTGGGTCTTGATGTCGTCCTGCAGGGGGAAGGGAACGGGGCGAGTTATCATTTCGGCAATTGAACACCCCTCGATCACCGAGCCTGCGCGTGAGTTAGCCAAAGGTGGTCTGGACCTGATCGAAGTGCCGGTGGATCAAGATGGTGTTATCCGATTGGATGCTCTTAGCAATGCGCTGCGAGACGACACACTCTTCGTTTCGGTAATCGCCGCAAATAACGAGACAGGAGTTCTTCAGCCAATTCAGGAAATTGGCCGAATCATCCGCGAGCGATGTCCAGCCGCGCTTTTCCACACAGATGCCACCCAGGCGGTAGGAAAGAACGCCATAGATTTACAGGGTAAATGGCACGATATTGACCTGCTTTCATTCTCAGGTCATAAATGTCACGCACCAAAGGGGGTGGGAGGGATTTATGTGCGCCCCGGAATCGACATCGCCCCGATGATGCTAGGCGGAGGACAACAGCAAGGCCTTAGGCCAGGAACACTCAATACCGCTGGACTTGCGGGGTTGGCCCAGGCAGCACACGAAGCCCGCGCAGACATGTCTGAGCACATTCAGAGTTTGCGAAACGAGTTCGAACAACGGTTAATAGATATATTCCCGGATGTGATTATCCATTCTGTTCGGGCCCCGCGTCTACCAAACACTACATTCTTTTCACTGCCTGGCATCGTTGCCGGAGATGCTGTTGATATTCTTGGCTCCGCCGGAATACTCGTGGGGACAGGTGCAGCTTGTTCTTCAGGTGCTATTCACCCATCAAAGACGCTAATGGCGATGCATGTTGCTCACGAAATAGCTCTGAGTGCATTGAGAGTTAGCTTGTCGCGATTCTCAACTGCTGAAGATATTTCGCGCCTTTTGCAGGCGCTTCAGACGCTCCCGAGAAAGGCGATCGCAAGTGTCGGGGCGTTACCGAAGCCTGCACCCTAATTTCAACGCAAATCTAAATAGTGTGATCAATTCCCAACAAATTGAGGAACTGCGGAAGTCGATAACGCCCGACCTTTTCGACATCGGCACTTATATCGGATGGCCCGAAATAGAAAGGAATTTGTCCCGCTATCAAGGAGCGATAAGCTTTCTCCAATCACTAACTTCCGAAACGGTACTTACTAAGGAAGCGCTGGAAAAAGGTCTCCGCGAACACTCAAACCTGTATCAAGTGGCCGTCGCTCTTTTGGCACTTCCACAGGGAGAAATCGGGTTCGGCGACGGACGCGAACTTCCAGATTCAACCCGCCCACCCCCGGCATCTCGTTATTCAGATATTGCCTCCCTGCTGATTGACTTGGGTTTCGGGAGGATTGTTAAACCGGGAGTGAGTGTTCAAGACCTTGTAAAAATAACCCTTCTGAGTCAGGACGCAGGCCATCGAAGATATCGTGTGGGATCGACAATTAAAGAACGTTTGCAGAGCGTTCTAAAGCAAGCGATCGCTGAGGCCAATCAGAATCACAATATAGTCATCGAAATCCAACCCGAGGCTCAATGGGCTCCTGGCGTCCGCGGCAAAGTTGAGGCTGTGTTAGCTGTGGGCTCGCGACAAAGCATTGCAGTCACAAGCCTGTTTCAAACAGCTCTCGGCGGAAGGCAGCAGACTCAACTCTCAAATGAATATCCAGCTTTGCAGCGAGATTTGGCGGAGTATGGTCTAAACCTTATTCTTGTCGCTGATGGTAGGGGTGTCCGCGGAGCGCGCGATTCTGTTCTCCAAAGCCTAATGTCTGGTGTGGCAAGCTGCATGACCTTCCAACAAGCCGCATCCGGAAAATTGCTGCAAGAAATGCTGCGCTTAGCGGCCGCGCCTCCACCCACTCGGAAAAGACGGGCTTTGAAGGAACTCATTCACGCTGCAATCACTTCGAAAGGAAGCATTTCAACTACGGAGTTACCCGATGAGCCCGATCAGGCCAGAATTGCCTTGGCCGCCTATGCGAACGAGAACAAAGAATTGGATTTGGCACTAAATCCAACAGGAGTCGTCCTCGGTTGGAGGAGGAAGGAACTAGTTACTATGGCAAGCGGATTAAACAAGGCCTTCCAATCGGAGAAGGCCATAGAGTGTTTCTTTATGGCTACGGGTGGCAGCTTGCCAGTCATTGCTCAACACAATGGCATCACCTATGCGGTGGAGAGTCTTAAAGATGGGGGCGATATATTGCCGAAACGACTTGTGGTCGCGGCTTCCTCGCTTGTCGCGAATTCAGATTTATTCAAAAGAATCTCCGGCGTCGCCCTTTCCACAGACCCTGAATCTAAAATCGCAGTCCTCCTTTGTCCCACGCCCCCTGACGTCTCAACCGCTTCCGGACTTAGGCTCTTGCAGAGATCTCTCACATCCAGCGTAATCGTTCTCGACGCCTCTCTCCTGTTGACCATTGCGCAATCTAAGGAGCCGCCGCTAGCAATATTGGCACGTCAAGCCCTCGAACAATCGGACCTGGTGAAGGCCAGTCCATTTGTTGTGAGTAGTGTAACGCCCACAAGGATGTTTTACGGTCGCGAAAAGGAAGAGGCCGACATGGTATCGACGCTCGCTTCAAATAGCATTGCGCTCCTTGGCGGGCGCAAGATTGGAAAAACGTCTCTGATGCGACATGCGGCCGCAAGGCTTCGCGAAGCCGGATTTGAGACCTACTTCGGCGACTGTCAGACCGTTCGCGATTGGACTGATTTTGCTGCGATGGCTCAAAGGGCTTGGCAGGTGAAGCCGACCAACCAATTTCGTCCTGCAAATGTGTTTGATCTGGTGAAGCAGCTTAAGAAAGCAACGAGTTCAAAAGTGGTCATCTTTCTTGACGAAATTGATCAACTGCTTGATTGGGACAAACAGCACACGAGTGAAGAGGTTCCAGAGGCATTCTTTAGAGCATGTAGAACTGTCTCTCAAGAAGGTGAAGCACAATTTGTTTTCTCGGGAGAAAGAATGATTTCAAGCCGTGTGTGGGATCCTCAGTCTCCCCACTGGAATTTCTGCGCCCCCGTCATGCTGCGACAAATTGATCGAGCGTCGGCACAGCAGCTTCTTATGAAGCCCCTACAGGCTATGCAGATTACAATCGCCGACAAAGATCAGTTTGCCTCCGTGGCTTGGAATCGGACTAATGGTCACCCTCAATTATTGCAAACACTTGGCGATCGTCTCGTCGGGCTCCTTAATGAAAGGTCGCCCGCATCACGAGCTTCCGTGACTTCTGGCGACCTCCTCGAAATTGCGGATACTTATTCATACGCCGAACACTACCTCGAGACCTATTGGGGCCAATCTACGTCATTGGAGCGACTTCTCACAATGCTGATCGCAACAGGCAGAACAACCTTGGAGTCCTGTCGCGAATACCTGCAATCGAAAGAGATTCCGCGCCCCGATTCAGACATTATGGCTGGCCTTCGGATGATCGAGCTGTATGGAATCACTGATTCTAACGCATCCGGATACAAGTTGAGGCTCGAATGGTTTCTTGACGCTGTAAAGTTCTACGGTTCAGTGGAAAAGCTAATCGAGCAATACATCATCAAACTCAAATGAGCGATTTCTACAACCAAGGAGCCGTGCCGCTTGATTCAGCTGCTTATATTCCAAGGGGCTTCGAACAAAAGGTCTTCGGAGAGATTACAGCTGGACGATGGGTGCTGTTGCTCGGGCCTCGCCAACACGGAAAGAGTTCCGGTCTTGTCCGCCTGAACAATAGATTACGGGAGGCCGGATTTACAGCAGCCCTTGTGGACCTGCAGGGACTTCCTCCCTGTCCAGCATTTGAAGACTTGCTACGCTGCTTCACCGACCAAATTGGTCGCAACATCCGGAGGGCCATACCGCGGCCGAGGATAGAAGATCGGGGCGAAGTGGCTGCATGGTTGGAAGCGGCATTCCCGCCAGCAGCAGCACCGGTCGCAATCATCATTGATGAAGCCGGGAGTATTGAGAACCCTCAGTATCGAAACTCCTTCTATGGACAGATTCGTCAGATCTCGAGTTTAAGAGCTGACGCCAGTACCGACTCGATCGCGTCCCGTATTCGTTTCGTTTTTTCAGGAACATTCCGTCCGGAGACGCTCGTGGATGAGAGGAATTCACCATTTAACGTCTGCCAAACTGTTTACACTGATGACATAACGCTGGAACAGGCGATCGAGTTGGCCAGATCCGTTAATCCGTCGGTGGTTGACCACGTCAAAGCGGCGCATGATGTTTTGAATGGCCAACCATACCTTCTTCAAACTGTATTCCAGGAGACGCTTCGCAAGAGCGAACTCCCCATTGAGATCGCGTTCGCGGAAGCGCTAAAGAACCTTCCGCATTCAATTGGCTCCCACCTGGAAGGCATATTTAGCAAAATAGTTGGGAATACTAATCTGGTCCAAAAGGTCGCGCAGATGGTTCAGCAAGGATCGACTGACGTGGCACCGGCGGACAGCGATTACACGTTTCTGCAAGTGATTGGGCTCGCAAAGCGCCAGGATGCAAAACTCATATTCCGCAACTCACTCTACCAACAGGTCGCAAAGGCCAGCCCACAACTCGTACCTCCAGTTGCTGCAACCGTCGCTCCAAGCAAGGTATCGGTCTTCGCAATTGAAAAGACCGCGCTGGCCTTCATGAAGAATCCGGACTTGAGAGAGATATGCTTCTCAGCATACGGCGGTGCAGTGAAAGCACACAGCAACGAGAGTTATAGGCTTGCTTTGACTGGATTCGGCTCCGCTATGGAGGCTCTACTCATAGATCTTCATTTAAGTGTGAATCCCGGCCAACTGCAAACCGCCGTAAACGCGGCGAAGGCTGAATCAGATACGACAAAGAAGGCGAACTTTGGTCGCGAGATTGAAACCGATCCACTGACGTGGAGCCTGTTTAATCTCATTAATGTTGCAAGAAAACTGAAGATAAAAGGCGCGTATCCTGAGCCAAATCATACACTAAGGGAATGGAGAAACCTGGTTCACCCGGCTCTTGCTATGAAAAAGTTTGTGGATGAATCAAAACTGGAGCCAGACAGTGTGGCGGCATCCGCGCTTTTTTCTATGCTGCTTCGCGACATTAATCCATAGGGGCAGTGCACAGGAAAAGCCACATGCCTCGCGGCGGTGAGCAAGTGTGCAATAGCACCACGCTCACTCGCGCCATTTTGATATCCGCATTAAAAAGGGGCAGCAAGTTCAATGGTCGGGGCTCCTCAGTGATCGAGATGGCGGATAGAATCCGGAGCCAGTATTTCAAGTTCCAAAAGACCGGCACACCTTCCGGCTACGTTTCCAAGTGTTGATTGATCCGCGCATTCTCTAGCATTTGCGCGATCCTTGTTTTCGTGGGCCCCATTAGAGTTGTGTCAGTGACCCCAAACCTCCGCATTTTCTCGCTGAATGCTTCCATTTCAGGTCGGTGTGGATGCTTTGGACCCACAAACCGCTCCTTGAAATAGAGCAATTGACCGTCGGATCGGTGGTCGAACACCTGCACCCAACGTGTTCGCAGGTTCACCTTGATGCGATGCTGCAATTCCGGCAGCGGCTTGCCCTCGAAATCGTCGTACACCAGAAACGTCGCTTTGCCCGAGGCCTTGTGTAGTTTGACCACATCCGCCTGCGACACGTCACCGAACAGCGCTGTTGCACATCCAACGTAGGCCCGCAGTACCGGTGGCAGATCTTCCAGCAAGCTTCGGTGCAGATACAACGCCTGCTCATCTTGCCATCCCACCTTCAATTCCTCGCATGCGAGCTCGATTTCGCCCGTGTCGCCTGCCGCGTACAGCAGATCGATGCCTTTCTCCAACGCACGCGTATAGTTTCCGAAGAATTCGCGAATGTCCCATCGCAGTGTTTGCGACAAATGCCCGAAAGGCACCTTCTTGCGCAGGTTCGCAAGCGCCACATACACTAGCAGATCCCGCCTCCGGCTCTCCGCCGAGCGCTTCACTTCTTCTTCGCCGCCCTTTTGGATGAACATCCTCAGCGCTTGTTTCGGAGAGCCAATCTTCTCCCGCAACTCCTCCGTCGATGGAAACTCCTCTGGCTGGGGCAAGCGACCGAGATGCAATATCAAGTTCCAGAACGCATCCAGTAGCTCCCGGTTCACCTCGTAAAGGGTTTCCCAACGCGGCTTCGGCGGTTGACCAATTCCGAACCGGGCCCGAACTTCATTCCACTTCAGGCCCTGAGCCCCGCCGCCTTGCACGAATGCTCGCAGAGCCCGTTTCGCCGACCCAAGTTGCTCGTTAATCTGCGCCAGATGCTCGTATTCTGACGGCTTCGGAATTCGCCCCAGTTCCAAAGTTACTTTTCCGAAGCCGTCCAGAAGCTCTTTGTGTGCTTCGAACAGCGATTTCCAAATCGTTCTGGGTTCGCCCAATCCCAGCCGAGCGCTGATCTGAGTCCAGTCCACGGTCCGACGCGTCCGTGCCGATATGAAGTCCTGATGCTCCGCCGGATCACGGAACACGTAGAATATTCCCAATGATACGGGTACAGCCGTAGTACTCAGCGCATCCTCGATGTATTGCTGAAGCTCCTGCTGTTCGAAGTACTTCTGAAATGTGTTTGCTCGCGTCAGAACCCCATCGCCGTACTGCTGTGCTGTCGCGGTATCAACTGTCTCGTTGATCAGCCCGGACACGACCAAGAGCCGCCGCGCGTACCGGAACGCGTCCACCAGTGCTTCAAGACGTTCGACCGGATCCTCGATTACGTTTAGCACGTAACCCATGTTTACGATGTCGGCGGGGCGCTTGACCGTCGATGGCCGGTACGCCGGGTCCCATCCGTCCGCGTCGTGTCCAAGCCCCTGCAGGCCGCGCACATCGCTCCCTTGCCCACACCCGTAGTCGAAGAACGTCGCGCCTTTGTTCAGCATCCCATACTCCAGCAGAGTTTTCACCGGCTTGGAAAGGTCATACCTCGTCATCGCCGTCTTGTGCCGATCCACCAGAATCGTCCCTGCCTTCTTTGCAATCCCGCTGTCTCCCTCTCCAGATTGAGCGAGGACAGGCTCAACATGCGGTGATGAACTCTCCAGCCTCCGGAGACCGTTCCCCTCGATCACTACTCCCTTCTCCCAAAGTAGTCGTTCCCAGTTCAGCTTGAAGCCGATGGTCGCCGTGTGTTCGTAGAGCCCCGCCGCCTCTTCGGCCTTGGTCAACGCGGCAAACCCCGCGCGCCGCGGATGCTCTGGAGCCAGGAAAGTTTCCTTTCGGTGTAGAATCGGCGGATTTAGATTGTCCGCGTAATCCGTGTGGCGCGCCTTGCCACTGGCTAGATCAATTGTGACCGCATGTCGGAGCGCCGGATGCGGATCCTCCATGAAGTTTGGATAGCTCAGAAACGAGACCTTCAGTTCCCCCGTCCGGAACTTGATCAGGTTGAATTCCGGCCCCACTTCAAAATCCACCGCCAATTGCGCTAACAGTTGATTCAGCTCCGGGCCAAAATCACTCCCTTCCTCCCGGGCCGCGTAAAGCGCGCCCGGCAATCGCTTCCCGAAGGTGAGCCTCTCAAGACAGCCGAGATATTCCTGCAGATTCACAATTCAGTAGAGGTTCATCGGAATCAAGGTAGCCTGACAAGGGCGACGATGACGCTAAACATCTGAGTCTCGCCCGCCTAGTGGCAGGAAAGTGTCCGCAAGCTTATGGTCAATCACACTCCGCAAACCGCCTCTTGGCTTTCCAGCGGACAGGCCCGCGAACTGCTTCGCATTTCAAGCTGCGAACTGATGCACCTCCGTGAGACGGGAAAGTTGCGATTTCGAAGGCAGCGTAACGCCTACTTTTATCTTTTAGAGGATGTCGAGCGACATCGCAATGATCACTCTCACCACAGGGCAGGCCCACAGCCTGATTCCTGAAGGCTGCGATCGCTTCCGGTCAATTGTCCGTCCACTCTCCTTCCGCAGTCTCCAAGACGGGCAGAATTCGAAACTGAAACAGCGGCATTCGTCGCAGAATGGTTTTGCTGGGATCCTGTCCCGCGCTTTATGCGCAATCGCGCTCCCAAGCACTGCCGCACTTGGTGTGAGGTCGCCGCCGTTCATTGCCACGACGCTACCTGACGCCCCCTTAGCCGCCCAGCCTGAGGTGAACAGGTGCCCCTGTCGTGGAAAGCGTCGCACTTAACTGGTGAAACAGTTCCTTGAAGACTGTTGGTTGAACTCCTTGGCCAATCAATTCTGCACCTATTGAAGAATCCGAAGTGGTGAGTGGAAGCTCTCGAATACGCTCCAACTCCACCAGACGCAGCAGGCGTGGACCGAAAGGTGTCTGAACGAAAGGTCCTGAGTTGATCTTGTGGTAGCTCTTCGTGATTACGGGAATCCGCATCTCGGAACCATTGAGGACGGTGAAGCCGAAACCATGCCCTAGTTCCCGGTGTCGCTCGGCGTGGCGACGGAGTCCGGCAATGGTGACCGCAATTCGCCGCGCATCGGAGGCGTCCCGCTCCGGGTCCAATGGGTCGAGGAAGGCAGATACGGGGGTGGTGTTTGGAATTCCGGGTACCTTGAGCTCAAATGGATGGTCCAGCGTGGCTACCAGAAGCCAGCGTTGCCGGTCCTCGATTTCGTTCCATTCGGCGTTGGGTTTCAAGACGGTGGTGAAGACGTGGTAGCCGAGGCGTTCGAGATGGGTGACGATCAACTGCCCGGCGAGACTGGTGCCAAAGGACGGCACGTTCTCGAACACGATGGCTGCAGGCATCCGGTCGCGCACCATCGACAACACCGGGATGAACAGATCGCCGGTGTCGCCCAGCTCGGGTTTGCCCGCGAGAGCCTTTTTGGCCCGTCCGAGGTTCGAGTGGCTGGTGCAGGGAATGCCGCCAATCAAGATGTCGAAGGGCGGCAAGTCCGAGACCTCCACCGCTCGGATGTCGGCCTGGATCAACGCCGCTTCCGGGTGGGCCGCCTGCCAGACGTCGGCGAAACGCGGTTCGATTTCGATGCCGCCTTGGACCACGAAGTGGTCGTTGGCAGTCAGGGCAGCCGTCATGGTTCCGCCGCCCGCAAACACTTCCAGCACCCGGAACGGGGGCGTCAGGCGACGGCTTCGCAGGATGGCTGCCGCCCGACGGGTAGGACTGATTTGAAGGCGCTCGAACCAGCCGGTGATTTTGAGTTCGGGATATTCCGCGAGTCCCTGGAGGATGGCTTGATTGGCGACGTCGATGATCGGGCGGCGTCCACCGGTTATTTGCCGGCTGGAGACGTGATTTTCTGCCAGAATGGCCGGCTTGAGCAGGAGTTCCCCAGCCTTCGACTCCACGGAGAAGGGCATTCCGGGCGGAAACCCCAACGCTTCGAGCCGTCGGCTCTCGATCCATAGGCGTGATGTTTCGCGGTTTCGCCCGAGGGGCGTCACCGCCAGCAGCTTCATTCGTCTCCTCCTGCGGCAATCCCGGTGGGGTGCCGCCTGCCCAACTATCCAGACTTTCAGACTGTTTGCTTCACCCCGAAGGCCGGAGCGTCCAGCCGTTGGCCTGATCGCCCTCGTTGCGACGGCAATCAGAGTGATGGTCCATGGCTGTGATCCTTCTCCGGAGAGGCAGTCGAAAGTCGGGAACCCGTCCGGGCCACGGCGTGGTAGGCTGCTTCGACTCCCGCGGGGCCCAGGTTGTTTCGCTCCCAGCGGACGACTTTGCCCAGCAATTGACCGGCGGCGAACAGCGCCTTCACCTGTTCCCGCCCGAAGCCCTTGGCGGCGGCCTGATTCCGCCAGGCCACAATCAACTCGGGACCCGCTAGGCGGCGGTCGGCAACGCTTCCGGGCAGCGGCTGCTCCGACGGCCGTAAATCCCGCAGGGCAGGGGGTCTAAAGAGATTCTCAGGGACCTGGGTGCGCTCTGTCAGGCCAAACGTCCCCAATGTTTCGCTCAGTCTGCGCCATTCCGAACGGGCGATCAGTTCGCTCACGGCCCAGGGTGCCAAGGTGAGCGGGAAATGCACTGCCTTGCCGTTCGGCAGCCGATACTGCTGGGCAATCAGGATGTTGGTTTCCAGACGCGGCGTCTGGTCCGGGGCAGCTCCGGAAAGGAAGGCCGCATAAAGACATCCCCGGCGGAGGAGCGGGTGCTTCGATTCCGATTCGAGGACGGCGACACGCTGAAGGAGCTTCATTGCCTGATCCATCGCTCGGTGGCGCGTCTCCATCAGCGCCAGGCACTCTTTGCGCCCGCCCAGGCCCCAAAGGGTTGAGACGAGCGGATTGCCCGTAAAGTTGATGCGTTGCGCGATGACCGGGTCTGTCTCTCGCCATTCCCGAGGCGGAAGCTGGTCGCCCGCCGGGCAGCGGAAACTGAAGATGTTCCCGAGCGTTTCACGGTCCACCGACCGGTCCAATCCCAGCCGGGCCATATCCGAACCCGCCCACAGCCCGCCGAAGCCAAGACGATTGTCCCTGTAACCCAGCCCGAAAAACTCTTCGATGAGGTTCGGCAGCTCACTCAGACGCACGGGTTGGACGTCGCTGCTTACCTCTGGTTGGAGTTCAGGCATCGGGATGTTGGGCTGAGACTCGATCCAGGGACGGGCTGCCTACTGGTTCCGCTCATGGGGCTTCGGTGCGAGCCGATTCAAGCATCCTTCCAGCGCTTCCAGGGAGACAGACTACCGACGGGAAACTCATTCCACCAAGGTCCGACCCTCCATTGGAGGAATGCCTTCCGCCTTGGGCGTGAGGTCAAACCGCTGTTCGATCCGCCGCGCAAGGGACGTGGCCACGATCTGCTCAACTGTGGACCCCATCTCTTTGGCCAACTTGGCCAGAGCCCGCTTCCCGTGGGGACTGTAGCGGAGCGTCAGGTGCTGGCAGATCAGCTCGCCGAGTTCAAAAGTTGCTTTGCTCATGTTCTAAGTGGATTGAAGTGAAAGTTGCGTCATCAACTCCCGGCGCTGAGCCAAAGGCGGAACCGCAACGCTGGGTCGGACTGGAAACTGATCCCAAGTGCGGCCGTCTATCACGCGGCCGGTCGTGTGCTTGCGGACGCCACCCCATTGCTTGAAGAAGAACGGCACCCCGCGCTGAACGCAGTGATCGCGAATCGGGCGAGCCCACTCGGCCGGCATCGGGCGGGCACCGGGACCGCTTTCCCCGCCTATAATCACCCAGTCCAGCCCAGCGAATTCCACTGTCCCGAGGTATTCGAGCAGGGGTTCGACCGAAAGGAACTTCATTGCCGCGCCCGATTCCCGGAGGTGGTCCACACGCGGCAGGCCGAAGCGCCGGTCCTCCACGCTGACGCCCCACCAGATGTGCGCCAGCCCGGCGGCAAACCGCAGCCGCCCAAGGAGCAGGTCCCGCATACGCTCGGAGCGTTTGGTGAGGACTTGATAGGTGTGCCACGGACTAGCTGCCATGACCTGCGTCACTTGTTCGATGTAATTGTCGGAAACGCCGACATGGAACAAGTCGCTCATCGAGTTTACGAAGATGCGCTTGGGCTGTGCGAACCGGAGCGGTTCGCCGAGCTTTTCGGGAACCAGCCGGAGGTCGAATCCCTGTTCAAAGTGACTACCAGGAACGCCCCGGAACCGTTCCGCAAACTTCTCGGCGTAGCAGTAGGCACAGCCGGGGCTGATTTTCGTGCAACCCCGAACCGGGTTCCACGTCGCATCCGTCCATTCAATCTTTGATTTGTCGCTCACGGTTGTCCTCCGTGCGTGTTCGCCACCTTATTGGTTGCGATAGGTTGCCGGACATCGGTTATCCCGGGCCTCGCCTTCGGCCCTCTCCGAGCCCTTACAACGTCGGCGGCCATGACGGCAATCGATACACCACAACCGATCGTGCCTTCGGTCGGTTTGATGTCTTCAAACACCATCAGCGGGTAGTTCATCGGCAGCCCCACCACCGCTCCGTGGAAAATCGGAATCCGAACGGATCTCGAATTGCCCGGCGCGATCTCATGGGTGACATGAAGACAGCCCGTCACATGGAGGAACACCAAAACGACGGGAAGCTGAGGTTCGGGCGTGTCGCCTTCGGCCAGGCGGAGCCGTCCGAACGCGCCGCCGCGACAGGTGTATCGTGACAGAATCCCAACTCGGTTGAATCCAGCGTGGACTTCCGACCGGCACAGCTCTAGCAACGCGTTCAGCAATGCCGGAATCGGCTCGGGTGGCGATTCCGGTCCACCAGAGCGTCCGGGGGTGGTCGGTTCTGATGGGTGAGACGTCCTCCGGAGGCTTTCCATGTGGTCGTGGGTGAACTGCGAACTGATTGGTTCAGGGAGACAACACGCGACCGCCAGGCAACCCCCGAGGGGATAGATTTCTGCTTCGTTGGGATTCATTGGGAGTTCGGAGTCAGAGTTGAAACAGCTGCCGCGATTGAAGGCGCCTTAGGCGATAATTCGTCAGGCAACTGGCCGATTTCGTAGGGACGGCTGCCGCCAAGATCTTGGGTTTGGAAGCCGGAAGGATTCATGGATTTCTAGCTTCCAGGATGTTGGTGGATTCCGTGGCGGGAGCCTTGGGGAAGACCGTGTAATGCCGGAGGAAAGTTCCAGCCACAGCCGCTGCAATCACCTGACCGACTGGAACACCCTGTTCCTTGGCGACGAGTTCGTAGTTGGGCCAGTTCGCTTCGTCCGTGCAGAAGTCCAATACCTGGAAGACCAGGTCACCGATTTCGTTGAGCCGGGACCGGTCGATGGTTTCGCCGGGAAGCTCGGGAGCATGGGAAGTATTTTGGTTATCGCTCATAATTTTGTGCCTTTGTCGGATCACAGTATGCCCGGGCTAAACTGCTTCCGGGAGGTGGGGCTGTGCGGGGTTCCGAGGCGGTAAGACCGAGTTTACTGCGGGTGCTGATTTTGAGCAGGAAATCCGGGCCAAGACCGACCCCATAACGACCCGCAGCGGGTCGGGGATTGCGCCCACTCGGGCGGGTTCGCCGAGTTTGGCCGAATCGGCGGGCCGGAGCATCCGCCGCGCTTCGTCCTCCTGCGCCTGGGTGACGTGCCGCCAGCCGTGTCCGCGCACCAAAGCCACGAAAACCCGGACCGGATCCCGGGCGGGCGTGGAACGCGCCCGCACCGCTGCGGCAAAGAAGTTCAGGGCATCGGCCTCACAATCCCGCAACCACCCCCGAGCGACGGCTTGCTGTCGCAGCGAACCCAGGCGGCTGCGGTCGTGGAGATCCGCCAATCGGATGTTCGCGAGCGTTGGGGTTGGCAGCGGCTGCGGACACACCGGTCGTTCCTTCCCAGTCCCCGTTCCGGAAACACCAGGTTTCTGGTTTTTAGATTCCGAAGGAGTTTTCCGGTCTTCTTTAGGGGGTGCAACGGAGGTGCAGAAATCCGGTGTAGGGCGTGCAAAGCGCACGCGGTTCGTGGCATCGCAGGCAGCCCCTTCTGACTCCCGTGACGGCAGCCTCCAGTTCAGATTGATCCGGAACCAGGCTCCGTGGCGGTTGAGCTTCCACTGTTTTGAACCGACGTCCTTACCAATCCATCCCTTCTCCCGTAGTTCCGCCTGTGCGTAGCGAACCGACCGCAGGCTCAGACCCAGAGTGTCGGCCAGCCAACTGGCTTTCACCGTGCCTGCTTCGCGGAGAGCGCCACTCACCCGGTCGATGGAAAGCCCACGGCAGACGTAGCCTAACATGACCCGGCCCAGCGCCGCCGTCTCTTGGGCCGCAAGGAAGCGAAGCACCGTGCGGGGGACCGGAACGGGACGGCGGGCGCTGCGACCACCGGCGAGATCTCGAATCGTTGCCCCCGCTTCCGACATCGGAAGTTCAGACAGCGCGACGGCCGTCGCCTTGAACTCGACCAGTCCGAGTTGCTGGAGCCGTCCCAAGGCTCGGGCTACCGATCGGGCGTTGAGGCCGGTCAATGTCTCCAGTTCGCTTCGTTGAAACTCGGATTGGACCACCCGTCGGTCCCGGCGGAGTCGGCGCACCCGTTGGGCCGCCTCCCGGATGGCAACCAGTTCAACACAGGCCAGCCACACCCGGGCGGCGAGCCAGGGCAACCGCCGGGCGGCGAGCGCGTGCAGCAGGTTGCCGAGTTGGATGGGGGTGAGGGTCTTGTAGCCGGTCGTCATGGGAATGCTCCTGAGTCTGATGCATCCCGCACTTCGCGGGGTTCGCGCAAGGGGTGATCTGCATTTTGGACCGTCCCGTTGGCCAAAAGGCCAGTGCGCCCGTTGGCCGACCGCCGACTGATTCGCCCATTGGCCAAGCGGCCGTTTGGCCCACGGAACCCCGTTGCATCGGCGTCAAAACGAAACCGTGGGTCTATGGCGTGGCGCTTCGGAATGTGGGATAACCCCGAAATGGCCCCTTGGCCCGACGGCGCGGTCCGCGCCGGTTGGCCCTTTGGCTAAAACAAACCCGTTTGAACAGGAGGAGCATGTCCGAGAAAATCCGAAACACCGTCGTCATCGCCGTGGGCAACCAGAAAGGCGGCGTCGGCAAAACCACCAACACCATCCAACTGGCCGGGGCACTGGCCGAGCGCGGGCGACGCTCGCTCATAATCGACCTCGACATGACCTCGGGTGCGACCAAGGCCTTGCGGGCGCCGACCGATGGCTGGAACAGCAGCTTCGAGCTGCTGACCGGCGCGGAGAACGCCGAGGACACGATCATCACCAACGAGGAACCCGAGGTGGCGCTGCCGCCGAACATCCATCTGGTCCCCAGTTCGCGAAAGCTGGCCGAACTGGACAATTTTCTGGCGCAGAATCCATGGCTCATTCACCAGGACCTGCTCATCGAGCCGATCAACCGGTTGCGTGGGAAATACGACTACGTGTTTCTCGATACCCCGCCGCAGAAGACAAAGACCATCATCCCGGCCCTGAAGGCCGCTGATTTCGCGGTTTTAAGTGCCATGCCCGACCATCTTGCCGTAAGTGCTCTGGCGGAGGCGCTGACCGACATCGTAGCAGCCCAGCGGTATGCCAACGAACGGCTTGCTCTGCTCGGAGTCATCGTCTGCGCGGTGCCACGCCCAAAGACGCGGCTGGCGCGAGAATTGGTGGCCTACGTGGAGCGGACTTGTGTCGATGCTGCCGGGCGCACGCTCAAATTCAGCACCGAAATCGGCCGCAGTGTCGTGGTTCAGGAGGCCCAGAAGATTGGGCAAACTATACTCCAGTATCAGGGAGACCATCCGGTTGCCGACGAATACCGGACGCTGGCCAAGGAATTCGAGGACCGGCTGACGGCCTTGCGACAGTCTCCACCCATCCTGCTGACCGAGGAGGTGATTCATGCCTAAGAAGCGATTCGAGGAACGCCCCTACGACCCCATTTCCGCCGACCTCGTTCGGGACGCGACAGCCGGAGCGCGGCGGCAGGCTCCCGTCGCGACAGGTATTGCACTGGTCGCGCCCCGGCCACGGGAAGAGCCTCCACCTGAGGGCACCATCACCAAACGCTTCGTACTCACCCGCAGCGAGGATGCGGAACTGAATGCGTTCCTGCTCCGGTTGCAGCAAGCCGCCCGGGCCAAGGTTCCCCTCGGCTTGATCGTCCGGGCCGCGCTGTCCGTCGTGATGGGGGCCGAGGCGGAACTCTGTGCGGCCGCGGGGCGGCAATCCTTCCGGCTCCCGTCCACACACGACCGGTTGGCGTTGGGCGAGTTTGAGGATCAGTGGCGGACGGTTATCTGTTCGGCGTTACGGTAGGGAGAGTCCTCGCCGCTCAGTATGCACTTGGGGGTCGTTGTGACGTCGCAAGACGAATGTCATTTCGCTTATTTGACCTGCTGACTACCGTTGGGAAGACATGAACATCGAGCGATCATCATGAACCAGACACTGGAGAGCGGGGACCTCTTTGAACAAACGCACGCCGCTTGGATTCGTAAGCATTTGCCGCTTTACGAGGAGATTTGGAGCGAGTTCATCGGACATGACGGTCATGGGCAACCTCGTCAGAGCTACATGAATCAAGGCGGTGAAATTGCCAAGCAACATGAAATGTTCTGCCAGTCCCACTACTCGATGGCTCTGTTCCTCTATATATTCGACTCAAGCACGAAGGAAGCTTTGGTCTACCTCCGTTCAAATCAGGACAAGCCTCTTACTTCGGATGTTTACATTCGTCTGACCCAAAGCACATCTACGTTTCTTGCGTTGATTGGGCAAGTCTGCGATATGATCGAGGCAATTGCCTGCGCCCTCAAAGCGAACTACATCCGCGATCCAATCGCCAAGTTTTTAACTGAACGTAATCAAGCTATTCATGCGGCTCGAATTCCAATGGGCATGAATTACGCAGGCGTTTATTTTGCAAATATTGCCCTCAGAGAAGACGAACCTGGATACCGAAATCGCATCGCGTGGAGTTCCGTCGACCCCACGGGCTACAGATTCGCAGAAGACTGGTTTGAGCAAACACGTCGGGACCTAATTGGGAAAGTTGCTTTAGAAGTGCTCCCAAGTGTGCAGCAGAACTGCAAGAAGCTGTTCACCACTCCCAAGAACACTAGGCCGTCCTTTACATCGCTTCCGCCTGCCACAGGCGCCCCGGCAATGTTTCAAGCCCCTGTATCCGGTGCGCTGATTCCACCGAGGTCGCGTGGTTGAGCATTTCGATTCAAGTCGAGGGATCCAATCAGCTCCTGTTGGCGCTGCGCCATTTCTGCGAGACGAGCCCTATACTCGAACGGCTGATCCACTTGGGCGTGCAGGTCGGCGAGACGCTTCCGGGACTGGGCGAGGAACTCCTCGGCCTGCCCGACGGCTTCGTCGAAGTGGTTGACGACATGCTCCAGGGCCCGGGTCGTGCCGTGCGCCGTGGCCTGAAGCCGGACCGAGTGTTGCGCCGCGCCGCGCAGGACCAACTGAATCTCGGTGTCCAACATCGGGGAAATCAGGAGATCGAATCCGGCAAAGCGGCCAACCAGCTTATCCGCCACCAGGCCACGGGAACGTTCTCCGAGCCGGTTGAGCAGTTCCCCGGCAATACCCCGGTCCGTGAGCGACTGAGTGCCAAGCTGAATGCTGAACTGGTCCCCGCGTGTGTCCACCCGGCGGACAAGATCCTGCCGCAATGCTTCGAGCCGCCGTTCGAGGCGGGGGATTTCGTCGGTGAGATGACGCACCTGCGAGCGCAGCCGGTAGTTGGCCTCGACGTGTTGGGAACGCAGGCGCGTGAGGCGCGCCAGTTCGGCATCCACATTCGCCTTCTCGATGACCATGGGGTTCCCGGAGGCGATGGCCTTAACCTCGGCATAGGTTAGCGCTGCGCCGTCCACGTCATCCAGTCGGCGGAGGGACGTGTCGCCCGTCATGACCTGGGCGATGAACTTCGCCTTGGTCTCCAGGCATTGCCACATGTAGGCGTCGAAGCTCTCGGCCGTGACGTAGCGGTAGATTTTGACCTCGGGGTTGGTGTTGCCCTGGCGGCGGATGCGACCTTCGCGTTGTTCGACATCGGCGGGACGCCAAGGAGCGTCCAAATGATGCAGCGCAATCAACTTGGCCTGCACATTGGTTCCCGAACCCATCTTCGCCGTGCTGCCGAAGAGGATGCGGACCCGTCCACTGCGGACATCCTTGAACAGGGCCGCTTTCGCGGCGTCACTGTCGTAGTCCTGAATGAAGGCCATCTCCGCCTCCGGAATGCCCCGGGCCGCGAGCTTGTCCCGCATGTCCGTGTAAACGCTGAACCCACGGCCCGGCGTCGACAGGTCGCAGAAGACCAGTTGGGCGGAGCGTTGCGAAGCCGTCTCGCGCCAGATTCGTTCCACCTCAGCGACCGCCCGATTGGTTTTGCTGCCGGGCAGGTCCGGCAAACCGGGGTCGTAAAGCCGCAGGTCGAGGGCGGCTTTCCGCCCGTCGGTGGTGACCAGCAGCATGTTGTCTGTGCGCGGGTCCACCTGACCGGAACGCAGCCGTTCGGCACGGGCCACGAGACTTTGCACGATCTCCTTCAGTTCGGGCGAGCAGGCCGCGCTGATGATGGTGGGCTTGCCGCCGCGTAGCTCCGGGACGGGCAGTTTCAGCATCGAAGCGGTCTGGATGTCCGCCACCTGCCGGAACTGGGCCATGAGTTCCGGCACGTTGATGAAACGGGCGAACCGGGTGTTGAGGCGGTAGCCCGCGCCGTCGGGCGACAGTTCCATCGCGGTGACGGGTTCGCCGAAGGTGCCCGCCCACGCGTCGAAGTGATCGACCTTCAATTCCTGCAAGGCGGTGAGCTGAAGATACCGCTGCATGGTGAACATCTCGGCCACGCTGTTGGCGATAGGTGTGCCGGTGGCGAAGACCACGCCGCCGCCCGGGGTGCGTTGGACGTGCCGCACCTTGAGGAACATGTCCAAGGCGCGCTGCGAGGCGGTCTGTGGCAGCCCGGCGAGGCGAGTCATCTTCGAGACGTAGAAAAGGTTCTTGAAATGGTGGGCTTCGTCCACGAACAGGCGGTCCACGCCGAGTTCCTCAAAGGTGAGACCCGCATCCTTGCGGCCTTCGGCCAGCAATTCCTTGAGTTTGGTTTCGAGCCGCTTCTTCGATTTCTCAAGTTCCTTCACCAGCCGGGAGCCCCGGTCCTCGCGTTGCTGTTCGGTGATGGCGTTTTCCAGGGCGGCAATCTGTTCCGTGAAGAAGGCCTCCTGAGTGTCGGTGGAGAGCGGGATCTTCTCGAACCCCGAGTGCGTGACGATGACGGCGTCCCAATTGCCCGTGGCGATGCGGCTCATGAGCGTCTGGCGGCGCTGCTTCTCAAAGTCCTCCTTGGTGGCGACTAGGATGTTCGCCGCCGGATAGAGCGTGAGCAGTTCGGAGGCGAACTGTTCGAGCATGTGGTTGGGCACCACGAAGAGTGGCTTGCGGGCCAGCCCGAGCCGCTTCAGCTCCATTGCAGCGGCGACCATCGTGTAGGTCTTGCCGGCCCCCACAACGTGCGCGAGCAGCGTGTTGGAAGTCTGCAGGATGCGCCAGATGGCGGCCTTCTGGTGTGCTCGCAGGACGATGGCGTGACTGGCCCCGGGCAGTTGCAAGTGGTCCCCGTTGAACGTGCGCAGCCGCAGGCCGTTGAACCGGTCGTTGTAGAGCCGGCAGAGTCGCTCGCGCCGGGAGTCATCCTCCCAGAGCCAAGATTGGAAGCGTTCCTTGAGCTTCTGCTGCTTGTCGCGGGCCGCCTCGGTGGCGGGACCGTTGACCACGGCCTTGTCGGCTACGGGGTCCGGGTCATACACCGTCGGCGTGCGCAGGTTGAGGGCGTCTTCCAACAGATCCACGGCGGAGCGCCGGTCGGTGCCCCACTCGGTGGTGTTGGCGACCGCAATCCGGACATTCCACGCGCCCTTCACGGACCAGGAACCGATGAGGTCGGCATGTTTCACCTCCACGCCGCGCTCGCCGAGCAAGTGCTCCGCGAACGCCTGAATGTCCTCGCAGGGCAGCCACGAACTGCCGAGCCGGGCGTCGATGTCGACGGGCGTCAGGTCTTCCGGCTGCACCTGCCGCAGCGCGTCGACATTGGCCTGGAAGCGGTGGTCGGTGCGGGAGGCGGCTTCCGCGGCCCGCAGCTTCTCGCGCACGTTGCCGGAAAGGTAATCGTCGTCGGTTTCCCAGCGTTGGGTTTGTGGGTTGAGGAAGATCAGGCCCTTCAGTTGCGAGAACACCTCGGCCTCGGACAGACGGAGCAGGCTTTGCACATGCTCCAAGTCCACCCGCCCGCGTTCCGCCAGAGTCACCAGCAACGCGGTGCGGGCATCGTCCACCCGTTGGGGGGCAGAACGGGCCGCGATGGTACGTTCGCGGAAGATGGCGGCCTTGGTCGCCGTCCCGGCTTCGCGGTCAAAATGTTCGACCGACAGTAGCAGCGGCAGATCGGGGTCACCCCGGAAGGCGGAGACGTTTCGCCGTTCGGAAAGCGGACCGAACTTCCGGACGAAGGAGTCGTAAACCTGGTTCAGGGCGGTGCGGGCGCGGTGCTGGTCTTCCTCGGGATGATCCTGCCACTGAGTTTGGAGACAGTGCCGAAGGGCATCCCGGACCCGGATCAGCCCGCGCAGGCGCTGGGCGGTGGTTTCGCTGAGGTCCGACAGGATGACGAGTGTGTCCCCCTGCCGTCGGGCCAATTGGCCATGGCAGAGGGCGAAGGCGTTGGGTTTCCCAGCCTCGGGAGCCGGCATGGGAAGGCTGGAACTCGGGACCGAGGGCGAAGTGGCGGCAGGCTGGTAGATGCCAGCCGGCAGACGTTCGAGGGCCGCTTGAAGCTGTTCTCCGAGGTCACGTCCGTTGCCGACGAGCGTCGGTTCGCTCTGGCGATACATCCGCCCGGCCAGGAGCATTTCGCCGAGCATCATCTCGGGGCGGGCCGCGAAGTATTCGTTGAGCGGGATGGTTTCGCCGACGGAGTTGGTCGTTTCACTCAGCCTGATCCAATCCGGACCCGACCGGGGCTCCCCTGCGAATCGTTTCCGCAGGAACACGATGTCGGTGGTGACCTCGGTGTTCGCGTTGCGTTTGAAGGCGTCGTTCGGGAGCCGGATGGCGCCGAGCAAATCGGCTTGGCGGGCAACCAACTCGCGCAATTCAGGGTCCTGCTTGTCTAGCGTGCCGCGTGAGGTAACGAAGGCGATCAAGCCGCCGGGACGGACCCGAGCCAGCGAGGCGGCGAAGAAGTAGTCGTGAATCAGGAACCGGGGGAAACGCCGGTCGAAAGGGCGGTAGTCGCCGAAAGGAACGTTAGAAATCGCCACATCGAAGGATTCGTCCGCCAGCTTGGCCTCCTCGAAGGGCGAATGGCGCAGGTCGACCTCGGGATAGAGCGCCTTGGCCAAACGGACCGTCAGTGAATCAATCTCGATGCCCGTGAAGGTGGAGCGGGCACGGAGTCCCTCGGGCATCAGGCCAAGGAAGTGGCCGAGGCCGCAGGCGGGTTCGAGGATACGTCCGCCGGTGAAACCAAACCGTTCCAGCGCGGCATACATCGCCCGGATGATGGCGGAGGAGGTGTAATGTGCGTTGAGCGTAGTGGCGCGGGCCGACGCCAATTCCTCGGGCGTGAGCAGGGATTCAAGGTGTTCCCGCTGAGCACTCCACTCGTCATTGTGGCGGTCGAAGACTTGCGGCAGACCACCCCATCCGACGTAACGAACGAGCATATGCTGTTCGATCTCCGTCGCGGTGCGGCATTCCGCTTCCAAACGTTGAAGCAGCGCGATGGCGGTCAGGTTGCCGTCGCACTTCTGGCGCAAGGAACCCTCACCGAGACGGTCGGTGTGGGTGATGGCGAAGCGGCTGGGCGTGGAAACGACCGGTGCCAGGGGTCGCTTGGGGTCTGGCTCCAAGCGAATCTCCGGCCACTGGACGACCGGCAGGACTGGAGCGGAGGCCGTGTGCAGCGGCTGTGCAGGTCTGAGGGGCGGCCCGCGATTCGCAGGCAAAACCACCGGCGTAAAGCCGAAGAAGTTCAACTGACGGTCATCACGGGGTCTGGAGATAGAATATCGGCTCATCGGATAGCTCCTACATTGGAGTTATGCAGTCCGGCGGACTTGTGTGCGGTATGGGAAGTTTAAACTCCAAGCCCTATTCCAAAGCTCCGATGCAAAACTCGCCATCCAACGTCCTCGAAAGCTCACACGCCACGATATACCGGCTCTACCAGTCCATCACCGCAAGCAGACATGTAAACCCACTGGCCATCGTCACGGACGCAATTCTCCTGCGCCACACTTGGTCTGGACCGCATAATTCTGGCCCCTCAAGGCGGCGTCGCCCCATAATCTGTTCGGGATTCAATCGCCGCTAAATCAGGGAGTCAACCGGCGCGAACTCCATCGCTCCGTAAAGCCGTGTCCGCCGAGAGCGAAACTTCCGTCCGCTCGCCTACTCCACCCTATGCATGGCACGAGGACGGCCATCGTGCGTGGACTGAGTCCACTAAATCTCCGCTACACCATGCCACAGTGACACCAAAGCTGTAAGGTAACCTTCCTATCCTAACATCATGGCTGCTCAGCGCCGCAATGACATGATTTTCCTCAGCTCCTATTTAATGGTGCTTCAATTCACCATTTCGGTCGCACTTGTAACATGATACATGGTCAGCCGCACGGTTAGCGAAAGCAGGTTCTCCGTGCGCAATTTGTCCTTCGAAAAACCCTTCCCAGTTCCGAAAGAGTAAAACATTATCCTGTAATCAATATACGCAATTAGCACGCTCGCGTGATAGACAGCCGTCTCAAACCTGGGATGACCTCCAGACACTTTAGAGAAGCATTTTATGGCTGATCGCGAAGTCCTTCGGGCAAGCCGCGCCTTACCCAAAGCCCATTGAAGCTCTGCCAACATTAGCAGACTAACTCCTTCGGCAAAAAAATCTCTCTGTGGTAACTGTGTGAGTGTTAATACATGTGCTAAACAACGAGTTTCCATCACTTCTGCTTCTACGTATAAGAACACGGGTCTGGAACCACTCGTAGTTATTTCGTAAAGTGCGAGCCATGTTTCCAGAATGACGTCCTTAATAAAGCCATGGGTGTTAGGAACTCCATCTGCACTTCCGCTCTGACTCGATTGTCCTCGCGGCCAAGGCGGCCGATGTTTGGCGTAGTCATGCCAAAGAAATTGTTTCGCAGAGCGTACAAGCGAGAAGAGATTGCTTTCGATTCGCAATTGTCTTAAGTCCCTGGCCAAAAAAAATAGCGATCCGTCATGAGGTTTTAGGCCTCGCAAGCGGCGCAATGCTGAAACTGCATGCTGGTAAGCTGCTGAAGGATCTATGTAAAGCATAGCTCGGACTATCGCATGTCTCAGTTGTGCTTCCAGTATGCGCTCAATGTTGTATCCCCTCGCTCTCGCTTCTTTAAGCAAGTCGATAGCAGCGATAATTTCATTCTGCGCAAGTTCACCAATGGATCGGGTAGGGGCATCTGGATCATTGATCAAATCAGGCGTGGTGGTCAGAATGCCGCTAAAATAATGCTTCTCCCTCGCGATTGCCCTTAAGAATGACACCAAATGTGTTAAGTATAATGAAAGAAAGAAGTTAGGATGCAGCTTTGCAAAGGGTGTGATCCGCTGCAACAGAAGCAGGTGGATATCAATATCCGCATTAAGGCTACGATCGCTTCCCAAAGTGTCGCAATAGATCTTGGCAGCAGCTGATATCACAACAAGATTGAGTGGCGAATCGGTGGATTGGGAAGTCTTCCAAGCAGCAAGAGAATATTCCCATGCCTTGTCACCATCAGGGGTTCTATGAAGTGCCGTAGCGACGATAGTGAGTTGAGCTGCAAGGTCGATCGATGTTGCCATGGCCTTTGCTGACAATCCTTCGACGATCGCCAAGGCTTCCATAACTGCTTTAATCCCCTCAGGCTCTCGCTCCGTGACGATCATCTGAGCGGCCCACGTGTTCAACACAATCACCCTTAATTTGAGGAGCAGCGCAGTTCCTCCGCATTTGGGGTAGGTTTGCATAGCCTCTGTTGAAAGCTTTGCTGCGTTCTCGAGTTCGCCTTTCTTGAACAAGCCTAACGACCACACTGTCTGAGCGTAGGCTTTCACCGCTTTTGCAAGTGTATCCGATTTGATCTGTCGCAGCTTCGAAACAACTGTTGATGCTGTTGCGATCGCGTTTGTGACTTGACCAGTTCTCAGGAAAGCGTGCGCGACCTGGGACCTTAGCAGTTCGCGAAGAACACGACCTTCACTTGTGCAGAATCGTCGGGATCTGATCAACTTTGACCCGATTACAATGGCGAAGTGATCGGTACTGGGCGCGTGAGCGGGAATGTCTCCATACAGCGCCGTTAGCCTGTGGAACGGCACCGGTCCACGCAGCCATTCTAGAAGAACGTTGGATGCATCGTGTTGATAGGATCCATTGAGCTGGAAAGCCTCCTGCATCAGAATAGTCTGGAGGAAGGGATGCATTCTCACCATCTTGATCACGAGGCTGCGGGTCAACCGGCGGCGGGAAGCACCCGAGAGCAGCCCGTAGAAGCACTCTTTAATGTCATTGTCATTCATCCGATCGCGGCAACTATTATTGTTGTTGAAGGTGATTCGTAAGCGGAAACTGCCATCACAACTCTTCATGCGGCAATATCAAACAGCAGCAGACTGCCGCTGGGACGTGTTGAACGGCTTCACCGGAATCCTTTGCCTCGACTGTGTGGCTATTGGCGGCACTGACGCGATGGGAGTAGAACAAGGGATGAATGTTAGGCATTGGCATTCTGCAGCAGGTTGGGAATGACGTTGGGTTCAATGTTCCGTTATACGATTATGCTATGTACTGGCGAGCTGGCGCAAAGTGGTATTCTTGGCGTCCAGCCTGCCGCGCGATATGACGAACGCGTGAGAAGTTGGTATTATCCCGTGCGACGGGGTAGAGAAGTCGTGGTGTACCAGTAATCGCAGGAATCTTCGATTAAATGCAGATAGGGGTATATCGACCGAGGGATGCAGCGCCTTGGTCAATCGGATCAATCCCGATGACAATGAACGGAGTGCCCCGGGCTTGAGCAGGGAATCAAGCTGTTCCGGCTGAAACGCCACTCGTCCTAGTTGCGATGGTGGACTTGCGGCAGAACTCCCCAGCCTATGCAGCGAGTCAGGTTGCGCTGTCCGGCTTCCGGCAGGGTACGCCCCTGCACTTCCAGGCGTTGAGGCAGCTCGGCGGCAGTAAGTGTCGTCCGATATAGATATGCGGAGAGCCTTCCTCAAGGCGGTGGGTGTCAGTTATGATGGAATGTCTGTGCTGGCTTCAGGCGCTGCCAGCGCGTCGCAGGCAAGACAATCCGCTTAATCTTCAATACGTCCAACTGACTGTCATCGTGGGCATTGGCAGCAGAGTCTTGGTTCATGGGAATTCTTTCGGAGGACCCTCTGCGGGTCCGTGCCGGGAGCTATGCCATTTGCTGAGAATCTTTGCGGTTCCAAGGCCGGAAGCGCCGGAGATTCAGGATGCGGAACGTCCTGCCATCCGCGGAGCGGCCTTCGGCAGGGTGCCGCGGTTCATGGGTCCCTGTGGGGTGCGTGGCGGAGGCTGCCGGGTGATCCACGAATGGGCTTCATCCGCGAGCTTGGCCAGCTTCAGCAGGTCGTCGCGGCCGAAAGAGTTCGTGGTTTTCCACTCCTCTCCGTCCTTGTAGCTGCGCTCGAAGGTGACGTTGAACATGACCCCCTCCCGCGTGGTGTTGGCCCAGATGGCGCCCTTGATCAGGCCCAGCCGGATTTCATGCACGGGACGGGTGGCTTTGGTTTCGGTGGTTTGTTTGGACATAGACGATTCTCCTTAGAAAGAGGGTTAATCGCCTCTGATCCCGACCGGTCCTGTGAATGCTTCGCGGAATAGCCGCCGACCGAATGTTCGCAATCCCACAGGAATGGAAATGGGCCATGTGCCGAGCCCGGCAATACTCAATACCCTGCAAAATGGCCAAGCTCCCGCAAGGAGCAGTAATCGCGAGGACGTTCGATGGTGCGTTGCCCCAGGATGATGTGATCCAATACCTCGATCTTGAGCAATTGACCGGCGCGGATGAGGTCGCGCGTCACGCGGATGTCCGCATCACTCGGCGTCGGGTCCCCGCTGGGATGATTATGCGCAAGAATGATGGCCGAAGCCCGCTTCGCGATGGCGATGGCGAAGACCTCGCGAGCATGAACGAGCACTTGGTCGAGAATGCCTTGGCCGATGCTCTCTACGGCTAGCAGGCGGCGACGCGTGTTGAGGCAGAGGACTTGGAAATGTTCGACGGCATACAGCCGGTTGGGTTCACGAAGGACGTCGGCCACCCGCTCCGGCGTGTCGAGCATGGGTGCCTCACGGTGCGTTTCTTGAGTCAAACGCTGGGCAAGGAGAAAGGCGGAGCGAATCGCTGCCGCCTTGCCTTTGCCAATACCCTTTAGTTGTTGGAGGTCATCGAGTGACGCCCGGGCAAGCGGCGCGAGACCGCCAAAACGTTCCATGAGTAACTGGGCCGGCCCGGCACCGGTGAGGGCGGACAAAAGCTCGGCGTTGGACGCCTGTTCGATGGACTGCATGGAATTACCTCCTTGGGGCATGAATACATTCGACCCGTGACCCGGTTATGCAGGTTCGCCGCGGGATGTGCCGCTCACCGAACCGTCATTCGGTTGGATGGCCTAAAGCGCCGGAAATAGGGGCAGCTTCGTGGTCGGGACGAAATTCGGATCGCCAGCCATCACGGCGATGACTTCGAAGTCCCAAGCGGCAAGCGCCCGATCCACTTCTGGAAAAGTAAGATTGCAGACCGCCGCTGCGACGTGTCGAACGGCCTCGTTGGCATCGGCTGCCTCGACCGTCTGACCGATGGCGGCACCGTCACGAACGGAGTAGAGCAGGGGGTGGAATGTGGGCATGGGTATCCTCTATCGGGTCGGGAATGACGGCGGACTGCCGTTCCGTTTCCCCGTTATGGTGGCCACTGCCAACTGTGTGCGCTCGGTTCACGGGCGCGGCTCTGCAAACTCCCTTTGAAGTTCACCGCGGAGCTCCATCAGCAACATGCCGAGGTGGTTGTCACCTTTGCCCGTTGGCCCCACACCCCAGAAAGAATCGAAAGGGGAATCCTCGATCAGGGACGCATTACCGGTCGCAAGGAGTTCCCGGGTGAGCAGGGCCGACTGACCAAACTTTGCCCAAACGGCTTTGCGCATAACGAGGAGCTTCATTCCCGGCCAATCCGGCCGGCAATCGGACACGTGTTCACGGCTGAAGCTCTTGGTGGCATCGGGGTGGGAATGGCGACAGATTGCTTCGGTCAGCTTTGAATCGTGGCTGAACTTCGCGGCTTGGTAGTAATGCTCGACGTTCTCCCAACGGCGGCATTCGAGAACGAACGTCCAGCGGAAGTAGTTCGAGAGGAAGCCGTGCGAAGTTTCCGGCTTGAAGAAGCGGATTGTCCTGAGGGGGGAACCCTCAGGACAGTTCGGACCTTCGCACTTCGGATGAACTTCGTTGCTCATGTTCGGCTTCGCCGGACCCGCGGTGGAACAAGCGTTTCACCCAGTTTGGGTGAGTCCACTTGGGATCGCAATTCCGGCGCAACCTTGCGGCGGCGATTGAAAGTGATCTGCGAATTGGGTGCGAAAACCGAACGGCTCCGCCTCCTTTTGAGCACCGAAACACTGTCAGTAAAAGTGTCAGTAAAACGGTTAAGCTTTGAGGCCTGGGAGCGATGGCATCCGCAAGCAGAGTTTACTTGAAACCCCAGCAAAACCCGATATTTTGCAACAGGTTACAGGCGAGAGTCGGGCGATTCCGACCCTCGCCTCCAATCTTCCTCCTTCGGGATCTTCACCTTCCCCCGCTCCTCCGCTTCCCCGATCACCTTCGCTTGAGGGTATTGGCTGAGTAGGTTCCCCAGCACACTTCGGAATGGCAGTTCGCGTCTGGGGTATGGAGTCCCGGCTTCAGCCGGTGTGGATCTTCAGCGACGGGCCGTCGGAGCCCTGCTGTATCCAGTCTTCGCCAGGTCCCTTGAAGCGAGCCTTCGAAGGACACGTGGATCAGAATGTCGGTACTTGATCATAACTACCGACATATTGTAAATGTTCCGATGTGGGTGCGAATCTGAGGAAACCAAAGGAAGGAACGGCGGGCGCCGCGCTCTTTCGTGTGCGGTCCTCCCCAGTGCACCGCATGGGCATCCGCAAGCTCGCCCGCGAAGGGCGGCTGATTGAAATGGGGCGTGGCATCTACCGTGTCGCCGATGCGCCCCTCGAGTCCCATGAGGACCTAGCGCTCCTCGCGCTGCGGAAGCCCGACGCCGTGGTTTGCCTTCTTTCGGCGCTTCGGTTCCACGAACTCACCACCGAAAGCCCTGGGGCGGTCTGGATCGCCATCGAGAGCCATTCCCGCGCACCACAGATCGATTCCCTCCAGCTCAAGGTCCACTACTTCTCCGGGCCTTCGTTTCATGAGGGCATCGAGACGCACACCATCGCCGGTGTGCCGGTCCGGATCTACTCCGCCGCCAAGACGGTGGCCGACTGCTTCAAGTTCCGAAACCAGATCGGCACCAAGACCGCCATCGAGGCGCTTAAGGACGCCTGGAAAAAGAAGCAGGTGACGACCGAGGACCTCTACCGGTTCGCCCGTGTCTGCCGGGTCCTCAACGTCATGCGCCCCTACCTGGAAGGAGTGCTCGAGTGAAGCAGAAGGGTCCAAACGTCGCCGCGTCGGTCCAAGCGCGGCTGTTGCAGCTCTCTCGCAACTCCAAGATGTCGCTCCAGGATCTGTTGGAGCGCTACTGCACGGAGCGTCTGCTCTATCGCCTCTCCCGTTCGCCGCACCATTCCCGGTTCATCCTGAAGGGAGCCATGCTCCTGATTGTCTGGGGAGAAGGATCGAGCGAGCGGGTGACACGCGACGCCGACCTGCTCGGCTTCGGCGACAATTCTCCCTCGGTTGCGGCAGAAACTTTCCGGGAAATCTGCTCCATCGCGGTGGATGACGGTGTGCAGTTCGAGGTGGAGTCCATCGAAGCGGAGTCGATCCGCGCAGACCAAGAGTACGTTGGTGTCCGGGTCACTCTCCAGGCGCGGGTTGGCAATGCCCGCATCCCGGTGCAGGCCGACATCGGCTTCGGCGACGCGTTCACCTTGGAGCCCGAGGAGATTGAGTTTCCCACCCTGCTCGACATGCCAAAGCCCGTCCTACGGGCCTACACCAAGGAAACCGCCTTGGCGGAAAAGTTCGAGGCGATGGTTTCACTGGGAGAACGCAACACCCGGATGAAGGACTACTTTGACGTTTGGCTCCTCTCGCAGCGGTTCGATTTCCAAGGCGAGCGGCTGGCCCGGGCCATTTCCGCTACGTTCGCCCGGCGAAACACCGAGATTCCGGCGGCCATTCCCGTTGGGCTGAGCTCCGTCTTCGCAACCGAACCCGTCAAGCGGACACAATGGAAGGCGTTCTGGAGAAAGGTCGTCCGGACTGACCCAAACCCAGATTTTGCGGAAGTGGTGAAGCTGGCCGGACGATTTCTGCTCCCGGCCGCCGAGGCGGCACGGGCACGGAGCGGTTCGCCCGGTCACTGGACAAAGGGCGGGCCGTGGCGTGAGCCATAGCCCAAGGATTCAGACGGGAACCGTCCGACTCAACGACTCCGCGAGCGGCGATGCCCTCAAGAACCCGTCAGTGAGATCTCCATTGGCGGGGGGCGAAAAGGTAGTTCCGGAGGGTGGAGGCAAACCGTTGCATAGGGCCGAAAGCGGGCATTGCTGGAGGCGGCGGACTTCCTCCGCGACGTGATCTCCTGTTGAGCATTCCACGGCCTCCATCCACGTTCGTCTCTCTACCGTGAACTCCTGTGCATGAATCGAATCCAGCGCGACAGCCGGTGGTCGATTCCTGTCCCGAATCGCCTGGGTCGGTGCGCCGTCGCGCTGCTGTGTTGGACCATGGCTGAAGGATCCGTCACCAAGGCTGCCGATCGGGATTCCAAACACCAACCGGCGGAGACTCCCGTTCGTAGGGTCCTGTTCGTCGGCAACAGCCTCACCTATTGGAACGATGGGGTTTACTCGCATCTCGAGAAGCTGGCGGCGTCCGGCGGTGCAGCGGTCCGCTTGGAGACCGGTAAGAGCGTCCAGGGGGGCGCCACCCTGAAGTCGAATTGGGAACGCCCGGAACCCCGAGCCATGATCGCCGCTGGCAGTTGGACCGACGTCCTGCTGCAGGAAGACCTCCCGGAGATCAACGTCTCGTACTTCCGTGAGAACGCGCGGAAGTTCGTCGAGTCGGTTCGGGCGGTGAAGGCGCGGCCCGTCCTGCTCATGACCTGGGCGTATGCTCGGCTGGCTTGGATCGACAACGGACAGATCGCGGAGGCACACCGGGCGGTCGCCAGCGAGTTGGGGGCGGAGGTGGCGCCGGTGGCGGTGGCTTGGCAACGGGTCCTCCAGGAGCGGCCCAAGCTGGAGTTGTTCGCTCCCGACCGGGAGCATCCCAGCCTGTCGGGCACGTACCTGGAGACGTGCGTCGTGTACGCCACGTTGTACCGGACCAGTCCGGAGCCCCTTGCCTACGTCCCGGCCGGGATGGACGAGGCCGATGCGCTCTACCTGAGGCGGATGGCCTGGGAGGTGGTCCGGGAGTGGAAGCCATGAGGGTGCGGGCGGAGATCGTCGGCCGCTGGTTCATGGTGCTGGCCGCCCTGCAGTGGGGCCTCATCGGCGTCGTGGGCCGCGTGGCGATGGCCGAGTCGATTGCGCCGTCTGCGGTCGCCTTCTGGCGGGCGGCGCTGGGGGCCCTGTGGTTCGGACTGCATGCCTGGCTGTCGCAGGCGGCACCCCTGAGACCCGAGGATCGCTTGCGTGCCATGTCGCTCGGCGTCGGCGGGGTGGCGCTGATGTACCTTGCCTATCTGAACTCGGTGCAGGAGGGCGGGGTCGCCATCGCCTCGATCCTTCTGTACTCCGCCCCCTTGTGGGTGGCGGTCGGTGGATGGCTCGGATGGGGTGAACCCCTGGGATTCGGCGCGGCGTTGCCCCTGGCGCCGACGCTGCTGGGGGTGGTGCTGGTGGCCATGGCGCCGGGCGTCGGGGGCGTGTCGCACCTCAACGGGCGGGCGCTCGGCTGGGGCCTGCTGTCGGGACTCACCTACGCCCTCTACTACTTGATGGGGCGTCCGTTGTTCGCGCGGAACGCACCGTCGCGTGTCCTCGCCTGGTCACTTGCGGTGGGCGCCGTGGCCCTCGTCCCGTTCACCACGTTCGGAGCCGTCTCCGTCCGAGGCGGAGCCGCCCTCGTCTTTCTCTCGGTCTTCTGCACGTTCGGAGCCTACCTGTCCTACGCCCATGGACTGCAACGCCTCCACCCCGCGCAGGCTGCGACCACCGCGGCGTTGGAGCCGGTCGTCGCCCTGCTGTCGGCCTATGCGTTCTGGGGGGAAGTGCTGACCCCGTGGGCACTGCTCGGCGCTCTCACGGTGGTGGCGGGTGTGCTCTGGTCGGCTCGGCGTGCCGCGACGTCCGGTCCCGGCATGGAACCGGCGTCGCCCCATGTTTGACCCCGGCAGTATGGAGGCCCGGCTTCAGCCGGTTTGGACCTTCAGCGACAGGTCGTCAGGTTGGATTCCGAGGTGTTCGGACCGGGAGGGTTTCCGCCGGCTGAAGCCGGGACTCCGTACCTCTTCGAACCTACAGACCCGTTCTGGGTTACTAGGGCGTCGGCCGGAACCGGAATAGGGCACCTTCCAGACTGGCCTCGACGTGCTCGTTCGCCGCGCTGGAAGTGACCGGGGTCCATCCTTGGTTCAGGGAGCCACCCTCCACTGCCGGTCGTCGCTCCAGAACACCCGTGGTGCCCATCGGCCAATAGGCGGCCAACGCATTCGCCGTCCGTCGGATCCGCAGGGAGCCTGGGGCGGGTTGCCCGACGGTGACCGGTTCCCCCGGCCATGGATTCACCGCCGACGCGGCAGGCCCAAACTGCAGCGATCCGGCGTTCCATCGGAGCCATCCGTAGTGAATGCCATCCCGGCCGGTGAAGCGGACTCCCATGTATCCGTTCTCGAGGTAGGCCCCACCCCGGTCGGAGGCGACGAAGCCGCTCCGCCACGAGAATTCCAAGGTGGTCCTGTTGGTACTCCAGGTACCGGCGGGATCGATCACCAGAGTCGAGCCGATGGGAGTGTAGGGGGTGTCGTCCCCGCCGCTCGGGATGAAGAGCGCGCAGTCGGAAAGGGGATGGAAGTATCGATCGGTCCGGCTGAAGTCGGAGTTGATGAACTCCTCATTCATCAGGACGAAATCGATCCAGCCATCGTTGTTGAGATCCACATTCTGCGCGGAACCCGAATTGCCCGGGCCGGAGGCCAGCGAAGGACCATTCACGACGGTCGCCGACGTCGAGAAGCGGGCGACCCAGGTGTCCCGCACGAGGTGGATCCATCCGCCAAATCCGGATCCCTTGAAGCCGAAGTAGCCGGAAGGCTGGTTTGCCAACGGGCCACGTTCCTCGACAAGCCCATCTGCGTCGGTCGCCACCGAGAGAACGATGAGGCCGAGGCGGGAGCGCGTCTGGATTCCACCCGGAGGCAGCACGTCGAGGCGGGTCCTGGGTTCCAGCGAGAGGAGCGTGTTGGTGTCGCCGGAGGGGATTGCCCAGAGCCAGTCATCCTGACCCCGCAGATCCACGACCTGACCATGGCTGTGATCGGCATGGTTGGTCCACCGATGCACGCCCAGGAAGATCAGTCGGGTGGTGGTGTCGTTCGACACGGTGAGCCGGGTGTAGTTGGGCATCCATTCGACGGTGGGCGGAGGCGTCGGCGGGGGATTGTCTCCAACGGCCAGTGGTTGTCCGGGTTGCGGGTGAAGGGCGAAGGCTTGGATTCCCCAGGTTCCAGCGGCCGATTTGTCCATCCGCAACCAGCCGCTGTGGACTCCGTCGTCGCGCTGGACGAGCAATCCCAGATGGAACTGCTGGCGGATCAGGCCCCAGTTCGTCCTGCCGGTGTCGTCGCTGATGTTGTCGTCGATCCGGAACCATCCGTTCGTCGGCAGCGGTGGAGGGTTCAAGGGGTCGATGACGAGACCCAACTCCGCATCCCGGGTCTCGGTCATGGGCCGCCCCGGGGGATCGAAGAACGGGCTCACGGGACGGTTCGTCGCGATGCCCGAGCCCACGAAACGTGTGCCGGGCGATGGCGCCAGGTAACGACGCGTCCCACTTCGCGAGCCCCGCGCGACCTCGGTGGACAGGACCACATCGATCCGCCGATCGCGGTCCAGGTCGAGGGGGCCTGTGACGGTACGTTGGACGAAGATGACCCCTCCGAAGGGCTCCGGAAGCAGTTCCGGCATGAAGCCGAAGCTCTGCCCGAAGAGCGTCGTCGCGGAGAGCAGGAGAAATAGGACCGCTCCGATCATGGTCTGCAGGTGTCTGCGGTAGCGTCTGGGCTTCATCGGATGGAGGAAAGGCGGAGGGAAGAGACCGGGCTTGGTCGATCCAATGACAGGAATTCGTCTTCCAGACCAGACATGATCGATACGCCTTTTGGCGGAGGGTGGCCTCGTTGCCTTGGGGAGGACGGAAAGTCGGCCGCGTCTGGAGGTGAGTCCGGACACTGATGCGGAGTTGCACAAGGCGACGGGCCGTCGGGTTGGATTCCGAGGTGTTCGGACCGGCAGGGTTTCCGCCGGCTGAAGCCGGGACTCCGTACCCCGGAGATCCCGCCTTCGTGCGCTCCGCGTCTCCGTGACGAATCCCGTAATCACGCCCGGGACAAGTCCAGCCTTCCTTCGCAGGGCCGGTTCGTGGCAACTCCGTCGGGTGGAATTGATGCAGAACGGGACGCCGCGGGCCGGACAGCGCCTGACGCTCGACATCACCGACCTCGCGTTCGGCGGCGAAGGCGTGGGCCGTGTCGACGACTTCGTGGTCTTCGTGCCCTTCACCGCGCCGGGCGACCGCGTGGAGGCGAAGCTGATCGAGGTGAAGAAGTCCTTCGGCCGAGCCGAGCTCGTCCGCGTGCTCCAGGCCTCGTCCGAGCGCACCGAGCCGCGTTGCCGCTACTTCGGCGAATGCGGCGGCTGCCAGTACCAGCATCTGCAGTACGACGCGCAGCTGCGCTGGAAGCACCACCAGATCGGCGAGCTGTTCCGGCGCATCGGCGGATTCGACCCGTCGCTCGTCCGCGAGGTCGTCCCCTGTCCGGCGCCCTACGGCTACCGCAACCGCATCCTGGTCCGCAGCCAGTGGAACAAGCCCGCGCAACGGCTGAACCTCGGCTTCGTCCGCGCCGACTGCGGACTCGTCTGCGACATCGAATCCTGTGCCATCGCGGAGCCCGCACTGAACGACGGCATCCGCGCCTGGCGCCGGAACCCGCCTCCCAAGGGCGGCATCAAGACCGTGCTGCGCATCCCGCCGGACGGCTGGGAGGTGCCGGAGAATTCGTTTTTCCAAAACAATTTCCACCTGCTGCCGGCGCTGGTGGAAGGGGTGCGGTCGCGTCTCGTGGACTCCGGTGCGCGTCACCTCGTGGACGCCTATTGCGGGGTGGGCTTCTTCAGCATCGAGCTGGCGGATGCGGTGGATTCGTTCGTGGGCGTGGAACTGGACGCCCCGGCGATCCGTGCGGCCCGACGCAACCTGGAGACGCGCGGCCTGAAGAACGGTTCCTACGTGGCCGGCGACACCGACCAGCTCCTGCCGTCGCTGTTGGCGAAGATGGATCCCGCACGGACGGCCGTGCTGCTGGATCCGCCGCGGGTAGGGTGCCGTCCGCCGAGCCTTGAGGTGCTGCGGCGCACCGGTCCCGGCCAGATCCTCTACGTGTCGTGCCATCCGGCGACCCTGGCGCGTGACCTGAAGATCCTTTGTGCCGACGAACGGTACCGGCTCGTGGAGGTCCGTCCGTTCGACATGTTCCCGCAGACCCAGCACGTCGAGTGCGTCGC